>JBEKJW010000177.1:0-9831 GCA_050011035.1 Candidatus Acidiferrales bacterium
TTGGTGACGCCCAGAACTTCGGCGCGTTTCGCCGCGAGAGCTGCCTGGCTGAAGGTGGACGACGGCTTGATGAACTCCACGGCGACCTGCGTCTTGCCCATGAAGCTGTCGCCGACGTGCGCGACTCGGCAGAGCAGCTCTTCGTGGTTCACCGTATTTTCGACGCGGATCACGGCCTGGCGCTCGACCGGCGTGGCCAGCAGGATCAGCGCTCCGTGCGCGTTAACCACCACCGTGTGAGTCGATTCCGTCACCGGGCGCTTGGATGGATCGAGCAAATGAACGAGCACCGGCACGCGCGCGTTGATGCGCTTGCTCCGGCGGCGCTTCTCGGGGCGTGGCTCGGCCTTGGGCAGGGAGGTCACGCCTTAACGTAGCAAGTCCCTCTACGGGGCACAATCGCGGCGGGGCCGAGTGTGCTCTGGCAGTACAGCGTTACTGGCCAGGTGCGTGGTGACTTTTTCAGCACATTGGGGCGGGTCAACGGAGCACAACTCGCTCCAGGGCCGACGGCGCTACACGACTGGCCGACGAAGCTAAGGCGCCTTGTGTGGCATAGAAATACTTTCTGTGGCTTTTTGTGAAGCACTGGCGCCCTTCGGAAGAGCAACTGGCAACTCCCCCCGCCTACGTGCCAGCTTCCTGGAGAAGCTGCACCAAGGCCAATCCTGAGGCCGCCTGGCTAAGCCCGCCTTCACCGGATTCATGACGATGTACTGCCGGACCTTGACCATCTCCTGCACGCTACGGCACCAATGATCAAATGACTCTGATTGCCAAAAGGATTGCCCGACACGGCGCAGGATGCGGTTTGCTTGTTGCGCTGTCCGCAATTTGATGTGGTGCATTACCTCAGCCATCTCGGCCGATGGAAACACCAGCATATGCACGTGATTCGGCATCACCACAAACTCATGCAGAACGTACTGCCCGCGGTAGGAAGCGCCCGACTCGATTTCTTCACAGACCATCCGAGCGACCCGAGCGTCGCGAAGCCAAAGTGCCCCCGAAACTGTTCGATCGTGCGCCCAATCTACATCGCGAAAGCATTGGCCGGCACTAATTTTGGGATTCGTAGCGCTGCGAATTCTTCGCACCGGCAACGAGCCGAAAAGTCTCCAAGTCACAAAGATTGGAACGCCCGGAGGGAAAACGTGAGGTAGTTCGCGGCGGTAGGGATGAGACGGCATCGCACTACCGATACCACTCGAAGCTCGGACGCGCAATTCGTAGAACTACGAGAGCTAGCGTCAGTAGTTTCCACAGCTACAGAAAGAACACAGAAAATATTTCTATGCCACACAAACCACCGTAACTTTTGTCCTCGAAGGTCTGATATCGAACGCTTAGAATGCCCCTGCCAGCCAGTGTCTTCTAGGAATGGCCTCGAACGATGAAAGGTCTACGGGACTACACCCCCGGCCGACGCGGTTACGGAGACTTGTGTGGCATAGAAATACTTTCTGTGTGCCTCTATGTGGCGCACCAACCGATCACTCGTTGCCTTCGAGGAACAGGACGCGGTAGTCGCCGCCCTGGTGACGTAGCTTGCTGGCTTCGCGGTAGGCGGGGCTGAAGTACCAGGCTCGGAGTGCGTCGATCGTGGGGAATTCGAGCAGTAGGACGTTCTCGGCGGTGGGTCCCTCGAGCGTCTCGTGCTTCCCTGCCGTGGCGATGAATTTTACCGGATGGCCGGCGAATGAAGCCTTGGCGAGCTTTTTGTATTCGTCGATCGCACTCGCGTCGCGGACGCGTTCCCGAATGAACACGGCGTAAGCTGGCATGATTTCCTCCGCGGCGTCATTGTAGTCCTCCCGGCACGATTTCCCTTCGAGCTTACGGAACTTTTCGCGGGCGGCTCGCGTACTCCTATTGACATTCGATAGGAGCGTTGGTAGCGTCGTATCGGGTTTCTATAGGAGCACGATTTGAAACAGGAATCGACGGCGCTGCTGCAAGGAACGCTCGATCTACTCATCCTCAAGTCGCTGGTGGCCGGAGAGCTGCATGGCCTGGGCATCTCGCGGCGCATCGGACTGATCACCAAAGGCACGTTTGTGCCGAAACCGGGATCGCTCTTCCCCGCCCTGCACCGCATGGCCGACGAAGGGTGGATCGCCGCGTTCTGGGGCGACTCGGAAAACAACCGCAAGGCGAAGTATTACCGGCTAACGAAGGCCGGCGCCAAGCAGCTCGACGCCGAGACGCGCCGCTGGAGCAAGATCAGCTGGGCCATTGGTCAAGCACTCGAGACGACGTGATGGGGCTGAGTGGCATAGTTCAGCTCAGGTAGCACAGGCAATCCTGCCTGTGATCGCCGCGCGAGCGGCGACGGCCGTTAGCGTTCGGTGTTCTCCTATGCCGCTACCACAATCGGCGAGCGACGCGCGGGCAGCCGCGCGGCGCCCGCCCACAGGCAAGATTGCCTGTGCTACCTAAAAATGTGAGCAGGAGAACGACGATGCCACTCGTAAACAGCTTGAAGAGTTTCGTGCGCAACGTGCTCCGCCGCGGAAGTGTTGACGGCGAACTCGACGCCGAACTTAGAGCGCACGTCGACTTGCTCACCGACGAAAACATACGCGCAGGCATGACGCGCGACGAAGCGCGGCGTTTCGCGCGAATTGAGGTGGGAGGAGTGGAGGCGGTGAAAGAAAACGTGCGCGAAGAACGCTCCGGCGATTGGCTGCACTCGCTCGTAGCCGACGTGAAATTCGGCGCGCGCCAGCTCGCAAAATCTCCCGGCTTCACCGCGGTCGCCGTACTCACACTCGCGCTGGGCATCGGCGGAACGGCGGCGATGTTCAGCTTCGTAAACGCCGTACTGATCCGCAAACCGCCCTTCCCCGACGCCGACCGTATCGTGCGGCTGTGGGAAGTTCCGTGCAACAACTGCATCAACGTCGCGTCGGCGTTGAATTTCCTTGACTGGAAGAATCAAAGCTCAAGCTTCGATTTCGTCTCCGCCAAAGCGGAGCGTTACGCAGCTCTCTCCGACGGTGACAAACCGCAGATGGTTAACGTGTCGCGCGTGAGCCCGCAGTATTTCGACATTTTCGGCGTCGTGCCGATTCTCGGCCGCAATTTCGCCGAGGACGAAGACCAGCCCGGCAAACAATTTGAAGTGCTGCTCGCGCATCGCATCTGGGAAGACCGCTTCGGCTCCGATCCGAACATCGTCGGCAAATCGATCCGCATGAACGGCCAGTCTTACGTCGTGGCGGGCGTGCTGCCGTCCGGCTCGTATGATCGCGGCTGGACGGATATCTGGATGCCGCTCGCATTCGCACCGGAAGAGCGCACACGCAACTATCACTGGATCACGGTGTGGGGAAAGTTGAAGCCCGGCGTCACACTCGCTCAAGGGGATGCGGAGCTGCGCGGAATCGCCGCGCGGATCGAGCACGATTATCCGCAATCGAATAAGGGTTGGAGCGCGACCGTCCGCCGCTACGAAGACATGATCGTGGACGACAACCTGCGCGGATCCTTACTGATTTTGCTCGCGGCCGTCGGCGCCGTACTGCTGATCGGCTGCCTGAATCTTGCAAATCTGCTGCTCGCGCGTGGCGCTGGACGCGAACGCGAAATCGCGGTGCGCACGGCGCTTGGTGCTGGACGAATGCGCCTGGTCCGCCAATTTCTCACCGAGTCGGTGCTGCTCGCCGGAATTGGCGGCATCATCGGCCTCGGCCTCGCGTTCGGCGCGATCCGCGCGATTCAAGACTTCATGCCGAAATACTGGCTGCCACCCGAAGCGTCCGTTTCCTTGAACTGGGAAGTCTTGCTCTTCACGTTCGCGGTGACCGTAGCGACGGGAATTTTCTTTGGTATTGCTCCGGCGCTACGCAGCGCACGCACCGACGTGGTCGAGTCGCTCAAGGACGGCGCCAAGGGCGCAGGCCACGGTGCACATCACTCGCGACTCCGCAACGTGCTGGTCGTCTGTGAGATTGCCGTCGCGTTCGTGCTGCTCGCCACCGCTGGACTCTTGATGCGCACGCTCGACCGGTTGCAAGCCGCCGACGCCGGCTTCGAGACCAGCAACGTGATCTCGATGAATATGTCGATGAGCCACGAGCAGTATCCGGACTCCGACCACATCGTCGCGTATCAGGAACAAATCCTCGAAAAAGTCGCGGCGGTTCCCGGGGTGCGTTCGGCAGCGCTCACCAGCGCCTTGCCGCTCGAAGGTTGGTCGGACGGAATGCCGTTTCAGGTGCAGGGACAGCCGGAAGTGGAAGTCGCGCGCCGGCACGCGGCGGGAATGAAGTCGGTAAGCCCCGCGTATCTTTCGACGATCGGCATGCGCCTGATTCGCGGGCGCTGGATCGCGGAGAGCGATTCGGCGGGCACGCAGCCCGTGATCGTGGTGAACGAATCATTCGCGCAACAGTTTCTCAACAATGCCGATCCCATCGGCCGCACGATTCGCATCGAGCAAATCATTCCGGGCGAGCCGGCGCTCGGGCCGGAAATTCCGTGGCAAGTGATAGGCGTAGTGGCCGACGAAAAAGCGCGATCGATCAGCGACGTCAGCGCGGGAATGTATGTACCGCTGAAGCAAAGCCCGAACCTCAACGTATCACTCGTGGCGCGGGGCGAAATCGCTCCCACCAATGTGATCAAGCCGATCGAGAACGCAGTGCATTCGGTGAATAGCGACCAGGCGCTGAATGAAATTCGCACGCTCGACGAAATCAAAGCCGAATCGATGGGTGACAATCGCATGCGCGCCGTACTGCTCGGCGTTTTCGCGGGGCTGGCTCTGCTGCTTGCCGCGATCGGCGTCTACGGCGTGATTTCCTACTCGGTGTCGCAGCGAACACGCGAGATGGGCGTGCGCGCGGCACTCGGAGCTACGCGCGGCGCGCAGCTCGCGCTCGTGTTGAAGTCGGGGCTGGCGTTGACGGCGATCGGCCTCGCGATTGGACTTGCGGGAACTCTGGCGGTGGCGAAGCTGCTGAAGAGCGCGCTGTACGGCGTGAGCGCGCACGATCCGACGACGCTCGCGCTGGTCAGCGTCGCGCTCGGGGTGGTTGCGCTCGCGGCATGCTACGTACCGGCCTACAGAGCGACGCGCGTCGATCCGATGGTCGCGCTCCGCCACGAGTAGGTGGCACAGGCAATCCTGCCTGTGAATCGCTGCGCAAGCAGCGACGGACGCTGCTTTCGACGACCGCGATCCTGGCAACATCTGTGTGCTTGGCACGCTCAACTTAGGTGCGAACGGTTGTGGAATAGACTTCAGTCTGTGGTTGCCTTGGTGCAATCCTGAGGAGAAGCATTTTGCGAAAAGGGCTGCTCGTCGTCGCGATCGCTCTGATTGCGTGTGCAATTGGACTGGGCATCTGGTGGTTTTCCATGCCGCCCGCACCCGAAAATCTCCACCTTACAACCGATCAGTGGCGAGATGACCTCCACTTCCTCGCTCGCGAACTGCCGAAGCGGCACGCCAACGCATTTCATTTCACTTCGCAGGCGGCATTCGAGAAAGCTGCGGCGGATCTCGACGCGAATCTCCCGCAACTCAACGCCGATGAGACGTGGGTCGGGATGCAGCGACTCGTGAGTCTCGTCGGCGACGGGCATACGTACTTGCAAACTCCGCACGATGCCTCGAGCTTCGCACTCGACGTCACGCGATTCGGCCAGGAATACCGGGTGGATGAAGCCGATCCCGCGTACGCCAGCCTTCTCGGAACGCGGCTGGTCAAAATTGGAAACACGCCGGTGGAACAGGCGGCGGACCGCTGCAAAGAACTTTTCTCGCGCGATGAGAATCCGCCGGCGGGCGAAACCTTTATCGAAACCTGCCTCACCACCGGAGCCGCGCTGCATGGACTCGGCATCACCTCCGATCGCAACTCCGCGGCGTATGCCGTCGTCGACGATTCGGGAAAAGAGTTCACGGTGGACGTCCACGCCGCGTCTGACAACGCGAACGCCGCGAACCTGTTGAATGCTTACAAGGAGCCGCCGCTCTACCTGAAAGACTCGCAGAATAAATTCGACTGCCAGTACTTGGAATACGGGCAGACTCTGTACTGCAATGTGCGCGCGATCCGCGACCTGAAACCCGGAATGCGCGAGATGATGAAGCTGATCGACCAGCATCACCCGGCGAAACTCGCCATCGACCTGAGGCGCAACCGGGGCGGCGATTACACCGAAGGCGAATCCGACATGATTCATCCCATTCGCGATTTGACGGGCATCAACGCGAAAGGACATCTGTTCGTCTTGATTGGAGCCGATACATTCTCAGCGGCGATGAACAACGCGGAGCAGTTCCGGCAACAGACGGCAGCAATCCTGGTAGGACAGGAGATCGGCGAAAAGCCCAACAGCTATCAGGAAGCCGATTCCACCAGGCTGCCGAATTCGCACCTCAACTTGCACTACTCCATAAAGTTCTACAAGTTCACCGATGGTCCGGAGAACGCGATTCGCCCCGATCAGGAAATCATCCCCACCTGGGACGACTACAAGGCGGGCGTCGATCCGGTCCTGAACTGGGTGCTGGCCTACAAGTAGCTGGGTCGCAATGCTGGCAACATCTATGTGCTTGGCACGCTCAACTTAGGTGCGAACGGTTGTGGAATAGACTTCAGTCTGTGGTTGGCTTGAGGCTGTAACTCTACACAAACCCACAGGCACGTCTACCCATTCCACTACCGTGCTCGCCTAGTGAGGCTCTAGTCCGGCACGGGTCCGGCCGGTATCGTGAGTTGAGATCGCCGCCCGACGGAACTTTACCCGACCGCCCCGCGTATCTGTAGCTGATGCTGCTCTCTTTACATCCTACAGGAACAGTGCCACACTCCTTTAATCAACCTACAGGAGTGGGCATGACCGGCCAGCAAAAGTCCGACATCCTCCAGGGAACGCTCGATTTAATGGTGCTGAAGACTCTCGACGCGATGGGCCCGATGCACGGGTACGGCATCGCGCGCCGCATCGAGCAGATCAGCGCCGAAGCGCTCGCGGTGAACCAGGGCACGATCTACCTCTGCCTGATCCGCCTGGTGCAGAAAAAGTGGATCTCCGCCGCCTGGGGCGTCTCGGAAAACAACCGCAAAGCCAAGTTCTACACGATCACCAAGCGCGGGCAGAAACAACTCGCCGCCGAGACCGAGAATTGGGAACGCGTCGCCGGCGTGATCGGAAAAGTTTTGCAGCTTGAGGGTTCCCGGAGGTAGTCCACGTGTCCACTTCGCTGAGCCGTTTTCTCGCGCGCGTCCGCGCCTATTTTTCGAAGTCCGAACTCGACGCCGAGCTCGATCAGGAACTCGAAGCGCACGTGTCGATGCTCGCCGAAGAGAACGTCCGCAACGGCATGTCGCCCGAGGATGCCCGCCGCGCCGCGTTGATTCGCGTTGGCGCTCGCGAGTCGACCAAGGAGCAGCATCGCGAAGAGCGCGGGCTGCCGTGGCTCGATACCATGTCGCAGGATCTGCGCTACACATTCCGCGCGATGCGCAAGGACATGAGCTTTGCGCTGTTCGCGATTTTGATCGTCGGCCTTGGCATCGGCGCAAGCTGCACGATTTTCAGCGTAGTGAATGCGCTGCTGCTCCGCCCGCTGCCCTTCAAGGATCCTTCGGCCCTGGTCTGGATTCAGAATCACCGCCTCACCGAGGAAGATCTCTCCGGCCAAACCACGCAGGTGGACTACGTCCGCGATATGCGCCGCCTCTCGCCGTCGTGGCAGTCGCTCGGCGCCTACATGCCGTTCTACGGCATCGGCGACATTCTGCTGGTCGGCACCACCAAACCCGTGCGCCTCACCAGGGTCGGTGTGACCGACAATTTCTTCGACATGCTCGGCGTGAACATGATGCTCGGGCGCAATTTCAACGCGGAGGAGGCGCTGGGCAAAGACAAAGTGATCGTCGTTTCCAATAACTTCTGGAAACGCGACCTCGGCGCGAATCCCAATGTGATCGGCACCACGCTGCGCTTCGACGACGGCGCGTACCAGATCATCGGCGTGCTGCCGCCGTCCTTCGACTTCGGCAATATTTTCGCGCCGGGCACGAAGGTCGATCTGTTTGCCTGCTTTCCGTTGAACGACGAGACCAACAAGTGGGGCAACACGCTCGCGGTGATCGGCAGATTGAACTCCGGCGTGACTCTCGCGAACGCGCAGGCGGAAACCGGCGCGTTGGCCAAGCGGCTTGAGGACGAAAATAAGGGCAAGCGCAACGATTTCGAGCCGTACCTGAAACCACTCTCCGAACACATCAGCGGCGCGGTGCGCCCGGCGGTGATTTTGCTGGCGTTCGCGGTGGGCGTAGTGATGCTGATCGTCTGCGCGAACCTTTCGAACTTGCTCCTCGCGCGCGGCGCATCGCGGCAGAAGGAACTCGCCATCCGTTCGGCGCTGGGCGCTACGCGCGTACGCCTGATCCGGCAGATGCTCACCGAATCCGTGGTGCTTTCGCTGTGCGGCGCGGCGCTCGGCCTCGTATTCGCTTTTCTCGGTACGCGAGGCCTCGCGCAGCTGAGCGGCGTTTCGATTCCAATGCTCGGCAGCGTCACCGTCGATACCAAAGCCCTCGCGTTCACCGTGGCGTTCGCGATTCTCACGGGCATTTTCTTCGGTCTTGTTCCGGCGCTGCATGTTCCTGCGTCGCGCCTGAACGACAGCCTGCAGGATTCCAACCGCGGATCGAGCACCGGCCGCCGTCACGCGTGGGTGCGCAACGCAATCGTGGTTTCGGAAATCGCGCTCGCCAGCGTGCTCGTCGTGGGCGCGGGGCTTTTGATCCACAGCTTTCTCCGCGTACTCGACGTAAACATCGGCTTCCATCCCGAACACGCTGTAACGTTACGCGTCGATCCCACCAGCAACTACGACTCGAAAGCCAAAGTGAACGCCTACTTCCTCGACCTGCTTCAACGCGTCGATCAGATTCCCGGCGTTTCTGCCGCGGGCATCACCGATGCGCTGCCTTACGGCACGAATCGCACCTGGGGAGCGGGCATCAAGGGCGTCCAGTACAAGCCGGAAGATTATCCATTTGCTTTCATCGGCATCGTCTCGCCCGGCTATTTCAAGGCGATGGGCATTCCGGTGATTCGCGGGCGCGTGTTTGAGATGGACGATCCGGTTCCGCCGCAGATCGACGTGAAGGACGGCAACTATCAGCACGACGCCTACTGCGTGATCAACGAATCGATGGCGCGCAACGTTTTCGGCGGCCGCGATCCCATCGGCCAGCAAATGAACGGCGGCGCGACCGTGATTGGAATCGTGGGAGATACGCGGCACCTTTCTCTTGAAAAAGATTCGGGCAACGAAATGTACTTCAGCATCATTCAGACCAACGACTGGTCGGCGGCGAATCTGGTGGTGAGCACCACGCTTCCAAACAACGTGCTGGCTTCGCAACTGAAGACCGCGCTTTCGCCGATTGCGCCGGATCTCGCGGTGGGAAATCTGCGTACGGTGCAGAGCTTGGTGGATAAGGCCGTGTCGCCGAGGCGCTTCGTCGTGTTGCTGCTCGCGGGATTCGCGTCGTTCGCGCTGATTCTTGCGTCACTGGGAATTTATGCGGTGGTGAGTTACTCCGTGAGCCAGCGCACCACGGAGATCGGCATTCGCATGGCGCTGGGCGCTTCGGCATCGGGGGTGCGTGCCGCGGTGATGAAGCAGACGCTCATGCTCGGCGCGATCGGCATGGTGCTCGGCATTGTCGCCGCGGCCGTGCTCTCCAATTTGCTGACGAGCTTGCTGTTCGGCGTGCAGGCCGCCGACTTCGCCACCTTCGGCGCGATGCTCGTCGTGATCACGCTGGTAGCCCTAGCCGCCGGCTACTTCCCCGC
>JBEKJW010000178.1:0-16426 GCA_050011035.1 Candidatus Acidiferrales bacterium
TGATTCGTTATGGGATCGAGCTGGCGCGCGTCGAGCATTTGTTTCTGCAGACTCAGGTGTGCGCGTTCCGCGACGACGAACAATCCAAAAAAGACTGCGGCGAGTACCCACGGCGCAACGCTCCGGAATTTCCAGCGCGGCCGCGCAGACAACGGCGCTATGGCCTCCGATCCGAAATTTGCGACGAGATCGGGAGCATCATCTGCATGCTGGCCCGTCGTGATCGCGACTTGTGCCCTCGCGAACTGCTTCGCGCACTCCATGCAGCCGCTGCCCAGATGCGCGGACATCTCACCACGTACACCTGGATCGAGGTTTCCAAGAGCGTAGGCGGTCCAGTCTTCGCGGTGAATTTCGCAGAAATCCGTCATCTTCCGATATCTGTGCGGCCGCGTACATCAAGCGAACGAATGCGCGGACCGAGTGAATTGTACCGAAACCGTCGATGCCCACCCGAGAATTCTATTCGTCCACACCGAGCAAAAGGGTTGGCGCGATGCGCTGCAAAAAAGTATGCTTCGCTGCGCATCAGGCCCCGTTTTCTTCGAACAGTGAGGAACCATCCATGAAATCGCTCGTGTGTGGAGTTTCGCTCGCCCTCGTGCTGCTTGGTATTGGATTGTCTGCAGCAAAACACGAAGCGCAAGCCGCGGGAGAGAAAAAGTTTCCGCCCGCCACCGAGAAGGCCTTTGATGATGCCGTCGCCAAGGAACTCAAAGCCTTCGGCGGCGCGCAGCCGGCACCCGGCTCTGTCCCTGGAGCCGTTGTCGGCGTTTGGGTTCCCGGTCGCGGCGCTTACGTCCGTGCGGTCGGCTATTCGAATCTTTCGCCGCAGCAGCCAATGGCGCTCGATGACAAATTCCGCGTCGGCAGCAACACAAAGACGTTCGTGATCACCGTGCTGCTCCAGCTCGTCGACGAGCACAAGCTCAGTCTCGACGATCCCGTCAGCAAGTTCGACATCGGCGTGAAAATTCCAAACGGCGAGCACATCACCGTGCGCGAGCTGTGCCAGATGCGCAGCGGTTTGATCGACGCCTACAACGCCCCGCAGTACGACAATCTCCAACTCACGCCGGAAACAAAGCTGACTCCGCGCGAACTGATCGCCACGGCCGTCTCCAACCCGCCGCTCTTCCCGCCAGGAACGAAGTGGAACTACTCCAACACGAACTATCTGATGCTGGGGCTGATCATCGAAGCCGTCACACACAGCACCGTCCACGATGAAATCGAGCGCCGCATCATCGAGCCGCTGAAGCTCACTCACACAACGTTTCCGACCACCGATCCGAATATGCCGCTGCCCTTCACGCACGGCTTCGCGCTCGCAAAAGACAAATGGGACGACGTGACAGTGACTCTGCCGCCGTCGGTCACATGGGCCGCGGGCGTCATGATTTCAGACATGGCGGACATGAAGCGCTGGGTGAAGGCTTACGTGTCGGGCTCAACGAATAGCGAAGCGACGCAACGCGACCGGCTCGACTGCATCTCCACCGGCGAGTACGGCCTCGCGTTCGGCCTCGGCATTGGTTGTTCGGACGGATGGTACGGCTACACCGGCGGAATTCCCGGCTATAACACCGGGGCTTATTACTTTCCTGAAAAAGACGCCACGATCATTGCCTTCGTGAACTCGCAAATCGAAAAGCCCGAGCCTGGCGTCGCAAACTCAATCGTCCGCGACTTCACGCAGATTCTCGACCCGAGTCACGTCGCGTTCCCCACCGACCCAGCGAAGAAGGACGCGACGAAGTAGCAGCGTAAAAAAGAAAGGAGCGGAAACCGTCACCGGCCTCCGCTCCAAATTCCGTACAACGATGTTCTAGCGACTCTGTTACTTCGTGCGACGCGTTTTCGCACTCACTACTGGTGTAAGCGGTTCGGCGTGACTGCCGTTGCCGCCGTTCTTGCCATTGGTTCCCACGGCAGCGCGAAGCGCGCCCTGCTGCGGCTTTTCGTTGCGCGTCTTCCGCCAATTCACGCGCGGCATGATGAGCGACGAATCGATCCGGTCCTGGTAGCGAACCGCGATCTTCAGCAGCGAGTCAAGCAGATTCTCAGACAAGTAGTGTGGCTGCAGTCCGAGATCGATCAGCTTCGAGTGTTTTGCGTTGTAGTAGTGCTCCTCAGCTTCCACGCGCGGATCCGGAAGGTGCGTGATTTCCACGTCGAGTCCGATCTTCTTGCCCGCAGCCTGCACGTGGTTCGCGATGTCCAGAATCGAGAAGCGCTCGGTGAATTGGTTAAACACGCGGAACTCGCCCGCCTTCGCCGGGTGATGACATGCAATTTCCACGCAGCGAACCGTGTCGCGAATATCCAGGAAGCCGCGCTGCTGCCCGCCCTTGCCGTACACGGTGAGCGGATGGCCGATCGCCGCCTCCACGCAGAAGCGGTTCAGCACCGTGCCGAAGATTTCGTCGTAGTCGAAGCGATTGATCAGCGCTTCGTCCATCGCCACTTCGTCGGTGACGGTGCCGTATACGACGCCCTGGTTCAGGTCGGTCGCGCTCAGGCCCCACACCTTACAAGCAAACATGATGTTGTGGCTGTCGTGCACCTTCGAGAGGTGGTAGAACGAGCCCGGCTGCTTCGGATACGGCATCACGTCTTTGCGGCCGTTGTGCTCGATCGTGATGTAACCCTCTTCAATATCGATATTCGGGGTGCCGTACTCGCCCATCGTGCCCAGCTTGATCAGGTGACACTGAGGCGCGTGTTCGCGGACCGCGAACAACAAATTCAGCGTGCCCACCACGTTGTTCACCTGCGTGAACACCGCGTGGCGCTGGTCGATCATCGAGTACGGGGCGGAGCGCTGCTCGGCGAAGTGGATGATCGCCTCGGGCTCGAAATCCTGAATCATGCCCACAAGAAATTCGTAATCGGTTACGTCGCCGATGTAAGAGCTGATGTTGAATCCGGTGAGTTGATGCCAAACGCGAAGGCGGTCGCTCAAAGGACGGATCGGGGTCAGTGTCTGCGCGCCCAGCTCGTGGTCCCACTGGCGGCGCACAAAATTGTCGATGATGGCGATCTCATGCCCTTGCTTTGAGAGATAGAGCGCTGTTGCCCACCCGCAATACCCATCTCCCCCCAGAACTGCAATCTTCATAAGCTCTCCTGCCTGGATTTAACTCGATCGCTGCGCGTACACAGTGCTTATTACCTTCATGAACTCCGAAAATTCCATTTTTCTTTCGGCGATAGGCTGGGAACCAGTCCGAAAGACCCCTCAACACCCCGAAAAACAGCGTCAAACCATTCTAATGCAGTTTTTGCTCTGCCTCACGTTTTTCGCCAACGTGGTTTGATGTGGATTATTCATCCGCGGTTACGTAAATCGGCAGGTTTTCTTTCGCTTAGTTCTTGCCTAGAAACACCAATGTCACCCCGATACAGACCAGCGAAACGCCCAGCCAACGCCCGCGCGATACGCGCTCGCCTAAAAACACCTGGCCGCCGAAGGCGCCTGCGGCGTAACTCAGCGCCGTCACCGGAACCACGAAGCTGACGTTCTCCACGGACAGCGCTCCAAGCAGCGAGAAAAACGCGACCGCCATCAACCCGATACCGACCCACATCCATGGCACCTGGATTGCCCGGATCGCTACTCGGATCAGCGCGCCCGGCGTGAACTCCTTCACTTCGCCGATCACTTTCATCGCGCGCGTCACGCACAGCTCACCCGCCGTGCCGCACACCACGATCAACACCAGCGCAATCATGAACCAGATTCTCAAGTGTGCTCCGTCGTTCGGGGCGGCGTGCGTCCCACCACGAATACTCCCAGGCAAATCACGATCACGCCTGCCCAACGGAGCGGCGTCACGGGCTCGTGCATCACGAAGTGTCCAAGCAAGGCGGTGACGGCGTACGCAACGGCGGCAGCAGGCTGCACAAAACTGTAATCCGCCCAGGAAAGGACCAGCGTGTATGCCACAAAAAATCCGATCAGCGAACCAATGCCGAGCCAAATATACGGCGAGGTAAAAATTTCCAGCGCGGAACGGGCCGCGTCGGCCGGCGAACCGAACGCCAGCGCGCCAACGTTCGTCATTCCCTTCTTGAGTAGCACGTTGCCCAACGGGCTGAAGATCACCACGAGCAGAATCATCAAAACCGTTTTGAATCGCAGTGTGTGGTGGTGATGCGTGGGCTGGGTTTCGTTCATCAATCGGGACGCACGGCGTCTGGTTCGGACAGCTCTGCGGACTCACCTTTGAAAACTTGCAACATCCAGTCTACTTGATTCGGCTGCGTGCACGTACGCAAACGGCTAGCCGCGGTTGTTACGCAGCGGAGGACGCGCCTTCAATTTTCTCGTAAACAAGCCGCGCCGCCTTCACGCAGCTCACCACCTTGCCCGAGAAAATATGAATCTCGCCGGGCTTCCCATCTTGCACGTAAAGAGTGCGGCGGTCCTCGGCAGGATTGTTTTCCACCACGCGAATGGTAAATCGCGAGCCGAGATACTTCGCGTCGATCGAGGCCGGCACACCGAGCGCGGAGTCTTTGCGCATCGCGTCAAAGCGCGAGCCTTCAAACGGTTCCCAGTTCGGACGATTCAGCAGGGTCGCGAACGGCTCGGGAATCGGTTCGGTCGGACTCGTCGTCGTCCAGTGATTCGTGTTCTTCGCCGACCCAAACAACGACCGCTCCGAGCTCCCGTATGGATCGAACGCTGTGAACGGCCCGTCCACGATAACGAGAGACACTCCTCGAAGCTGCGGCGGAAGCTCGATCAGAATTTTTTCCGCGACCTGAAATTTCGCCGCCTTGAAAATCCCGCGGCTTGGACCAAGCCCGTAGGTCGCCCATACGACCGTGTCATAGCCGTCGCGCGTGTCGGGCGTCAACGCACGCCGCTCAAACGGAATGTTCAGCTCGCGAATTCTTGCGGCAAGCATTTCGCGCAGAATATCTGGATCGTAGATATGTTCATCCACCGAATAGCATTTGTCGATGAAATCGAAGTTCATCCAGTCCGGACGCACCTGCTCGAAAGGAACTCCAAATCGCGACATCACCGATTCGAAAAGGTCAGGCGGCGTGAGCGACCCCTCTTTCGGAATCGCGTAAAAGTGCCGGCTGTTGCTCACGATGGCGCGCGCAAACGTGGACTGGAATTCGGCGCCGGCTTCGAGTGTTTCTTGGATCGTTTCCGGACTGCGCGGATAGTGATACCCGGAGTGAATCCGATACTGATTGATCGCAGACGCGGCTTGCGCAATACCAAGCGGATCGAACAACGTCACATCGTGCCCGCGTTCCGCGAGCCGGATCGCAATCGTCGATCCGTAAACTCCCGCTCCCGCCACCGCAATCTTGAGGTTCTTAGCCATTCGAGGTTGGGAAGTTCGCGACTAGCGCGCCAATCATCCGCGAGGTGAATGAGCCGGCACCAGTTTGCCTTCGCGCAAGAAATAATCCACGCCGCGCCAGCGGATCGTGCGGCGTGCGAAACTGGCGATCCATATCCCAAACGCAATCGCGTCCCAAAGCGGGATCAGCGGCATCTTGCTCCAGATTCCCTTCTGCTTCATGCCCCACACGCCGATCATCCACGTAATTAGCGCTCGGAAAAATGCATACCCGCCCAGATAAATCGCCGCCACCGTGAGCGTGGGATGAACCGCGATCGCAAACAGCGCCCACGCCAGACCCCACGTGAAAATCAGCCCGAAGTGCCCCCACGGACGCATCAGCCTCATCACCGTCATCCAGCGAGCGCGCTTGAACAGCAATTCCTTCAAGTTCTGGAAGTCGGCCACCGACTTCACGACGTATGGCAGCAGCTTCACTTCGTAGCCCTTCTCCGCCACGAGCCGTCCTGCGTACACGTCGTCCGCGGGCCGGTTTTCGATTAGAGGGTAGCCGCCGTAAGCGGCGTTCGCTTCGCGCGATGTGGCGATCGTCTGGCCAAACGTGAATTTAATTCCGTCGAGATTCCACGCCACCATGATCCCCGCGAAGAAATCCGAGATCATCCCGATCGACTGCAACTCTTGCGTGAGGTTCTTCTCTTCTGTCGAAACGTACAGGCATGTCGCCGCTCCAACCTTCGAGTCTCGGAACGGAGCCGCCACCGCTCTCAGGTAGTCGGGTTTCACGCGAATATCGCCGTCCGTGATCACGAAAAGGTCGTACTTCGCTTCGACGGTGAGCCGCGTGAGCCGGCCGACTTTGTCGTTGATGGCATCGCGCCCCGATCCCATCAGAAGCCGGATGTCGCGTTGCGGGAAATCCTTGATCAATTTTTCAAGCACGGGAAGCGCGGGATCGTTCGGGTCGACGCAGAAAACAATTTCGTACTGCGGATAATCCTGATTGCAGAAGCTTGCGTAGTTCTCGTACGCGTCTTCGTCAAGGCCTTTAATCGGTTTCAGGCAGCTGATCGGCGGCGTGTAACCCGCGTTCTTTCCCTCGACGGCTTCGCGCCAGCTCGCAGGAAAATATCGGGCAGTGCTGTAGACCACCAGAATGTAGTAGATAAACGGTATTGCAGCGAGAAAAAGAAGGATGTCCGTGGTGATCGTCAAAATGTTTCGCCTGTCATGCCACCCGCTGGGCTCCGCTTCGGACGGCTACTCAATACCACTCGTTTGAGTCTCCGCGCAAGCCTCCGCCCGTACGAGTCGCGCGGGAATGGGATAAAAACTCGGTCGAACGCGGATTCGCCGCCTCCGCGTGTTCAAAAATTGTAGCATAGACCGCGATTCGGCTCGTTCGCGCAACACTCGCTGAAGGCGCGATCGGCACACAAAGGAAAGCACACGACCGCCAAAATAAGTGCGTGCGTCACTGGCGCGACCGGGCTGATCGGCTCCGCGCTCGTTCTCCGCCTCGCGGAAATGGGCGCCGAAGTCCGAGCGTTGGTCCGCGCGCCAGAAAAATCGCGCTGGCTCGGCGAACGCGGCGTACGAGTCGTTCAAGGAGACGTGGAGTCGGGTGCCGGAATCAATGAGGCAGTTCTTGGCGCCAATCTTGTGTTTCACCTCGCCGCGAAGGTCAACTCGTCCGCGCCTCTTGCGGATTTTCTCGAGACCAACGTTCGTGGCACGGAGCGAGTGCTCAAGGTCGCGGCAGGCTCTCCCTCAGTTCGTCGGGTGGTATATGCGAGTTCCATCGCGGTGTACGGACGAATCGACGCTGGCGAGCAGATCGACGAGTCAACAAAGCTCGATCCGGCGCCAGAAAAACGGGATGCCTACTCCCATTCAAAAATTCTCGCTGAGCAGGCCGTCGCGAATTTCTCCCATAGTAACGTCTGTCCAGTCACGATTGTGCGTCCCGGCATTGTGTATGGTGCGAGCCAGCCTCCGCCGGCTGCCCTGATTGGTTTTCGATCAGGGAAAACGCACTTCGTATTCGGCGAGCCGGAATGGCACGTTCCGTTGATCTATGTCGAGAATGTCGTGGATGCACTCGTTGCGATCGCGGAACAACCGTTCGGCGACGGGCTTCGGGACTACAACGTCGTCGACGACGACGCGCTGACCCTCGGCGGCTATCACCTCGTCCGCAATGAAGTCGAGCACAGCCGCACCGTATTTCTCTCGCCCGCGCCTGTTCTCGCATCGGCAGCGGTCTTCGGGCCGCTCGCACGCACAGCCACGCCCGCCGCCTCAGGCTTCTCGACCTATCAGCTCGAACGTTCGCTGCAAGATCGCTTCTACGACACGTCGAAGATCCGCCGCGAACTCGGTTGGTCACCGCGGGTTCCCCTACGTGCCGCGCTCGAAGCCTCGCTCCCCGCTACTTCGAACTCTCGCCCGGGCAGCCCTTACTCACCGAAGTAAGCGCGTTGCTAGCTGATGCCAGCGAGCACGTATAGAATCCGCCCGCCGTGTCGAACGAGTTGTAGCTCTGCGACGACTTCGTGTTCGTGTTCCCGGTGAAATTGCCGGACGCGTCGAAATTCAGCGTGTCCGCGCTGTTCACCTTGTTCTGCACGGTGCCCGCATAGAACGGCGCCAGCACGTTCGTCAGATACTGCTGCCCCGACGTGAACGCCTCCGTCGCCGATCCATCCGCGTTGAAATTCACCACGATGTTGAACGTCAGCGGGTAGCCGAACGTCTCGACGGCCGACGAAACGGCGAATCCCTGCCGCGCGGTCGTGAGCGACTTCACCGTCGTCGTCTGCGTGATGTCCTGCACGTATTGGTTGGCATTGATCGTGAAGTCCTGCACGTTCGAGAAATTCACGCTCTGTTCGACGTCCGTGTCCACGCGCCCGTGCGACGTTTTCACGTACCCCGAGATTTTGAAGTTGCGCGCGGATGTCGTGGAAACCGAACCGGTCACGTCACCCGATGAATCTGTCTGCAGGTTCTCGGCGATCGCCGGCGATGGCGCGCTCGCCAGCGTATTCGTGGTTACCGCGCCCGTTACTTCCTTCGATCCGTCGTCAAGGTAAAGCAGCAGCGTCGCCGTTGCCGAGAAATACCCGTTCGCGTTGAAAACGCTCACCGCCACCGTGTGCTGTTCGCCGTTGCTCAGCACGCCCGCGAACGGCGTCAGGTCCACACGATACGGCTTGAAATTCAGCGTCTGCACCCCCGGAATCGGGAACCACAAGTACGGATCGAACCCGCCCGTGAAAATCCACGGATACACCGGCGCAACGCCCGCCGGCTGCCCGTCAATGCTGATCTCCGCCTCGCGGAAACTCGTCCCGTTGCAAGACTGCAGCTCGGTCGCCACATCGTTTGGCACGCAGCTGTACCAAAATTCATCATTAATCTGGCTCTGCGTAATCACGTCGAGGTACGCGCGCTCCACGTTCTTCGGCAGCGTAAACGTCGTCGCGAGCTGGTCCGTTCCCGTATTCAGGTATGCCGGCTCGTTGATTCCGCCCGATCCATTGGGCTGTTCTAGCGGCAACACCTGATCCGCCGGCCGGCTCGTATCGGTCGAGTTCCACCCATTCTTCGCCGGATAAAACTTCAGTTCGGCGCTCCCGGAAATGATGCCGTTGTAATCGCTGTTCACAGTGTTGCCGAGAATGATGTGCCCCGTCTGCGCCTCCGCGAAAAGCGCGGCGTAGTCGGTCTCATCGCGCTCGATGTGCCACGAAGGCGAGAGCGTCGGCCCCGGCTCCGCCGTCGTGCCGAAATAAATGTTCGCGTAGCCCAGGTCGACCACCGCCGTGCGGTCATACTGAATCCCTTCCGTCACGCTAAAGTCCGCCGAGAAAACGATCTTCTCGTATGGTCCCTTGCAGTTGCTCGGCGGCGTGTACGAGTAATCGTGAACCGAGTAGTCCTCGAACTGCACGCCGGAGAAAAGCTGCACCACGCATGGCTTTACGTTGTTCGGCACAGGCACCGGTGGATCCGCCGTCACGGTATTGCTCGAGCCGATTGTGTATTGCTGCGCGCCTGCAACGCAGGGGAGCACCACAAGACCCGCGAGGGCAAGTACCGCGGCTTCCAGGACACGACTCCGAAACGACTTCAGTTTCATGGCAGACCTCTTTCCGCGTGCGCACCGGCCGCGAAGGGTATGAGAGCAACGCTGGGCACACCTTTTCACACCCGCGCGAAGCGTTGTCAAGAAATTTGCAGAAATGGCCGGAAATTAATTGAGGGAAGGAAAATCGAAGGAAGCGATGGTCGGGACGCCGAGATTTGAACTCGGGACCTCACCCACCCCAAGGGTGCGCGCTACCAGGCTGCGCTACGTCCCGACCGGTATAAATGGGCGAAAAAAAGCGTATCACTCGTCTTCAAGGAGGGTCAAGGCAGCGCGCAACTCATCGCGAAGCTCGATCAGCGTCTTCGCAACTACGCGTGGCGCGCCAGCTCGTGTCGTTTGCGGCTCGTGAAACCCTGCGCCTGCAAACTCAAACGTCCCGCTCGCCGTCTCTCCGTTTAAATGTCCGTTCGCGCTGGCGAGTCCGTTCTCATGCGCGCCGTGCCAAGCGTCGCCGTTCCCGCCCGAAAGGTGCTTCCGCGCACCGACGATCGTAAACCCCTCTTCATAGAGGAGCCGCTTGATCTCATTTACCGTGTCGATATCTTCGCGGCGGTAGAGCCGATGCCCGCTCGGGCTTTTCACCGGCTGCAGCATGGGAAATTCCGTCTCCCAGTAGCGCAGCACAAACGTTTTAGTGTTCGTGATCCGGCTGACTTCGCCAATTCGGAAGAGAGTTTTTTCACGAGCCACAGCGATCGCCGGTGCTACCGCTTCTTCGAATCGCGCGGACCAGTCCGGTCGCGCTGCCGGGTGCCGCGCTTCTTCAGCCTTTGCGTAAAACGGATCGGCGTCCCAATGAAATCGAACTCCTTGCGTAACTCGTTCTCCAAAAATCGCTGATAGCTGAAGTGCAGGGGCCGAAGCTGGTTCGTGAACAGCACGAACGTCGGCGGCGCTGTGGTCGCCTGCGTGATGTAGAAAATCTTCACTTCGCGCGACGCCGGCGAAGTCCCGCGCGAAAGATCGAGATTCGAGAGCCACCGGTTCAGCTCGCCCGTCGAAATCCGTTTGTGCCGCGCATCCACCACGCGATCGATCATCGCGTACAGCCGCTCCACGCGCTCGCCCGTCTTCGCCGAAAGAAATACGATCGGCGCATACGAAAGAAACTTCAACCGCGCGCGAACCAGCGGCTCGTAGTCTTGAATCAGCTTGTTCGAATTTCCCCCGTCGCTCTTCCCGCCCCGTCGCTCCACACCTGCCGATTTTTCCTTCGCCGCTTCGAGCGCCAGGTCCCACTTGTTCATCACCACCACCACTGACCGCCCGGACTGCTCCGCGTAGCTCGCAATCGTCGCATCGTGCGACGTCACGCCCTGCGCCGCGTCCACCACCACCAATGCGATATCCGCGCGCTCCAGATGCTGGCGCGCCATAATTACGCTCAGTTTTTCCGCGATCAGTTTCGTCTTGCCCTTGCGCCGGATGCCCGCCGTGTCCAGAAATCGGTAATCCTTCCCATTTCGCTCCACGATCGTATCGACGGCGTCGCGCGTCGTGCCGGGCACGTCGGAAACAATCGACCGTTCCTGCCCCACCAGCTGATTCAGCAACGTCGACTTCCCCACGTTCGGCCGACCGATGATCGCGAGGTTCACATACGGCCGCGTTGGCTCGGCGTCGCTCTTGGCCATGCCTTCCGTCAACGCATCGAGCAGCACGTCCACGCCATAACCATGTTCCGCGGAGACCGGAAAAATTTCGTCGCCCAACTCGTAGAACTGCGCCGCAAGCTCGGCCTGCCTGGGGATGTCCACTTTATTCACCGCGATCACCGGCGGCTTCCCCGCACGCCGCAACAACAACGCGAGTTCCTGGTCGAGCGGCGTCGGCCCTACTCGTCCATCCACCACTTGCACCACTCTCGTCGCGTTTTTGATCGCAACATTCGCCTGCCGCAGGATCTCGCCCGGAATTCCCGCTTTGTCCTCGGGCACGATGCCGCCCGTATCGACCAGCTCGAATGTTTTCCCTTCCCAATTCGCCGTTCCGTAGATGCGGTCGCGCGTGATTCCGGGCTCGTTCGTCACGATCGATCGGCGCGTACCCGTGAGGCGGTTAAAGAGCGTCGACTTCCCAACATTGGGCCGCCCTACGATCACGATCGAAGGCAGCGCAGCGCTCGGTTCTGGTTTGGTGTTTTCCATACAGGACTTGGTACGTTATCACGTTCCTGCGCCTCTGACTGCGTGCACTCTCCGGCGCGCCCGCGCGATCTCTCGCACTGTGATAACTTAGATTTTTCACGCGCCGCTCACTCCCGCGCGCAGGACCATGCCGAAGAAAGTCGTCCCCCAAAATCCGGAAGAGATCACCGTCGAGGATATTTTCGGCCCGGGTGGCTTGCTCGAATCCCGTCATCCAAGTTTCGAATTTCGCGCCTCGCAGCTCGCGATGGCCGAGCTTGTGGACGAGGCCTTCCAGCGCCACCTTCACGCCATCATCGAAGCGGGCACGGGCACCGGGAAGACGCTCGCCTACCTGATCCCGGCGCTCCGCAGTGGCCGTCGCGTCGTTATTTCCACCGCAACCAAATCGCTGCAGGAGCAGCTCTTCAACAAAGACATTCCCTTCATACAAAAGCATTTCGCGCCCGAGTTGAAAGCCGTCCTGATGAAAGGACGCAACAATTTCCTCTGCCGTCAGAAGGTCCATCAAATGGGCGATCAAGCCCTCCTCAAGGGCATCGACGAAGTCGACTGGTTCGCGCAAATCAAACAGTGGGAAAAGCTGACGGACACCGGCGACCGCTCCGAATTGACCTTCCTGCCCGACGATTCCGACCTTTGGAACAAGATCGACGCGCGCAGCGATCTATGCACCGGCCAGAAATGTCCTGAATATCAGCGCTGCTTCATTACAACGATGAAACAGAAAGCCGAAGAAGCCGACCTGATCATCGTCAATCACCACCTCTTCTTCGCGGATCTGGCGATTCGTCAGGAAGAATTCGGCGCGATCCTGCCTGAATACTCTGCCGTCGTTTTCGACGAGGCTCACGAAATCGAAGACGTCGCGAGCGAATATTTCGGCCGCCGCGTCTCCAGCTACCAGTTCGACGTCCTGATTCGCGACACCGAAAACATGCTCCGCATGTTGCAAATCGAAGCGCAGCCTTTGCGAAAGCATCTGCTCCGCGTCCGCGAACGCGCGCATTCCTTCTTCGAGAAATTTCCTGAACGCGAAGGCCGCTTCCCCTTCGGTCCCGCCGAGCGCAAATCTTTTCTCGAACGCAACCAGGAGGCGTTCGACGAGCTTTGCGCCGCAGTGAAGCGCATCGAAACCGAACTCTCCGCGCTACAGCCCAAGCCCGAAGAAGTGATCACGCTTGCACGGCGAGCAGCCGAGCTGCGTCGGGAGTTTACGTTTCTGCTCGAGAGCGAAGAAAAAAGTTACGTCTACTGGTACGAGCGCCGCGGCAAAGGGTTCATCCTCACCGCGACGCCCATCGACGTGAGCCAACTCTTAAGCGAACGCCTCTTCGAACAGTTCGATACGGTGATTCTCACTTCAGCCACGCTCGCCGTCGGCGGCAACTTCGATTTCCTGAAGCAGCGCCTTGGCATCCAGGCTTCCAAAGAAAAGGCGCTCAAAGCGGAGTTCGATTTCCGCGAGCAGGCTCTTCTTTATATCCCGCCGGCCATGCCCGACGTTCGCGATCCGAGCTTCCCCATCAAAGCCGCTCAGGAAATCATCAAACTCCTGGAAATCTCAAAAGGCCGCGCGTTTTGCCTGTTCACCAGCTACGGCCAGATGAAAGACGTCTTCGAGCGCGTCTCCGGCCGCATCCCTTACCCTATGTTGATTCAAGGAACCGCGCCGAAAACCATTCTGCTCGATCGTTTTCGCACCACGCCCAACGCAGTCCTGTTCGCCACAGCGAGTTTCTGGCAGGGCGTCGACGTTCCGGGCACGCAGCTCTCCTGCGTGATCGTCGACAAGCTGCCGTTCGCTGTGCCGAGCGATCCCGTAGTCGCGGCTCGCGTGAAAGCCCTGCAGGACGACGGCCGCAATGCTTTCGCGGAGTATCAGGTTCCCGAAGCCGTCCTCGCGCTCAAGCAAGGCTTCGGCCGCCTAATCCGCGCGAAGACGGACCGCGGCATCCTCTCGATTCTCGATAACCGAATTTCGCGAATGGCCTATGGTAGAATTTTTCTCGAGTCCCTGCCGGATTACTCAACCACGCAGGACCTGGCCGAAGTCGAGCGGTTCATGGAAAACCACCCGGACTGAATCCGAAATTTCCGGCCGTTGCGCACCATTGCGTCTCGATCGCTTTCAACGACGAGCGCCCGATCCGAGGACTGCCGCATGTTCGAAGTCAGTGTGGACGATAGTTTCGCCGCCGCGCACAATCTGCGCAATTACAAGGGCAAATGCGAAAATCTCCACGGCCACAATTACAAAGTCCGCGTCACGCTTTCCGGGCGCGAGCTCGATGAAACGGGCCTGCTCTACGATTTCGTGCATCTCAAACAAGTGATCCAGAGCGTAATTCGTTCGCTCGATCACCGGTATTTGAACGAGCTGAAGCCGTTCGACGTTCTGAATCCCTCCGCCGAAAATATCGCCAAGCACATTTTCGACGAAGCGACGCGCCAGATGAAACCCGCGCCGAACGGAGCCGGAATTTCCGGCGTTACCGTCTGGGAGTCTGACATTACCGCGGCCACCTACAAGCCGTGATCGCCGTTCGAAATTGCGCGCCGGCCCTTGCCGTCGCCGCGCCCAAGCGGGTATAAATACCGCCGGCAAAAGGGGAACCGGATTGAAAGGGACAGGAGAAACAGCGATGCGAAAAGCAATGTTGGCCTTTGGTGCGTGGCTGGTGCTTTGTATGTTCGCGACGGTCGCCGCGGCGCAAGGAACGGGCCGGATCGACGGCGAGATCATCGGTCTTGACGGGCAGCCCTACGCCGAAAAGACCGTCCTGCTGAAGAATCCGGACACCGGGCAGACCTTTACGCTGAAGACCGACAAAAACGGCAAATTCACGCAGCTTGCTCTTCGAAGCGCGATGTACGTCGTCACTCTTCCCGATATCAACTATTCCGAAAAGTTTCAAGTCACCGACGGCCAGGACAATAATTACAAGCTGAATTTGAAAGACGTAGCCGCCGCCACCGCCGCCGCGCACCCCGACGAAGCTAAGAAGAAGGAAGACGACGCCGACAAGTTCAAGAATATGAAGGCGCACTTTGACGCCGGCGTCGCTGCCATGACGCAGTCCGATAGCCTCAAGACACAAATTCGCACGGCCACCGGGGACCAGAAATCCAGCCTGCAATCGCAACGCACGCAGGTTTGCGCTACGGCCGTCACCGAATTTTCCGCGGCATCGGAGGGTGTCGGCGAAAAAGACGTCAAGAATCACGCGATGATTCTCGGCAACCTCGGCCAAGCCGACGAGTGCGCTGGCAAATATGATGATGCCGTTGCATCGTTCCAGAAAGCGATCGATCTCCAGCCTGCATCGTCGTATTACACCGGCCTCGCCACCAACCTTGCCAACGTTGGCGCTGCTTCAAAAGATCCCGCGGATGCCGATGCCAAATTTGCCGCTGCGTCTGACGCTTGCGCGAAGGGCGACGCGCTCGCTTCAGCGTCGGGCGGTGCTGCGGCAGGTGGATCCGCTCCGGCTGCGGCCGACACGTGCTGGAAAAATCTCGGCATCGTATTGAGCAACAAAGGCAAGTTGAAGGAAGCCATCACGCCGCTACAGAAAGCCACCACCATCGATCCGAAGGATCAGCAGGCGTGGTATCTGCTCGGCAGCGCGTACACCGGCACCATCGATACCAAGCAGGAAGGCGACAAGATGACGTACATCATTCCGCCGGGTACCAAGGACGCTTTTCAGAAGTGCATCGACCTTGGAGCCGAAAACGCCATCGGCCAGCAGTGCAAGCAAACACTCGATGGCTTGGCGGCGATGGGCGGTGGTGAAGATACATCGGTCGGTAAGCGCGCGGCAAAGAAGAAGTCGTAACGTCTCCAGGGTCGTCGGTGCACCAGCCGCCGATGGCATCCTGATTGCATTGTGATTCTTTATCGGACCGGGCCACCGTTCCGGTCAGACCACTCTCTACTCGAGATTGCGGGACTGCTTTTCAGTTCACCCGTCGATTTCAAGGGAACCGGTGTTTTTAGTGAACTCAGCCCAATCCAGCAGGGAAAGACGCCGCAGTGAGCGCCTTTTTGAAGCGCTTCCACTCATCGTACGCGGCACGGATCTTCTCGGTCAGCCGTTCGAAGAGCGTACCAGTACGCTTGCGTTCAATCTGCACGGCTGCCAGTACACGTCCAAGCACCATCTCCCGCGCAACTCTTGGGTTACGTTGGAATTGCCGGACGCGCATTCGAACATTCGCGCCCGCGTCGCTTGGGTTCAGCGTCCGCACTCGATCCGCGAATTTTTCCAGGTCGCTGTCGAACTCGAGCGACCCACGAACGTTTGGAAACAGGGTTCGCTGCCTGAAAATTGGTTGAAAGCGGAAGGTCAGTTCCCTTCGGCAACGCACACCGAAACCACCGTCGCACGCGCCGCGGCGAATACCGGTACTGGGGCCGTCGCCACCACGCTTGGCCACTTCATGAACGCCGCGTTTCAGGAAACGTCGTCGACAGCCGGCGCGCCGCTTGCGGAGTCCGATGCAACGCATCCTCTGCTCCGCGATCTGCGCGCCGATTACGAACGCGCCCGCACTCCGGACGTTACGCCTCTCGAAGCTCCCGTCGAAGAAGTCCACGCTCGCGAAGCCGTCGCTCAAGTCGCAGCGCCCTCTTCGGAAACCGCAGCTGTCGCCGAAGCGAGTCTGCGCGATTTTCAAACTCAAATCGATCAGTTGCGCGCGCATATTCAAGCCGAGTTCAGCGAACTGCTTAACGCTAAAGCAAAGGAAATGTCCGAAGGCCTCCGCGCCGAGATGGAATCGAA
>JBEKJW010000179.1:0-9686 GCA_050011035.1 Candidatus Acidiferrales bacterium
AACGTCATCCCAGCAAAGCGAGTGTCCGTCAGTTCGCGTTTCGCGCCTTTCATGTTCACGCCAGCCGCAGCCAGCCGTTCGACGATCTTCTGGTTCACCGGTTCGGAGAAGAATTCCGCCACACCTTCAGCCACCTTCGGCCCCACTTCGTTAACTTCTTGCAAATCCTCGAGCGTCGCCTTCGCCAGCTTGTCCATCGACCCAAAATGTTCCGCCAGCAATTGCGCTGTGCGTTCGCCCACAAATCGAATCCCCAACGCGTAAATTAGTCGAGCCAGGCTGTTCTTCTTGCTTGCCGTAATTTCATCCAGCAAGTTCTGCGCCGACTTCACCGCCATTCGATCCAGATTCGCCAGCGTGTCCAGTTCCAGGCGATAGAGATCCGCGTAGTCCTTCACGATCTTTTTGTCGAGCAGTTGAACGACGATTTTCTCGCCCAGTCCGTCGATATTCATGGCGTGCCGCCCCGCGAAGTGCAGCAGCGACTCGCGCATGCGCGCCGGGCACGCCACATTCACGCACCGGTACGCGACTTCCTCTTCGTCCTTGTGCACCCGCGTCCCGCAGACCGGGCAGCGATCCGGCATCTCAAACTCGACTTCTTGCTTCCCGTGTTTCACCACGCTCAGCACGTGCGGAATCACTTCGCCCGCCCGCTCGACCAGCACCGTATCTCCCGCGTGAACGTTCAGACGGCGCACCTCGTCGAGGTTGTGCAGCGTCGACTTCACCACCGTGACGCCGCCAATCTGCACCGGCTCAAACACCGCAAACGGCGTGAGCACGCCAGTACGCCCCACGCTCACCAAAATCTCCCTCACCACCGTGGTTTCCTGGTGCGCTTTGTATTTGAACGCGATCGCCCAGCGCGGCGCCTTCGACGTGAAGCCCATTTCGCGCTGCAGCCCGATTTCGTCGACTTTCACCACGATGCCGTCGATCTCAAACGGCAGCTTCTCGCGCCGCTTGTCCCACTTCGTGATGTACTTTTCGACTTGCTCGATTCCCTTGCAGCGCTCCCAGTCGTCGCTGGTCTTGAATCGCAATTCGCCCAGCGCTTCGAGCGACTCCGAATGCCGCTTCTTCGGCGGCTTACCTTCAACCAGCAGGTAATATGCGAAAAAGTCGAGCTTTCTCGACGCCGTGATCGACGGGTCGAGCATACGCACCGCTCCCGCGGCCGCGTTGCGCGCGTTGGCGAAGCGCTTCCCTCCCGTGGCCTCCTGCGATTCATTCAGCGCCTCAAATGCCTTGCGCGTCATGATCGCCTCGCCGCGCACTTCAAACGTCGCCGGTAGACCCGCCTTTTTCAGCAGCGCCGGATCGATCGTCAGTGGAACCGTCCGGATCGTTTTTGCGTTGGGCGTCACGTCCTCGCCCATCGTGCCGTCGCCGCGCGTCACGGCGCGCATCAGCCGCCCGCCTTCGTATTGCAAAGACATGCTCATCCCGTCGAACTTGTGCTCCACCACGTATTCGACCTTCTCGCGCCCCGTCACCTCGCGCACGCGCCGGTCGAACTCGCCCAGCTCTTGAAACGAAAAAGCGTTGTCGAGGCTCATCATCGGCGTCTTGTGAGCCACCGTGGTGAATCCCGAGCGCGGAGTACCGCCCACGCGCTGCGTCGGCGAATCCGGCGTGCGCAGCGACGGAAAGTCCGCCTCCAGCTTCTTCAGCTGGTTCATCAGCTTGTCGAACTGCGCGTCCGAAATCTCGGGCTCGTCCTGCACGAAGTAGAGATATTCGTGGTGCCGGATTTTTTCGCGCAGCGTCTCGATGTCCTTCTGCGCCTCGCGTTCTTTCGCTTTGGAAACGGCCATGGAACCCTCGTGTGGGAAGCAGTCGGTTGATGAGCGGCGTGTATTATACAATGCGCATTCGCCGCGCTCATTTCGCGCGCATCTTACAGAAGGATAAACGAAGAAGCTGTTCGGACCACGCGCCGCCGATGCCTCGCGACATTCGTAACGCACTCCTCATCTATAACCCCACCAGCGGCGGACGGCGTCACCGCCGTTTCGCTGAAATCGAGAAGGCCGTGCGCATTCTCGGCGACGAAGGGATCAAGGTCGAGCTCGCGCCCACGAGCGGGCCCGGAAACGCGCAAGTGATCGCGCAACAGGCCGTCGACCAACAGCGCGAACTCGTGATTGCTTGCGGCGGCGACGGCACGATCAACGAGATCATCAACGGCCTCGCCGGCAGCCAGGTTCCGATGGCGCTGCTTCCTGCAGGCACCGCAAACATTCTCGCAAAAGAGCTTCGAATTCCCTGGGATATCCCGCACGCCGCGCGTTTGATTCCCGACGGCATCGTGCGCCGCATCGCTCTCGGTGTCGCGAAGCACTTGAACGGCGGCGCATCGGCTTTTGTGCCGCCGGGCGGCCGCTATTTCCTAAGCGTTGGCGGAGCCGGGCCCGATGGCGCGATCGTGAACGCGGTCGATCCCGAGTTGAAAAAGAAGACCGGCGTCCTCGCATACTGGGCCGAAGGCATGAAACAGCTCGTCCAATACGATTTTCCGGAGATGATCGTTCGTTCCGGCGGCCGGGAACGACGCGCGTCGATCATCGTGATCGGCCGCACGGTGAACTATGGCGGGCCGTTCAAGATCACCACAGGCGCGAATCTGTTCGACAACGAGTTTGAAATGCTGACCAACGCAACGCGCAGCCGCTTCCGTTACGCCGCATGTCTCCCGGCGCTCTGGCTCGGTAAGCTCCGCTCAATGGAAGGCATTGAGGCCTGGAAGGAGAGCGAGGTCGTCTGCGAGCTCGCTTCCGAAAAGACCGTCTTCGCGCAAGTCGACGGCGAGCCTATCGGCCAGCTTCCGCTTTCGTTCCGCGTCGTCCCCGACGCGCTTTCCATCGTCACGCCCGCGTCGCTTACGCTATAGTTCGCGCGCGGCCTCGCCGACGAGCCGCACACTCGGGATACTCGTGGATCCTTTTACTCACGCGCTCGCCTCACTCACGCTCGCACGCGCGATTCAAACGCATCTTCCGCGCCGTGGATACGCGATGCTCCTTGTCGCGGGCATCGCTCCCGATCTCGACTGGCTGAGTTACACCTTCGGTCCCGCGACGTACCTCCGCTTGCATCAGTCGCTTTTACATTCGCTCGCCGGGGCGGCAGTTCTCTCATGCGTTCTCGCCATCGCCTTCGTCGCGCTCGATCGGCGCCACATGCGTCGGTTTCACATAGTGGAGGTCTCGCCCCTCGGTACCGCTCCCGCCCTCGCTGTCTGCGCGTTGGGGGTTGCGTTCCACGTACTGCTCGACGCGACGACTGACATCGGCCTCCAGCCACTATGGCCATTTCGCATCCACTGGATTGCGTTCGACTGGCTCCCCCGTTTCGAAATTTGGATCGTGCTGCTGCTCGCCGCTGCGCTCCTGATTCCCGAGCTGATCAACATGGTCAGCGAGGAAATCGGCGAACACCACAAAGCCCCGCGCGGCATCGTGGCTGGCGTTATCGGGCTTGCCGTTCTCTTCCTTTATATTGGCGCGCGCGCGGTCCTTCACGATCGCGCCATGACACTTCTGGACTCCCGCGAATATCAAGGTTTTGCCCCACTCGCTGTCGGCGCATTCCCCACTACGTCGCCACTCACCTGGCGCGGCATCGTTTCCACGGAACGCTCGATCGACGAACTCGACGTTCCGTTCATGCCGGGAGAGGCGTTCGATCCCGATCGCGCTGTGCCACACAACAAGCCCGACGAATCCGCCGCACTCGAACTCGCTTCGAACGCTTCCGCGGCTCGCGCGTTTTTGGCCTTTGCGCGCTTTCCTCTCGCGAGCGTCGATGCTACCGACATCGGCGCGCGAGTCCGTTTCCGCGATCTCCGTTTCGAATACAACGACAAGTCGCCCGACAACCTCGCCGTCGAAATCGTCGCGACTTCCACTGGTCAGATCGTGAGTCAAACGGTCTTCTACAACGCGGCGGGACACGGGGAGTAGAACTTCACGGTGAGCCGAGAGATCGGCTTACTTGGCGGGCTTTGGGCGAAACACGTAGTGGGAAACGATGTAGAGCAGCACCGCCGCGCCCAGCACACAGGACACGACCGCGATGCCGTGAATCTTCATAAACGCGAGAGCCGCGTCACCATACTTCACCGCGAAAAAGCCTTCGAGGAAGTACCGCAGTCCACGCCCCAGTAAAATCGCCGCGATAAAAGTTCGTACCGGCACCTGGAATACTCCCTGCGCCAGGACGAACGGTTTGAACGGAAACGGCGGCGGCAGCACGGCCGGCAGAAACGCGCTGAGAAACGCGTTGCTATCCACCCACTCGCGAATTTTCTCCGCCTTCCCTTTTGCGTGCCGGTGAAAATACGCTTCGCCGCCCTTCTTCGCGAGCCAGTAGAGCAAGATGCAACCCGCAAGCGAACCCGTTGCTGCCATGAAAACGTAGTAAGGCATTCGCGCGGGATTCGTCGCGCACAATTCCATCACGACGGCGTCAGGGAAAAATGGAAATGCGAGGATCGACGAATCGAAAAACGTCACGACGAACATTCCAAGCCCGCCGAACTTCAGCACCAGGGCCTGCATCCATAGAAATGCTTTGCTCTTCACGAATCTTGCGGAGTCTCCTGGGAATTTGCGCGGATTTCGGTCTCAAAAGTGTAACAGAGTCGCCGCACATCGCCGCCCGCGACGCGTGCGAGGAATTTTTCTGCGCCGCTCAAAATTGCTCAATCCATGGTCGTCGGCTAAACTTTCTTCGTGATCTCATCCAATTCATCGTCGCAATCGTCCAGTGAACTTCTGGAAGGCCTGAACGCCAGCCAGCGCGAAGCCGTCGTCACCACGGAAGGCCCGGTGCTCGTTCTCGCCGGAGCCGGAACCGGCAAGACGCGCGCCATCACCTATCGAGTTGCTTACCTGATTGCGCAGGGCGTCCCGCCGCACTCGATTCTCGCCGTCACGTTTACGAACAAGGCCGCCGGCGTGATGAAAGACCGCCTCACGTCGTTGCTTAGCGCATCGGGCCGCAACGCGATGGACGTCTGGGTCTCGACGTTTCACTCCTTCTGCGCGCGCCTCATCCGCCGTGAAGCCGCCGCTCTGGGCCTTCCGCGCGATTTCGCGATTTACGATGACGACGATCAGAATGCCGCCGTCAAGCGTGCGCTACAGCAGACCGGGCTTAAATCCGAGGACTACCCTCCGCGATCCGTTCGCGCACAAATCAGTCACGCAAAAAACCACGGCATCACTTCCGCCGATATGGAAGCCCAGGCGGTCGATTCGCGCGACGAAGCGCGCAAAGACGTGGCGAAACTTTTTCGCGCGTACGAGGAGATCCTCCGCAAAGCGGCGTCGCTCGACTTCGACGACCTCCTTCTCCGCGCCGTCGACTTGCTCAAGGACAATCCCGCGATCCGCGCCGCGTGGAGTTCGCGCTTCCAGTACATCATGGTGGACGAATTTCAGGACACCAACCGCGCACAGGAAGAACTGATTCGCCTCCTTGTTGGCACGCGCAAGAATATTTGCGTCGTGGGAGATGAAGACCAATCGATTTACGGCTGGCGCGGCGCGCAGGCTGGGAACCTGAAACGCTTCGTCGAATTCTTTCCCGGCACCAAAGTCATCCGTCTCGAGGATAACTACCGCTCCACGCAAACGATCCTGGACGCCGCGGCTGCCGTCGTAAAAAACAATACTGACCGCCTCGGCAAAAATCTGAAGTCGAGCCTTGGCGCCGGCGACCTCCTGGCTTTCTTTGAAGCCGCCGATTCGTTTGCCGAAGCCGAATACGTCGTCGGCCAGATAGCGCCGGTTCTCCGCGACGATTCCGATGCTCGAGTCGCGGTGCTCTACCGCACGGGCGCGCAGTCCCGCTCGTTCGAAGAGATCCTCCGCCGCTACAACATTCGCTACCGTGTGGTCGGGGGTTTCAGCTTTTACGAGCGCGCCGAAGTCCGCAACGCCCTCGCCTACGTGCGTCTCATCTTTCATCCCGAAGACGACGTCGCGCTCCTCCGCGTCCTCAATGTTCCTCCGCGCGGCATCGGCGCCGTCTCCATCGCCGCGCTGGAAGCCAAAGCGAAAGAAACCTCACAATCCCTTTGGGGCGTTATCCAATCCGGCGAATTCGCGTCCGGCAAGAAATTCAGCGGAGCGCTATCCGCGTTTCGGAAGCTCGTCGAGGATCTGCAGGAGCACTGCAAGGACCTTACTCCCGCACTTCTGATCGAAGGCGTTCTCAACCGTTCCGGCTACCTCGATTGGGTCGAACAGCAGGACAATCTCGAACACACCTCGCGCGCCGAGAATCTTCGCGAACTCTCGAACGCGATGGCCGAAGCCACCGAGCAGGGTCAGACGCTCGAAGACGTGCTCGACAACGCCGCTCTCGTCGCCGATTCCGACGGGTACGACGAATCGATTCCCGTCTCGCTGATGACGCTTCATAGCGCGAAGGGTCTAGAATTCGACGCCGTGTTTCTCGCCGGCCTCGAAGAAGGCTTGCTTCCCCACTCGCGTGCGATTAACTCGAACACTGAGATCGAGGAGGAGCGGCGCCTGTTCTACGTTGGCATGACGCGCGCAAAAAAAAGGCTCGTGCTCTCGCGCGCTGTTTACCGACGCACCTACGGCGAGGAACGCCTCCGCGCCTCCATACCTTCACGCTTTCTGAAAGAAGTCCCTGCGGACATGATCGAGACCGCCGCCGGCTCGCAATCCGATGCGGGCGAGTCGCGCCGTTACGAACCAGATCCTGAGTGCAACACGTATTACTCGAATCGCTCGCCGCGGCCGGCCTACAATACGCGCGCGCAAAAACCCGCCGCGAAACGTGAGTCGCCGCAAAACTCGCTCATCGGCCGCCGCGTCCGCCACGCGCACTTTGGTGTTGGCACGATCATCGGTGTGGAAGGCGAAGGCGAAGACCGCCGCCTAACCATCAGCTTCCAGGACCACGGCCCCAAAAAGCTGATCGAGCGCTACGCGAATCTCCAACTTGCCTGACGCACCCTGTCCGTGCGGGCCGTTGCCAACCGCACCCCGTCAGGCTAAAGTCTTGTCGCGCAAGTCCACCTTGGGAAGGTGCTGATTGGGTGCACAGCTGTTCCGCAAGAAGGATATCGACCGCCTCATCTCCGACTCGGAGAACCCGGAAAAACGCCTCAATAAATCGCTCGGCTGGCTCAGCCTCACTTCTCTCGGCATTGGCGCCGTCATCGGCTCCGGCATATTCACCATCATCGGCACCGCTATCGCCGGACAGAAACTTCAGTTCAGTTCCATTCTCAATGCGCCGCTTCTCGAATATCTGATCTACCATTCCGCATCTTTCGGACGGCCCGGCGCGGGCCCTGCCATCGCGCTCAGCTTCGTTCTCGTCGGCATCGTGTGCGCGTTCGCCGCGCTTTGTTATGCCGAACTCGCCGCGATGATTCCGATCGCCGGCAGCGCGTACACGTATACGTATGCCACGATGGGCGAACTCATCGCCTGGATCATCGGTTGGGATTTGATTCTCGAGTACGCCGTTTCGAACATGGCTGTGAGCGTCGGATTCTCCGCTCACGTTGTGAATCTTCTGGATTGGTTCGGCATTCATCCGGATTTGCGCTGGATCACGCCCGCATATCTTCCCGCCGGCCTTTCAGACCTTCAGGGCAGAACGCTCTACGATCCTGGGTGGCATTTCGGATTCAACTGGCCCGCGTTCATTATCGTGATGCTGCTCACCGTCGTTCTCGTGCGCGGTATCCGTGAATCGGCCAACGCGAACAACATCATGGTCGCGCTCAAGCTCACGGCGATCATGGTCTTCGTGGTCTTCGCGTCACGCTACGTGCATCCGGCGAACTGGCATCCATTCGCGCCCAACGGCTGGCCTGGCATCCTCACCGGCGGCTCGATTATTTTCTTCACCTACATAGGTTTCGATTCTGTATCCACTGCTGCGGAAGAATGCAAGAACCCGAAAAAAGACCTACCGATCGGAATCATCGCGACTCTGGTTGTTTGTACGATCCTGTATATCGCTGTCGTCGTCGTTCTTACCGGTCTGGTTCCCTGGCAATCGCTCCTCGATGACGCTGCGCCTGTCGTCAACACTCTCAAGCGACTCGGCCTTGGCAATATTCAGCTGATCGTTCTGCTCGGCGCTCTCACCGGCATGATCTCGTCGCTGCTGGTCTTTCAACTCGGTCAGGCGCGCGTCTGGTTTGCAATGTCGCGTGACGGCTTGCTGCCGAAAGTTTTCAGCCGCGTCCACGTCCGCTTCCGCACGCCGGACTTCTCCACCTGGGTCGCTGGATTCGTCGTCGGCATTCCGGCCGGCCTGCTCGACATCGGCACTCTGGCCGACCTTTCCAACATTGGGACCCTCTTCGCGTTTGCTCTCGTTGCAGGCGGCGTTTTGATTCTTCGCTTCCGCGAACCCGATCGCCCGCGCGCGTTCAAAGCGCCCGGCGGATTGCTGGCGCCAATTGTTACGATTCTTACGTGCCTGCTCCTAATGGCCGGCCTTCCCATTACCAACTGGATCCGCTTCTTCGTCTGGCTACTCATCGGCCTCTGCTTTTACTATTATTATGGTCGCAAGCACAGCCAGCTCTCCGATGCGAATTTGTCTTCGGAGGCAGCAAGGAAAATCGATTGATGCGCCGCAGTTTTCAGGCCGCAATTATTCTTTCGCTGTTGATCCTCTTCGTCGCGCTGGTTTCTTCATTTGGTTGGGGTGAAAACGCCGACCGTCTGGTCTCCAACAAGGCTGTCGATACGCTTCCCGACGAAATGCTCCCGTTCTTTCAGGCCAACCGGCAGTACCTCGTGCAGCACGTGAAGCGTCCCGACCCTCCCCTGGCCGCATCCGCGAATTCGTTAAGCACTCAATCCGATGCCGCGAGTGCCGCACCTGCGGCTACCGATTTCATTCAGTTGGATCACTACGGACCGTACCCGTTCGCCATTCTTCCGCGCGATTACAACGCCGCCATCTCCAAGTACAACCGTCGCACTCTTGCGCAGTACGGCTTGCTCCCGTGGGAAATTGGCGTCTACAGCAAGAAGCTCACCGATTCGTTTCGCGATCGCAATTGGGCTGACGTCCGCACGAATGCCGCGATACTCGCTCACTTCGTCATCGCCGCTCACGACCCGTTCAACACCACCACGAATTTCGACGGCAAGATTTCGCTCCAGCCCGGAGTGAACGAACGGTTTGGCACAGGTCTTGTCGATCGCTACCAACTTTTTTTCTTCGTCAAGTCCAGCGACGCGGTTTACATCCACGATCCCACCGACTACTCTTTCGAAATGGTCCTGACCTCTCACTCCTGGCTCGAGCCTATTCTTCTTGCGGATCGTCGCGCACACGCGGGTCTGACGGATTACAAGGAAGACTATTACGACCGGTTTTACGCCCAGGCCGGAGCCATCCTCGTGACTCAAATCTCAAGCGCCGCTACGGATGTAGGCTCTTATTGGATGACGTCTTGGATTAACGCTGGCAGGCCCCAATTGCCCTCGCAGTAGGACTGCAATGTCGTGGGTCCAGAAATCTGCCGCATGAAAGAGAGCATGAGCCCATCGCCTCGCAACCCGACCGTCGTTGACGCACTTCCAAAGGCGGAGACGCACGTCCATCTGGAAGGCTCGATCCGCCCGGAGACGGCCGTGGAACTTGCCGCGCGCCACGAAGTCGCGCTG
>JBEKJW010000180.1:0-9601 GCA_050011035.1 Candidatus Acidiferrales bacterium
TTTCCGGCCTTCTTCGCAGGCGCGGCGTGGTGATGGGCGTTGCTGCCGGCGGCGTGCTTGTAGCCGAGGCGCTCGAGAACCGCGCCGACGATAAGCGGCAATGCCACTGTGGCGTCGTCGAGAACTTCGGCGAATTTGCCGCCTTCGGCTTCTGGTACAAACTTACCCCAACTGACTGCTTCGGTGTACGTACTGCCAGAGAGTCCGCCCCAATTTACGGGTTCAGGGCAAATGCGCAGGCCGTAGTTGTAGCGCTTCAGCGGAATCTTTTCATAGCCGCGTCTCGCAAGGAGTTCAGCATACACGCCGAACTGCTGTGCCCAGTTGCGGGGCACGCCTCCGCCGATGGTGAAGATGCCCATGCGCTTTGTGGCGAGCATGGTTGAGGCGTAGTGCTCGAAATCCAGATACGGATCGAACTTCAACGGCGGCTTCTTGGCGATTTTGCGAGCGCGATTGTTTAGAGCGAGGTCGATGCCGAGCTCCGAGTCGGTGAACGCAGGCACGAATACCGGCACGTTTTTCTCGACGCAGGATTTCAGAATGCCGCGGCCGGGCGCATTCTTGGCGAGATACTCGCCAATGGCGTGATTCAATTTGTAGCTGCAGAGCGTCTCATCGGGATTCCACTTCTCCAGAACGTGATCCACGACTTCTTCCACGGCGTCGAGGTTCACTTCGGGCTCGAGTGAGTCGTAGACGCGGTTGTAGCCGTTCATGAAGAGCTCTTCGTCGCCGACTGACGGGTTATAACGGAAGTGCGAGCGGCCGGTAGCTTCCACCAGGCCGTGCGCCATCAGCGCGCCGGTGGAGACGATGGCCTTTATGATGCCTGCGTCGACCAGGTCGCAGAAGACCAAGCCCATTTTGCCGACGGTGAGCGCGCCGGAGAGCGTCATCACGATGAAGCAGTCTTTGTCGCGAGCCATCGCTTCCAGGACGTCGGCTGCGTCGCCGATTTGCCGCGCTGTATACGCCGTCTGCCCCATCGCACGCACTAGATCATCAATTGTGTTGATGCGCGAAAGGTCGAGCGGGTAAATCGGTGTGAGACGGTCTTCGATCGGGTCGTGTAGAACACGTCCAGTTACGCCCTTTTTCTTTGCCATTCAGCGGCCTCGCAGGTAATGTAATTTCCCAAACGGCCCGGGAATCGAAATTGTTTTAGCCAGCGCACTATTGATAGTACAGAACTCGTCGCCGGCGAAACAGAAATCCACGATCGCAACGCAGGAGCCTCGACCACATGTCCCGATACACACCCACGCCTCCGCAGAATTTCGGCGGGCTGCCCGACGAGTACGCATCGTACGAAACGGCACGCGCCGTGATTTTCCCGGTGCCGCTGGAGCGCACGGCGACCTACGAACGCGGCACGCGCAACGGGCCCGGCGCGATTCTCGAGGCCAGCCGCCACATGGAGCTGTACGACGAAGAACTCCAGACCGAGCCTGCGCGCGAGATCGGAATCGCCACATGGCCCGCCATCGATACGATGGACGGCACGTTCGAGGAAGTGTTGCACGAACTCTTTACGGCACAGTTACAACTGCTGGAGGACAAGAAATTCCCCGTGGCGCTGGGAGGTGAGCATTCGCTCACTCCGCCGCTTGTGTCTGCGACTGCGAAAAAATTCAAGGATCTGTGCGTATTACATATCGGAGCGCACGCGGAGATGCGCAACGAGTATCAAGGCAATCCCGGCAGCCACGTTTGCACCATGCGGCGCGTAACGGAAATTTGTCCGGCCGTGCAGGTCGGCGTCCGGTCGCTCTCCGAGGAAGAGTCGAAGGTTCTGCCAAAACTCAAGACGAAGGTCTACTGGGCGAAGGACATCGTGCGCACGCCCGTGAAAGCCTGGATTGCGAAGGTGCTCGAGGATCTCTCGCCGCATGTGTATCTGACCGTGAATGTGGACGGTTTCGATTCGGCGATCATGTCGGCGACGGGCGCGCCGGAACCGGGCGGTCTCGATTGGTACGAGGTGACGTCGTTGATTCGCGCCGTCGCCGACCACAAGAAAATCGTCGCGATGGATGTGGCCGAGCTTTCGCCGCGGCCGCGCGACCACGCCGCCGACTTCTTGGTGGCGAAACTGATCTACAAGACGCTGGGATTTGTGTTTTGCCAGTCGTAAAAATCGGGAGGATTTCTTGATGCTGAATTTGGCGGCGCTAGTTTTGCAGAACAGCGAGCACCAGATCGTGATTTTCCTTCAAACGCACGGAATCGTCTGGTGGATCATCATCGGACTTCTGGCGGGATGGCTGGCAGGCACGCTGTCGCGGGGGCGCGGGTTCGGATGCTTGACCAACGTAATCCTCGGTTTGGTGGGAGCGGTGATTGGGGGATGGGTGTTCTCCCTGCTGGGTATCGTCGCGTTCGGCTTTTGGGGCAGCCTCGCGGCGGCGACGGTTGGCGCGATTCTACTCGTCGCGATCGCACGACTTTTCGCCGGCGGAGGCGAGTCAAACTAGCGCACCTTCACCATCAAAGATTTTTGAGGCGCGGAGCCGTTGGCCGCGCCTTTTTCTTTTGAACGCACGCAGTCGCCACAGCGCGTCTCGGGCGTGCGGGGCGCGATGTGATACGATGACGGTCCAACGGCACGCATCTTCGTTTGTGAGATGATTTAAGCCGCAGTTTTCAAGCCCCATTGCGAACCCTGTCGAACGCATCAGGCACCGGAATCGGAAGGAACACTTGAGCCAACAATCAGTTTGGGCGATACCGCTGGGAGGTCTCGGCGAGTTTGGAATGAATATGATGGTCCTGCGCACGGGTGACGACATCATCGTCATCGACGCAGGGCTGATGTTTCCCGAGCAGGAGTTGCTCGGCGTCGACATCGTCATCCCCGACATCACCTACCTGAAGCAGAATCGCAGCAAAATTCGCGCGATCGTTCTCACGCACGCGCACGAAGATCACATCGGTGCCATTCCCTACATCCTGCCGGAACTGAAAGTGCCGATTTACGGCACGGAGTTCACGCTCGCGCTGGTGCGCAAAAAGCTTGAGGAGCACGCGCAGCTGGAAAACGCGAAGCTCATTGAGGTGAAGGCTGGGCAGACGACGCAGCTCGGTGCGTTTTCGATCGAATACCTGCACGTGACGCACAGCACGATCGATTGCGTAGCGCTGGCCGTGCGCACGCCGGCGGGCGTGATCATTCACACCGGCGACTTCAAAATCGATCCGACTCCGGTCGACGGCAAGCCGTTCGACCTCCATGCCTTCGCAAGGTATGGACAGGAAGGCGTGCTGGCCCTTTTTAGCGACAGCACGAACGTGGAGCGGCCGGGATTCACACCGTCGGAACGCGCGGTGGTCGTGCGGCTCGAAGAGCTGTTTCGTGCGGCGCCGGCACGTGTGGTCGTCTCGTGCTTTTCCAGCTCGGTTCATCGCGTACAGCAAGTGATCGACATAGCGCGCGCCACAGGTCGCAAGGTTGGCGTCGTTGGGCGCAGCATGGTCGACAACCTCGAAATCGCGCACACGCTCGGCAAGATTCGCATTCCTGACGGAAGCATGGTGCGTCCGCAGGACATTCGCAGCTATGACCCGAGGCGGCTCGTTGTGCTCGCCAGCGGCACGCAGGCCGAGCCGATGTCCGCGCTTTCGCGCATCTCGGTCGACAATCACCGCCTGCTGAGCATCGCGGAAAGTGATTCGGTGATATTGTCGTCGCGCATCATTCCCGGAAACGAGAAGCAGATTTTCCGGATGATCGACCACTTCTTCCGCCGGCGCGTGCTGGTGTACTACGAAAGCGGACGTTCGGCGCCAATTCACGTTTCGGGGCACGCCAGCCAGGAAGAAATGAAAATCCTGCTGCAGCTCGTGAAACCAAAATATTTTGTGCCGATGCACGGCGAGTACCGCCAGCTCTTCCAGCACGCAGCGCTTGCGGAGCAGCTCGGCGCGGTGGGCAGCGAAATTTTCCTCATCGAGAGCGGGCAGCCTATCGAATTCACTGCAGACGGGCGTGCGTTCCGGCGCGATCCGGTCACCGCAGGGCGCGTGCTCGTCGATTCCGGCTCGCTCGAAGAAATCGAAGAAGTGGTGATTCGCGACCGCCGGCACCTTTCCGAAGACGGCGTGCTCGTACCGATCATTGCGATCAACAAGCACACGGGAAAGATCGAGGCGCCGCCGGAAATTGTGACGCGTGGGTTCCTGCCGTCTGAAGAAGGAGCGGAAATCATCGAGGCGGCGCGCCAAATTGCCGTTCGCACGGTGGAACAGGCGACCCAGGAAGAAAAAACCGACTGGGGTGTGATCAAGGAAAAAATCCGCCAGGATCTCAAACGCTTCCTCAACAAGCAGACGTCCAAGCGGCCGCTAATCCTCCCCGTGATCCTGGAAATTTAGAGAGCCGTGAGCGTCCAACTTCGCACGAACAAGCCCGAAGATTTCGATACGCTCTGGGCGATCGACCAGGCTTGCTACGACGTAGAAGTGGCGTACTCGAAGCGCGAGTTGCAGGCCTACCTGAAATATCCCGGATCGGACTGCATCGTCGCAGAGCTGAACGGCGAAATCGCCGGCTTCTGCATCAGCGCTCACCAAGAGGACCGCGGGTACATCGTAACCATCGACGTGGTGGAGAAATTCCGGCGCGACAAAGTGGGCACGGCGCTGATCGGCGAAATCGAAAAGCGGCTGATTGGCTTCGGCGTGAAGCACGTGTCGCTCGAGACCGCGACCGACACTCCGGCGTCTGTGGCATTCTGGAAAAAGCACGGGTACCGCGAACGCGGAATCCGAAAGAACTACTACCCTGGCAACCGCGACGCCTACGCGATGACCAAGACGCTCAGCCCGGATTTCCGGACGCGACACAAAGCAGCAAAAACACGTTAACGCTCCAGGGCGGCGCTGCCCTTATAATTTTGGCCTACTTTCACTCCGGCTTAACCCGCCGGACGGGAGAAAAAACACTCAATGCACCTGTGGCAAGCGATTGTCCTGGCAGTCGTGCAAGGACTCACCGAATTTTTGCCGATCAGCAGCTCGGCGCACTTGATTCTGATTCCGTGGCTGTCGAAGGGCGCGATTCCCGAGCCGGGGCTTGCCTTTGACGTGGCGCTCCATGTGGGCACGTTGATTGCGGTGCTCCTCTATTTCATCCGCGACTGGATTCAGCTAGTGCTTTGCGGCGTCGGTTTCCGCTACCCAGCCCGTGCGAGTGAACAGCAGGTGCAGACCTACAAGCGGCTGTTCTGGTATCTGGTGATCGGCACGATTCCCGGCGGGATAGTGGGATTTCTTTTCGAACACTACATCGACGAGCACATGCGTAGCCCGGTGCCCATTGCCTGCTTGATGATCGGCATCGCACTTGTGATGTGGTACGCGGAATATGTATCGCGCCTGGACCGGCACATCGACCGAGCTTCCCTGGGCGATTCGCTGGTGATCGGTTCGGCGCAGGCACTGGCGCTCTTTCCCGGCGTTTCGCGCTCGGGCGTGACGATTTCGGCGGGTCTGTTTCGCGGGTTCACCCGCGAGGCGGCGGCACGCTTCTCCTTCTTGCTCTCTACGCCGCTCATTGCCGGCGCGGCAGCCAAGGAAGTCCCCAAGCTTCTGAAGGCGCACCAGGCCGGCGCTTTGGATATCCCGACCTCGACCCTGGCGATCAGTATTGCCGTGTCGGCGATCGTGGGATTCGCGGTCATCGCGTTCTTGTTACAGTATTTACAAACACGCACACTTAAAATCTTCATTTACTACCGAATCGCGTTTGGTATAGTCATCCTGTTGCTCGCGTTCCTCCCACTGGGCTTCGCGCGATAGCGCCGGCGCGAAACCAGGTCTTACGCGACAGCCTTCCCCTATTTGTGCCTGAACGAATGGTGTCTCGCATCGCGGCCGTGGTTTCTGTGGCCGTGCGATGATAACTTTTTCGGATTTGGGCCGCGCTATCGCCGCCTTCGAAGCGGCAAAGCGAACGATATCAAGGAGAAGAAAGTCGTGCGGATTCTCACGCCCACAGAAAACAAGCGGCTGAACGAAATGATCGGCTTTGTCGGTCTGAGTTTGGCCGTGTTGCTCACGCTCAGCTTGCTCTCGTATTCCCCGCGCGATGCGTCATTCAACGTGTCTGCGCCGTCGGGATTGTTGCCCGCGCGGAACTGGATCGGTCCGGTCGGCGCGCATCTGGCCGACGCATTTTTCCAGCTATTTGGTTATGCGGCGTTTCTCTTCCCCATCGGAATGTTTGTGGTCGCGATGCGTTGGTTCCGTAGCCAGACGCTTGAGGCGCCGATCACCAAAGTTGTAGGCGGCGCAGTGTTGGTCGCGTCCTTCTCTTCAGAACTGGCGTTGATTCACGTTCCGGCAGTACGCGGAGCGCTGCCCGCAGGCGGTATGCTCGGCTCGCTGCTAGCCGAAGGTCTGCGCGAAGCCTTCAACCCGCTGGGCGCGAACATCATCTCGATAGCGACGCTCCTCACCGCGCTTTTCCTGACGACCAGCTTCTCCATCAGCAAGGCCGCGGCGTGGATGAAGAAACCCATGGCCGCTGAGGGCATCGTTGGCCAGTGGATGGCGCGCATGAAGGAATGGAGTGAAGAGAAGGAATCGCAAAAGCTAAAAAGGCGCGTCGAGGAGATCAAGATTGCCGGTCGGCCTCCCGTGGCCGAGCAGCGAGTGACGAAGTCAGCCGTCGCCGTGGCTGAACCGGAAGAAGACGAGGAAGAAGAGGAAGCGCCCACGAAGGACTCGCGGCGCATGCCTACGATCATTAAGTTCCGCGACGAGGAGTCCGCGCTCGCGCCGAAGAAGAAAGCACCCGAGCAACCGAAGATCGCTGTCGGGCGGACGAATTACAAACTGCCGCCGACCATTCTGCTGTCCCCGGCTGAGCGTAGCGAGAAGATGGACGAGGATGAGCTGAAGGACCGCGCCCGCGCCATCGAGCAGAAGTGCTTGGAGTTCGACATCGGCGGGCACGTAACGCAAATCAACCCAGGGCCCGTGGTTACCACGTTCGAGTTCAAGCCTGAAGCAGGCATCAAGTACAGCCGCATTCAGGGCCTCGGCGACGATCTGTGCCTCGCGCTACAGGCTGAGTCGATTCTTATCGAGCGCATCCCCGGCAAGTCCACGGTCGGTATCGAAGTACCCAACCTGAAGCGTGAGACGATCGCGCTGCGCGACGTAGTGGAGTCTCCGGAGTTCAGTCACTCGCCCTCGAAGCTCACACTCGCATTCGGCAAAGACCTTATCGGCCGCATTCGCGCCGGCGATTTGACGCAGATGCCGCACCTTCTGATCGCGGGTTCCACAGGCACTGGTAAGAGCGTATTCATCAACTCGCTGCTCATGTCCATGCTTTACAAGGCCACGCCGGACGAGCTGAAGATGGTGCTGATCGACCCGAAGCAACTCGAACTCGGGCTTTACGCCGACATTCCGCACCTCTTCACGCCGGTCGTGACCGATGCGAAGGTCGCGGCCAACGTGATGCGCAACTCAGTGCGCGAAATGGAGCGCCGCTTGAAGCTGCTTGCCGCGCGCGGCGTGCGCAACATCGAGCAGTACAACCGGACCTTCGAGAAGGGGCAGTCGCTTTCGCTGTTTGATGGCGCCGAAGGCGGCGACGAGCACAAGCCGCTTCCCTACCTCGTGATCGTGATCGACGAGTTGGCCGACCTGATGATGGTCGACACCAACGGCGTCGAAGAATCGATCACGCGCCTCGCGCAGATGGCGCGCGCCGTTGGCATTCACCTAATTCTCGCTACTCAACGGCCGTCGGTGGACGTGATCACCGGACTCATCAAGGCAAACTTCCCAGCGCGCATCTCGTTCCGCGTGGCCAGCAAAGTCGACTCACGCACGATTCTCGACGCCAACGGCTCGGAATCGCTGCTCGGCAAGGGCGACATGCTGTACCTGCCGGCCGGGTCATCGCGTTTGCATCGCGTGCATGGGCCGTATGTGAACGAACGCGAAGTCGAGGCCGTTTGCGAATTCTGGCGCGAACAGGCCAAAGCTATCTACAACGAAGATCTGCTCAAACCGCCGAAGGATGAAAATTCGCGCCGTGTCGGCGGTGACGCCGAAGGTGAAGGCGGCGAGGAAGTGGACGACGATCTCTACCAGGATGCGGTGCGCGTAGTCTGCGAGATGGGCCGCGCATCGACCTCGACGCTTCAACGACGTCTGCGAGTGGGTTACGGACGCGCGGCGCGCCTGATCGACTTGATGGAGAAAGACGGCATCGTCGGCCCGCCCGACGGATCGAAGCCCCGTGAAGTGCTGAAGAGTCGAGGCTGGATGAAGGAATACGACGACTCGATGAAATAGGCCGGCGAACGGTATCCTAGTCCGGCGTATGTCCGACACGAATTCCCACACAACTTACGCAGCTGCTGTACGGCCCTCGGGGGCGCCCGCTGGGATTTCGCGCGGGCTCGTGCTTCTCTTTGCAGTGTCGTGCGGCCTCGCGGTCGGCAACATATACTACGCGCAGCCGCTGCTTGAAACTCTCGGCCGTGAGTTTCAAGTCAGCCATTCCCTCGTCGGTCTGATCGTCACGATGACGCAGATCGGCTACGCCACCGGACTGCTGCTAATCGTCCCCCTTGGCGATCTGATCGAAAATAAAAAGCTCGTGCTGCTGGTTTTCTGCGGCACGATCGCTTCCCTTCTGCTCGCGGCATTCTCGCCGGGGATCCGGCTGTTCTTCGTAGCATCGCTGCTGATTGGAATCACTTCCGTGGTGGCGCAAGTGCTGATTCCGCTCGCCGCAGCGCTCACGCCTGCGGAGCGGCGCGGGCAAGTGGTCGGTCAGATTATGAGCGGCCTGCTACTTGGAATTCTATTTGCCCGGGCGATTTCGGGATTTATCGCGGGCGGGTTCGGATGGCGGACAGTGTATTTTGCGTCGGCGGGATTTCTGCTGCTTCTGATTGCCGTGCTTGCAAAAACGCTTCCTGCGCGTAAGCCGGCTTTCGGTGGCACGTACGGCGAACTGCTTGGCTCGCTGTATCACATCTTCCGCGACGAGCCGGTGCTGCGGCGGCGCGCCGCGTACCAGACGGCGATGTTCGCGAGCTTCAGCTCGTTCTGGACGACGATCACGTTTCTGCTCGCCGGGCCTACGTTCCACTTCACGCAGACGCAGATCGGATTTTTCGCGCTCGCGGGAGCTGCAGGCGCGATTGTGGCGCCGTTAGCGGGCCGCCTCGGCGACCACGGCCATCAGCGCCCCGCGACAGGCGCAGCCTTCATCGTGGCGATTGTGGGCTACCTGATCACACTGTACGCCGCGCACTGGTGGGTGCTGGTCGTCGCGGCGATCGTGATCGACGCCGCGGTGCAAACGACGCTCGTGTGCGGCCAGCAGATGATCTACAGCTTGCATCCCGACCAGCGCAGCCGCCTCAACACGCTCTTCATCGCGACGTTCTTTCTGGGCGGCGCAGTGGGCTCCGCGATTGCGTCTTGGGCGTACGATCGCATCGGCTGGAACGCAGTGATCCTAATAGGCGTCGGCTTGGCGCTGATAGCGTTGGCGTACTGGCTCACCGAGCCGAAAACGGAGCCCAACCGCGATCGTTAGGGATGCCGGTTTTCGTTTGTCACCGCG
>JBEKJW010000181.1:0-9590 GCA_050011035.1 Candidatus Acidiferrales bacterium
GCGATCGAGCTGGATCCGCAGTTCTGTTCCGCCTACGTCATGCTCGGCAGCGCCTACCACGGAGCGGGTGACGATCAGGCTTCCAGAAAGAACTATGCCCGGGCCTTCGAGCTGAAGGATGGCCGCCTGACCCAGGAAGAAAATTTTCTGGCGACCTCGACGTACTACTGGAACATTACCGGCAATCTGGAAAAGGAAAATGCCGTTCTGGTTTTATACCAGCAGGCCTACCCGCGCAGCGTGGCGGCTGCGAACTTATTGGGAATTAATTATGCGCAGTTGGGCCGGCCGGAAGAGGCCCTGCAGCAATTCACATGGGTGCAGGAACATTCCCCGGTGCCCTCCGCTTTTTACTACGCCAACACCGCGCAGGAGTACATGTCGCTGGACCGGCTGGACGACGCCAAACGAGTGCTGGATGAATGGCGGCAGAAGGGAACGCTCTTCTCCTATCAAGTCGATATGCGCTACCGCATCGCTTTTTTCGAAAACGATACCGCGACGATGGAGAAGCTGGCCCCCGCAAATCCGGCCGACGACGTTGGCTGGCAGGCATTACAAACGGAGTTGGCTTTCTACCGCGGAGATCTGAAAAAATTCCGCGCGCTGAGCGATTCGGTGGTGAATTTGCAGCGCAACGACAAGCAGCCGGAAAACGTCGCGAACGAGCTGGCGTTGCGCGGCCAGCTCGAATCCTTTCTGGGAAACTACGGGCCGGCCCGCAGCTTCTGCCGTCGGGCGGTCGAGACAGGCGCCGAGAGCATCACCGAACTATGGCGCTGCGGCGAAGCCTTGGCTGCGGCCGGTGAATTTGCACAGGCGGAGGCCATGGCCGCAAAATTGGAACGGCAGAATCCTGAGAATACGATTGAACAGCGAGTGCACGTCCCGCTGATTCGTTCGATCATCGAGCGCGAACGGGGCAATCCGCTGAAGGCCGCGGATTTGCTCGCCCAGGCCGAGCCCTACAAATACACGCAGGATACTCTGTATCAGCGAGGACTCGCCTATCTGGCCGCCGCGGAACCCGCAAAGGCCGCCGCCGAGTTCGAGAAGCTCATCGTTCATCGCGGAGCGAATTGGTGGGTGGTCTACGCGCCGCTGACCCAGCTCGGTATGGCGCGAGCCTATGCGATGCAAGGGGACCGCGACAAAAGCCGAAAAGCCTACGACGATTTCTTCACCACTTGGAAAAACGCGGATCCGAGTATCCCCATCCTCCGCCAGGCCAAAGCCGAATACAGCAAGCTCGCACCCGCAGCAGCTCCGCCGGCTTCAGCGTCGGTGGCAAAGAATTAGCGCCTCACTCTTCAGACCCGCCCCTAGCCTCAACTCCGGCCTGTCGAAGCGTCACGGGATGTCGAGCGAGCTAGCCCACCCCGCGCGCACGCGCTTTCATCGTATAAAGTGCAGCGTCCGCGGCCCCAAGCAAGGAATCGATTTCCTTCCCGTCTCCGGGATACGTAGCAACGCCAATGCTGACCGAAAGCTCTGGCTTTTTGCCGTCATTCGCAAGATTTTCGCAAATGCGGTGTGCTACCAAGCTCGCTGGTGTTGGCCCTGTCTCAGGCAGAACTAGCGCAAACTCGTCCCCGCCGAATCGCGCCGGAGTATCGATCTTCCGACTGCAGATGCACAGAACATCCGCCAAACGACGAAGCGCCTCGCTGCCGACGAGGTGGCCGAAGCGATTGTTAATCTGCTTCAATCCATCCAGATCGAGAAACAGGAGAGAAAACTCGCGAGCCGTTCGCTCCGAGCGTTGGATCTCAGAGTCAACAGTCTCGATCAGATGGCGGTAGTTCGCCAATCCGGTGAGAGGATCCTTAGCCGCCTGCTGACGCAAATGATCCTCAAGCTTGCGCTGTTGAGTTACGTCCTCGACGATGATTTCATAACTGCCCGTCTCGTCTTCATTGCCGACTTCACGTCCGCTCAGGCGAACCTTGAGTGTCGTGCCATCCTTGCGCTTCCACTCGACCTCCAACGGACCGGCTCCATCAGCATCTGGGGAGAGCCCCAGTAATTGTGCTCTTTTGACGGGATCACAAAAAATCGCGGCTGCGTGATTCACGACCAAGAGTTCCTCGCGGGATGGGTATCCAAGCATGGTCACCAACGCCTGATTGACATCCAGGAACTGGCCTTCCAAGCTGCACCGGCACATCCCATAAGCCAGATTGCCAACCAGCGCGCGATAGCGTGCCTCCGAGTGGCGCAACTTTTTTTCGGTTTGATCGCGCTCTTCGCGCAGATTGTTCTCGCTGAGGGCTCGGCGAATGGATACAGGAAGATGCCCCACGTGGTCCATTCCAACGCAATCGGCAGCACCTTCGGTAATAAGTTCCGCCACCTTTTCTAGTTCTGTCGTATCGCTGAGATAAATGCAGGGAATACGCCGGCCGGTCCGATGCAGGATTTCCAGGGCATTCGGCCCTGCCCAGTTTGGGGCTGGGTGTTTGGCGATCACGACGTCGTAAACTTTTGACTTGAGGCGCCTTGAAAACTCCTCGGGAGTTGGCGCGATGTTCGCAGTGACGTTGAGGTGCGCGCCCTTGAGTTCCTGCATGCAACGTTGGACATCATCGATGTCGCTGTGCGCAAACAGAACGCGCAAAGAAAGCTTTCGACTTGCCAGTCCTTTCAAGACCACCGGCGATTCAGCTTCACCGATGTGAGTGTGGATCTTTGAGGGCACCAAAACTCCTAGATTCGCTGGACCTGTCCCTTCTTGCGAATCGCGCCCGAAATCGGACCAGAACCAGCCAATAACAATCGTACAAACAAAGCGGCACGTGTATCTGTCCCAAATGGAACAACGGCGGGAGGATAGATTGCTGGGAGTGTTTGCGCGGGGTCGGGACGGGCGTACGCGAGCGAAAATGTGGAGTTGCGTGCCCTGACGAGCACAGCTGCCGGCGAATCGCTGAAATAGCGGCCCGGCGCGAAGTTTCCCGAAAGCCCACGGTTCGCCGCGAGCTAACGAAGCTCAAGGCCTCTCTGTGACAGTCACTTCGACTGCAGCGCCTTTCTTCAACTTCACATCGTCGCCGTGTTCATCGATCAACGAGTTCTCGATCCGCAGATCGCGATGCTGTTTGTTCAGCACGTTTAGAGCAATCTGGGCCGAACCGGGTTTGTCCCCGCGGTGTGATCGAATGATCCTGAGAACAGTACCATCCATGATCAGGGACGCCGGTTCCGGTCTTCTACCGGTATCGAGATCCGACTGCGCGATTCTCACCGACTTGGTCACGCGGGGTCTCGCCATCTCTTCGCGCACGATGGTCCGAGTCGTTTTGGCGGATTCTTTCTTGCTCTTCTTTCGCGGCATATGCCTGCTGCGCGTCAGCGATGTGAGTGCTTGATCTTCAATTTGAACGGTCGGGACAATTCAGGAGGGGCGCGCCGAAGTCCGGTCCGCTGGGTCACACTGCACCTTTAAGGTGCGATCAATCCGCCCACAGTCGCCCGACCCGCGTCCGCTCAGTATCCGACGCGTCGAAGTTCACCGTGGGCCGTCTGCTCTCGCAATCAGCGCTAGGCGCGACGCACGAGCCAGACAATGAGACAGATGACGATTAGCGTGCCAATGAGTCCGTATCCGAACATTTGAGCCTCCAATTACTCCTAAATACTAGGCGCTCATGGTCGCGCGTTCTGTTCCGTTTCGAACACTCGTGCAAGTTTAGTGGGAGGCTTTTATTCGTGAAGAACAACGCTCAGTAGCGAGCTGTTTACTTCGAGAGCGCCGTTGTATTTAATCAATCCGAGCCTGCGGAATTTGTTCATGAAGAAGTTCACGCGGGAACGCGTGGTGCCAACCATCTCGGCAAGCACTTCCTGCGAAATCTTGGGGAGCACTTTTTCGGGCTCGTCTTCCTTGCCATATCGCGCCAGGAGCAGCAGCGTGCGTGCAAGACGCTTCTCAGTCGAATTAAAAAGCTGATCGACCAGATCTTCTTCCACGCGAATATTGCGTGAAAGCATGTGCGCGATGAACCGGTCTGAGAACTCGTGCTCGGCGTGAAGCACGCGACTCATTTCCTTCTTCTCGATGCTCATCACGGTCGTAGCGAGGACGGCGGTTGCGGTTGCGATGCGCAGAGCCTGGCCCGCCAGACATCCTTCGCCGAAAAAATCTCCTTTGCCGAGAATAGCAACCACTGCTTCCTTTCCGCGTTCGTTCACTACGGACAGCCGGATGGCACCCTTGTGTACGTATAGGACGGTCTTGCCGGAATCGCCTTGCGAGAAAATGATCTCTTTCTTTTTGAATTCAGTCACTCGCCGCGCTACGCCAGCGGACTGGAGGAATTGCTCCACATCGAAAGCTTTGGCTGGAGCAGGACCACGCCGAACTGCGGGTTTGGGTCTCATTGCCTTCTTGAAACTTTGGAGGTGACCACGCGGGCTACTCTGATTGTTTTGAACTCACTGAAACACTCGAATCGGCCCTCTCCTGGCGTTTCGGCTGAGTTGCGCTAACTGTCGGCCAGCCAAGCTTTTCGGCTTTCAATTTCAGGAGCGCGTCTGCGGCCACTAACATCGCCTTCAGCTCGGCATCGACTTCAAATCGATGCGGAGCACCGGCGATCTCTTTTTGGCGATCGGACAGAGCTTCGTCGGCTGCTACGATCCGTGGAAGTATCTTGCTGACGTCATTTTCGTTAACGGCCTGTTGGAAGATAGGTTCCCACGCGTAGGGCTCGGCCAAGCGCAACCTCCGTAGACTCCCGTCGTCGACAGAAAAAACGCCGCAAGAAAAGAGACGGCGAGCGATGTGAGAAGAGACAGTTCGAGTGTACGTTAGCGTACAAATAGAGACAACACCGTCAGGGTTAGCGGTAATCGAAGCGAAGACTATGGGCGGTCGCCGCTTTCGTACGCAACCGTACCGCTGGAGGCAGTAGATTGTGGTATTTAACGTTGCATGAAAATCATTATGCGGGCGGAAACAACTATCCGAGGCAAGGTCTATTTGAGTCCGCCCTTTGTGGTGAGTGCGACCCCATTCCTCAGTCCGACCGACGCCGAACATACGTTCCTCCGATTCTGGGCGTTCTCAGAGAAGTGGGCGCGAAACATTCAGAAGAGACAACCGAAACGCCGCGCCTAGTCCGTGTCTCCCGCTGTGCAGAATTGAACAGTTTCCAAACGTCGTGCAGTAGAACATTGTTCCGACGTGATCCGAATGCTTCGACTTGTCCTACTGTCGTTCGTTGGCCTTTCACTCGTATGGCTAATTCCCTTTTTCGTAAACGTCGTCGCCGGCGGGGCGATCGCAATTATGGATGGGATTCGAGGATCTCACCGCGATGGTACAGATCAATAATTCATGACTGTGCGAAATTGCACAGTTTTTACGGCTCGCGGCGTACATGATTTCCCCGTTGTAACCGGGGGTGTTTATGTACGGATTAGAATGCCAAGGTCAGCCAGCGTTTCTACCGCCCGCCCGCGTTCGAATTCCTGAGTGGAAACGACAACTGGAAAAAGCCAAGCGGGAGCTCGATCCTGCTCGTCTCACCACACGCGTACACGATGCAGAATGGGCGATTTTTCTGCGCTGGCAGGAGCTCGGTGCTCGCAGCGGTCACACGGAAGAGCGGATCGAGATGGCCGCAGCGGTCGAAGAGCTTCTTTCCATCATGATTCACAAACTCAGGTGGCCCGATTTTCGCACCAATTCTTAACGCCTCGCTAAACCATAACGGCGTACTACAGCAGCCGCAGAACAGAGGAGCTGTCGCCCCACGACGGCTCCTCTTATTTTTGTCTCCGTGCGGTCCCAAACTTCACCGCATCGTCCGTCATCTTAGTAATGGAGGCGGGATGGCCGCGCTGCTATCACTTAAGAGAGTTTTGTCTCCCGTTTGCCGGGTAGTCTTTCTTCTCAGCATGGACGACTGGGGCAGTTTTCGATAAGCGTGTTGGCCAAGCGCTATCGAAACGCAAGGTGCATAAAGGAAGTGACGATGTTTGACGCAGAGCGGCGCGAGTTTCGGCCACTTCTTTCCGTCACTGTTTCACGTAACGAAGCGCGACCGCTCCGGACTGGAAAACTTTGGAATCCACGAGTTTCAGTTTCAATTTCTCCTGGAGGTTAGCGCCTTCCATCAGCCGCCTTCCTTGGCCTGCAATCACGGGATGAACGACGAAGCGAAATTCATCCACCAGGCCAAGCTCCATCAGTTGGGAAGCGAGGTCCACGCCGCCGAGCAAAATATCCTTGCCCGGTTCCTGCTTCAATTTCAGGATTTCGTCGCGAAGGTTTGCGCGAACAATTCTTGTATTGGAATCTTCGGAGCCGGCTAACGTTCGTGAGAAGACGATGATGTTCTTCGAGACAAACACTTGACCGAAATCGCGGTCTGCTTGTGACTCCGAAGGATCCTTTGCGATATCCGGCCAATACGGAACCATCAATTCATAGGTTTTACGCCCGAAGAGGAGCGTGTCCACTGCTCCCATGAGCTGAGTGGAATAGTCGTAGAGCAGCGCTTCATCGGGAACCATGAGGGTGTGGTCCAAGCAGCCGTCTAAAGTAAGGTTGATTGCGTAAATCACTTTTCTCATTTTGGCCTCGGATTGAACAGAGTAGTCTTCGAACGCGAATCCACTCAGTTAAACGCTGGGATCGGCACCAGGCGGAGCCGATCGGAGCTCAAGGTAAACAAGCCCGCTCTTCACACCCTGGGCCGTCAAGTTCGGCGGAAAATCATTCGAACTCGATAAACTCGCGCACTTCGATCTCGTTCTCCTGGCCTGGCGTCGCCGGCGCCAGCTTCGCCCATTCGATCGCTTCTGCGAGCGACGTCACATTGATCAGCCAGTAGCCGCCGACCAGTTCCTTCGCCTCGGTGAATGGTCCATCGGTCACCGTTCTCTTTCCGTCTTTTGAGATTCGGACGCGGGCGCCTTTGGAGCTGGGCCACAGGCCCGCCGCATCCACCAGAACTCCCGCCGCAGCCTGGTCCTGGTTGTACTTGATCATCGCGTTGATCACTTCCTCGCTCGGCATTTTGCCGGCTTCGGAATCTTTGGTGGCTTTCAGAATCAGCATGAATTTCATCGTCATTTCTCCCGAATGAGTGTATGCGGCCGGCGAGATTCAGTTCCCTGCCTCACTTCTACGTCGAACCGCGAACGCCGAAATCGACATCCACCGTAAAATTCCCGCAAGAAATTCATCCGGCGCCATAATCTACTGCAAACGCGAAGTTTAACGGTATTGCAATCGCAGGAATCACGAGCGCGACCACCGTGAGCAATAAAACCGTCGCTCACGCCGGTGCATCGGGAACCTTGCGTGTTCGGGCGAGAAGGATAATCCACAACGTGCCAATCGCGAGGAACCAAGGAAGCACATAGGAGACTAGAATTGCCTCGATCAGTCCTGGACCTACGACCAACATGACATCACTGCTTAGACGCTTCGCTCCGTGAAAGGTCCAGGCGGCGGCGACAAATAACACCCAAGAGAAGCACGGCACTACAAATCTGGCGGCTCGTACAGACCATTTACGCTCTCTCAAGAGACCCACTGCGGTGGTGCCAAAAATGACCGAGAGCAAAAACGTCAGGCAGATGTAGCCGAATGACAGATTGAGAAGCGAAGACTCTGGATTCAGGTTAAGCGTAGGGTGTAAACGCGAGAATCGTTCTAGGTGCACGAAGTCTACTAAAACCGCGTATATAACCAGAGCCCCAACGATGAATACGGCAGCGCTCACAAGCGCCCCGCAGATAGCGAAGAAACGCAAGACGCCGCTTCGGTTCATCAATCGCTTTTCCTTTGCCAGCGACTCGCAATCATAACCGATTGCCGCACGCACGCCTGGTCTGGAACAGGTTGAGTTGAGCGGTGTGATGTTGGGTGTGCAGAATATCTAAAGAAGTAGTTCGGCGATGCTCAGGTCGAGCTGCGCGAAGCCGCCACTTTCGCCGCCGTGGCAGCTCTGCTCGTCGTGGTCGCGATCCTCGCGTGTTACATCCCCGCGCGCCGCGCCATCCGCGTCGACGCCACATCCACTCGCCCGGTGCCGCGACTAACAGGGCGTTCGAGTTCGTCGCGTGATGTAGAATTTTGCGTCCAATGAAACAAAGCCTGTTCTTGCTGCTTTCAGTGCTACTCAACTGCAAGGTCGCTTCTGCGCAGCTACCGGAATACAAAACGACCGATCTACCCCGACCGGGCGAAAATATCGCGCAGCCTTGCGACTACAGAGCCACGTTCCCGGCGGGAGCTGAACCGGCGAAGGCAGCCTGGGTTACCTACGACCGGGGAGAAGATATCACCCGCTTTTATTCCGATCCTGCCGTCCTTGCTTTTGCCAAGCGAAACGCTATCGCTATGGTGTTAGCCATTCAGTGTCCAGCGAGCCATCCGTCAACTGGAGAACAGGGCGAGATGGATATGCATCCCGAAGACGGTTTAGGCCGGTCGCTGTTCTCGGCATTGAATGCCATAGGCGCTGAGAGTGGGCATCCGGAGTTGGGGGCGTCGAAGCTTATTGTCTTGGGATTTTCGGGAACGGGAGCGTACTTCGGGCACTTCTTGGCATACACACCGGACCGGGTTTTGGCTGCGGTTCTTGCGAACCCCGGACAAACAGACCCGGAGAACGTCGATAAAGTAGAGCTCGATGCTAAAGGTGTCGCTGTACCCGTGCTCATTATCGTGGGCGGCAGAGACAGCGTGGGAGGCACCGGAAAACCGTATGCGTTCTACAAGCGCTATCATTCCCAAGGCGCTCCTTGGGTGTATCTGGTCCAAAACAATATTCCACACTGCTGCATCATCGATACGAAGGACTTCATCCTCAATTGGCTTCAAGAAATAATCCGGGTCCGACAACCCGACCCGGCGAAACCGCTCTCGCCAATGAAAATAGGTTTCGGTTGGTATGGCTCAATCCGCGTGTGTGCCGCTGTGTACAAGGACCACTGGGGTTTGCCCCTCTGGAATGTTTGCGATGCGCATATTGCGGTGAGCGAGAAGGGCCTGCCGACCGGGGAAATGCCTGCCGGATACTTCACCACAGAGAAGCTCGCAGAGGAGTGGCTCTCGTACATCAAGCAGCCGGACCATCCTAAAAACTCGTTCCCGCGCCCCGACGACCCTACGTTTGGAGAACCGAAATGATGCCCTTCAGCGGTGACATCGAGAGTCCGGTCGCGGGACCGGTGAGCCAGAGACGATGAGGTCTCTCAGGTCCTGATCGAAGCCGTTCTCGCTGTTTACGTCAGGAGCGCACGAGCAAGATCCGCGATAGCGCAATGCTGGCGACATAGCAGGCCAACGAAATGCTCATTCCTACGAGGGGCCCACTGAAGAAATAAAGTTTGCAGAGCGCAACCAGACCACCAAGCATCGCCAACCCGACAACGAGGAGGAACGGTGATTGAAAGAGGAGTTGGCCATGAGCCAGTGCGAGAAAACCGAAAACCAAACCGAACAAAATAAGTCCCATGCTGTGGCTGGCATTGAAGCCCACCCAACACCGCCACATGGTTGTTTCGTTCGTAATGACGGGTGCAATCTGGCTCATGCTGACTTGCAGCGTGGGGTCACGCGGAGTGAGCAT
>JBEKJW010000182.1:0-9487 GCA_050011035.1 Candidatus Acidiferrales bacterium
ATTTCACAGAGAAAACCGGGAAAGGCGGAGGGCACGGAGAGTTAGGGGAGTAGGTGCGGCGGGAGATGGTCAGTAAGACCAGCGGCCCATGCGGGATTTCTTATTTAGGTCGAGGTGTTCCCAGTTGTCGCGACGGTCGAGATATCTCTCGCGGTCGCGTGTGCAGAGGTAGAGGACGAAAACGAAGAACAGCAGCAGCATGACGCCGGCAAACGTAAAGGCGACCATGTCGGGCTCCCTTCTGGATCCCCCGAGCTGGATTCGGGCGTCGGCGAGTGTACACCCGTCGAAATCCAGTGGCTAGTGGGGAGTGGTTCGTCGGGCGGGCCTGAAGCCTGGTCCTTGGGCGAGGTTGCTTGAGTGGGCGGAGTGACAGGCAGAACGCGCCTGTTCGACAAGCGTTCGCGCCTAGTGTGGCCGCGCCGAGCGCGGCGAGCGTTGCCAGTATTGCGGTCGCGTGGTCGGAGGAGGACGGGCTTCAGCCGTGTCCGACTCTGTTCAGGGCGCTCGAAGAGCGCCTGTAACATAGATCTTCAGTCTGTGTGCGAGTTGGAGCGCGTGAGGTTGGCGCGGAGGCTCGCACGGGTGTCGTCGGCGTAGTGTTGCGGACAAAAAATCACAGGCAGAACGTGCCTATTCCACAGGCGTTCGCGCCTAGTGTGATCGCATCGAGCGCGGCGCCTGTTGCCAGTATTGCGACCGTACGGCCCGCACTTCGGTGACACGATCTGCGACCTGGGTCCGGCGGTGGCGGTGCGCGAAGAGCGGCGCGTGGTCGTTGGAGGACAGGGCTTCGGCCCTGTCCGACGCGCTTGCTGCGCTCGCGCGTTGCTACTGCGGAGGGGGGGTTGCGTTCGGCGATGGGGCGGCGGCGCTGGATGGGTGAGTGGGGGTGTAGGGAGTGGCGGTGGCTTTGGCGTCGGGGAGGGTGACTTCGATGGTCAGGAAGAAGGGGGCGCCTTTGCCGAGATGCGTGCCGTAGCCGAAGTAGAAGGTGGGGCGCTGGAGGACGGGCGTATCGGAAAGCAGGATGACGGTGGTGGGCGCGCCTGTCGTAGCAGTCGCGAAACAGAAATCGGGATAGTGGACGTACTCGGCCATCATCCCTTTGGGGATGCGCGCGGCGATCGCATCGCGGACGGCGGTGTTGATGCGCTTGATTTCCTTGGGCGCGGAGCCGGAGAGGTCGAAAGCGAGGATGAAGGAATCGACGGTGAGATAGTCGTCGCGGAAGACGAGCCAGTGGGAATCGTCGCTGAAGAAGGCGGTGCCGCGCCGCTTCAGATAGACGATGCGCCACTTTTTATTGGTGTCGGCAAGGGAGAGGAAGACGGAGGCGTCGTCAGAGAACGAGTGGCCCGGGACGGAGTAGAGTTTCCACTTTTTGTCGGGCGAGTCGAGGGAACGGGGCGTGGAGGAATTGACTTCGATCTGCGGGCCGGCGTGGGATGCGCATTCAGAGGCGCGTGCTGGCGGCGCGGCGACGCCGGCGCAGAAGAGGAGCGCTGCGGCGAGGGATGTTGGCGCGAGGTACGCGAGCCGTCGGCGGAGCATGAATGGCGAATGATAACACTGGAGAGGAAGTAGCTAGTGGCGAGTGAAAGGCGGGTGTGAGCCGGGCGGTGATGGTGTTGCTCGGGGCGCTCGAAGAGCGCCCGTAACATAGATCTTCAGTCTGTGTGCGAGTTGGAGCGCGAGGTGTTGGCGCGGCGGCTGGCACGGCCTTTGGTGTTGCGTCCCGCTGGCTCCAGTGGGCCGGCGAGTTACGTTGCGCGGCCGAGAATGTTGGCGAGGCGGCGGTGAAGATCGCCGACGGCGTTATAGAGGTCGACGATGCCTTTGGTTTCGAGGCCCACGTCGGCGCATTGCAGATCGAGGCAGAGATCGTTTGCGATTTGCGTGGCGCGGCGGACGCGTTCGGCGGACATGATGGGAAGCACGGAAAATGGATCGCCGGTGGACTTCTCGGCGAGGTCGATCCACTTCTGCACGGCCCAGGCTGTGGTGCGAATGTGGTCGACGGCGTTGCGAAATTCGCTGAGGACGCGCTGATCGAGCTCGCCGCTCTTGACGAGTTCTTCCAGGCGCTGGAGTTCGTGCGTGGCGGCGTCGAGTCGCTCGCTGAGCGAGCCTTGCGACGCAGGACCTGCGGCGTGCGCTTCGGGTGAGTCCATCGAGATCTCCGTAGTGCGAATTGCGCCGGGCGCGCGGGCGTTACGTAATCCGATGCTGCGGAGTGGGGAAGTGGGCCGCGCGTGGTGTGACATTTTGGCGGCGCGGTGTGGTTCGCGGGACGGAAGGTAGCCGCTTCGCGGCGGCGTTTTTGGCGGAGCTAAACCTCCGCCGTTCCGTGGTTGGCAGCGGTGCACCGCGGCTGTGTTGTTGCACGGCTGACGGAGTAGCAGGCACAACTTGCCTATTCCACTGGCACACTCACCTAGTGTGATCAAACCAAGCACGACGAGCGTTGCCAGAATTGGGATGACACAACCCGCACGCCCGTGGAGCTGGCGAGTGCCGGCATCCTCCGCGGCGGAGCTGTGCCACGAGCGGCGGCGTCGATCCGGCTGTGAGGGTGCTCGAAGAGCGTTGCGCGGTCGTTGGAGGACCGGGCTTCGGCCCTGTCCGACGCGCTTGCTGCGCTCGCACGTGGTGAGGGTGTTGCTCAGGGCGCTCGAAGAGCGCTTGTAACATAGATCTTCAGTCTGTGTACGAGTTGGAGCGCGAGGTGTTGGCGCGGAGGCTCGCACGGCTTTTGGTGTTGTGCTTGATTTGTGTCGATGCGCGAAGAACCGGGCCAGCGTCAGCGTGAGTGACAGGCAAAACCTGCTTATTCGACTGGCGTGCGCGCCAAGCTCGCTAGGCAGAAGGTACGTTGTTGTTTTAATAATACAGGCGCTATATAGTTGGAACTCTCGAAGAATTAGGCGCGTCCAACACGTTGGATGAGCCTCCCGGCTCTGCAGGAACGTCAGCGGGTTGTGAAGGAGGGGTGTATGAAGAATTTCGCGAGATCGCATTCCAACATTCAGAGATCCACTACAGCGGCCGTACTGTGTGCGGCTCTATTTGCCTGTGCGGGGGTGATTGCTTCGCAGGCCCCGTGGATCACCAAGCCATTCGACCAATGGACAAGCAAGGATCTCACCGAGGTCCTGCAAGCGTCACCGTGGTCCAGGACGAACATCACGATCGCGGATGCATCGCATCGTGTGGACATGGCGCCGGCGACGGACCAATCGTCCCTGGCTTCGGCGGGCGATGAAACGGTCTCGACGCTGTCGGCTCCCCCGGACTACATCCTCAACTCCGCTCTCGGCGCCAACAGCACGAGCTACAACGTGTATTGGCTGTCGTCGCGCACGATTCGCGCGGCGCTGGCTCGAGCCGAGGTTCTGGGCGGCAAGATGACGCCGGACGCGGCGGAAGCGGAAGTCGCGCGGCAGAACGACGAGTACCAAGTGTTAGTCACGGGGCCGAGGCTGAGGGTCTTGCATGGGCGGAGTCCGGCCGAGTTGCGTAACGTCGTCTACCTCCAGGCGGGGAATAAGGGCGCCAAGACTTCTCCGACTCACATCAGTTTCCTGCACGGGTCGAGCGGCGCGATATTTTATTTCCCCAAGACAAACGCCGATGGCTCGCCGACGATTCCCGACGGAGTGACCAACCTGGAATTTCGACTCCTCATCGAAAGGGCGATGCTCTACGCCAGCTTCAATCCACAGAAGATGGTCGATCGCGGCGGCGCGGATCTTTAGAGCCTGACGCTTCACGCAGCGTTCGATGGCGCCCGATGCGGACGTCGCTCAGGGCGCTCGAAGAGCGCCAGTAACATAGAGCTTCAGTCTGTGTCACCGAGTGTGACACGCACAACATGCCTGTTCCACCGGCGCACTCACCTAGTGTGATCAAGCCAAGGACCGCGAGCGTCGCCAGAATTGCGATCGCTCAACCCGCACGCCCGTGAAACTGGCGTGCGCACAGGCACAATTGCCTGTGCCACTGGTGGCGTGGCGTCCGCTCGCTGGCACGGCGCGTGTGTTGTCGGTGACAACAGAACATGCTGCGTGCTATGTTGTCGGTGACAACGTAACGTAGCGGAGGCGCGGCGCATGGATACGATTGCGGAGGTTCGGAGCTTTAACCGTTTTTACACGCGGCAGATGGGGCTGCTGAATGAGCATCTGCCCGCGAGCAACCTTTCACTGGCTCAGGCGCGCGTTCTTTACGAGCTCGCCACCGGCGGCGCGCAGACCGCGGCGGACTTGTGCCGGCGGCTCGAAATGGACAAGGCGCACGTGAGCCGCATCCTCGCGCGTTTTCGCAAGCGCGGCTACATTCAGGGCCGCGAGAAGCCGGACAATGCGAAGCAGATCCTGATCGGGTTGAAGCCCGCGGGACGGCGCACGTTTGAGAAGGCCCAAGCGGGCACGCGCACGCAGATTCGCCGGATGCTTGGGAAGGCGAATGCGAGCAAGAGGCGGCGGCTGGTCGGCGCGTTTCACGAGATTCACGACGTGCTGGCCGGCGGAGTGCGGCCCGAACTCGCCGCCACTCGGCCGCGGGCGAGAATCCGGCGCGTTCGCATGGGCGATCTCGGGTACGTCAGCTGGCGGCAGGCCGTCGTGTATCACGAAGAGTTTGGATGGGACTGGACATACGAGAAGCTGGCGATCGAGGTCCTTGCGAAGTTTGCGCGTGAGTTCGACGCGCGGGGCTTCGACGGTTGGATCGCGGAGGTGAACGGCCGCATCGCCGGTTCCGTTTTTCTGATGCCTGGCGACGAGGAAGGCACGGCGAAGCTGCGGCTGTTGTATGTGGAACCGTCGGCGCGCGGTATGGGCATTGGGCGGCGTCTGGTGCAGCGATGCATCGCGCGGGCGCGGGAGTTGGGTTACCGGCGAATGACGTTGTGGACGAACAGCGTGCTGGTTTCGGCGCGACGGATTTACGAGGCCGAGGGGTTTCGGTTGACGAAAGAGGAACGGCACACTTCGTTTGGGAAGAAGCTCGTGGGGCAAACGTGGGAGTTGGCGCTGAGTTGAGACGCGGCTACGACGGGACAAGCAACAGGTGCGCAGATCTCAATCGCAGGTGAGCGTGTCGCGCGCAGACTCGGCTGGATCTGCCACAAAGCGCAGTGGCAGTGTACGATCGGGAAAAGTATGTGGTAGGCTGACGCGGATTCACTGTTTCGAATTCAGCTGGACTCGTAATTCTCGCGCCGCTGTCGCTCTTGTTCAGGCTCCGTTTCTCGAAATCATCAACACCTTCTTTTTTCATGGGATGCTCAAGCTTCTGATGCATCACACATATCTCATTCCGCGCGGCGCTGGCGGTACGAGCCCCGCTTTACCAACAGACTGAATCATAGAAATGAGTCAGGTTTGCGAGATCCGGGCTACGGAGCGGCCGGTGCGAGGAGATTCCTGACTCGACTTGGGAGATGCAAATGGAGATGAAGCCGGATGGACGCGCCAGCGCTAAGAATTTGTCGTCACGGAACGCGCCGCCAGGTGTCTGTGGAGGTGACCCAGGGAATTGCGCTGATAAAAGCAGAGCAGCCCGACGATGGAGGGTCCGGCTCAGACCGTGGATGCGGCCATTGCTGTTGCTCTGTGCTGCACTGTCGAGCGCAGCGGCTACGCTCGCGCAATACAATCCGCTCCCCACTCCGATTGCCGAGCAGGAAGTGGCTGGCCCGGCGCAAGCGGGGGTGCGAGCCGGGCAGAATACGACTGTCGCTCTGTCGCAGAATCCGTACCTCGGAGGAGTTCCCACCGGCGAACTGAGCGCAACACCAGTGCGCCTTTCGTTGCAGGATGCCGTGACGCGCGGCCTAAGGCAAAACCTGGGAGGGTTCCTCGCCAGCGATTCCGTGCGGGACGCGAACGGACAGAAGTGGCTCGCGTTGAGCGAGCTACTTCCGAATGTAACGACCGGCACCGGGTTTGGCGCTCGTCAAATCGATTTGAAAGCGCAATTTGGCCTGAACATTCCCGGAGTGCCGAAAGTGATTGGCCCGTTTGGCTATTTCGATTCGCGAGCCTTTCTCAACCAAACTATTTTTGACTGGGGATCGATCCAGGGCGAGCGTTCTTCGCAGGCGCAGCTAAAGTCGGCGGAGTACGGCTACAAAAACGCGCGCGAGCTTGTGGTGACCGTGATCGTTTCGAATTATCTGCTGCTCATCGCCGACCAGTCGGAAGTGGAATCGGCGCGATCGCAGAGAGACACCGCGAGAGTGCTTTTCCAACAGACGTCCGATCAGCACACCGCAGGCCTTGCCGCGGCTGTGGACGTTTTGCGTTCGCAGGTCGAGCTGCAATCGCGCGAACAGAAATTGATCGTCGCGAACAATAATCTGGCAAAGCAGAAATTGGTTCTGGCGCGAGCCATCGGACTTCCTCTGGGGCAAAAGTTCGAAATCACCACGCAGATCTCTTACGAGGATCTTTCCGTTCCGCCCCTCGATGATGCGATACAAAGCGCGTACAAGGCTCGCCCCGATTTTCAGAGCCAGATGAATCAGATCCGCTCCGCCGAACTCACGAAACAAGCCAGCCTCGCGGAACGTTACCCGTCGATCGAATCGGTAGCCGACTATGGAATCACCGGAGTGAATCCGGCTTCGACGCATGGCACGGTGGACGCCGCGGTGACGCTGCGCGTCCCGATTTTTCAGGGTGGAAAAGTTCACGGCGACGTGGTGCGCGCCGACGCGTCGTTGCAAAGAGCGAGGCAGGTGCTCGAAGATTTGCGGGCGCAGATCGATCAGGAAGTTCGCGACGCTTATTTCGATCTGGAGTCGGCCGCCCAGGAAGTCGCTGTGGAGAAAAGCACCGTCCAACTCGCGACGGAGACGCTGCGGCAGTCGCGCGACCGGTTCAACTCCGGAGTTACAGACAATATAGAAGTAGTCCAAGCGCAAGACGCGCTGGCGACGGCGAATGACGCGTACATCGCCAGCCTTTACAGCTACAACGTCGCAAAAATATCTTTGGCGAGGGCGATCGGGGTTGCGGAGTCCCGTTTTGCGGAGTACTTGAAAGGCGACCTGAAAGGAGAATGAGCATGGCTGAACAGAATCAGGCAGCGAATCCACCGCAAGCTACTCCGCCCGTTCAGAACGCGCCTGTGGGCAATACTGGCACGGCTGAGGCGCCCATTCCCGTGTATCCGCAACGGCGGTCGCACAAGCGGCTGATCCTTCTCGGCGTGCTCGTCCTGCTGATCGTGGGCGGCGTTTTCCTTTGGCACTATCTTTCCGCTTTCGAATCCACGGACGACGCACAGGTGGACGTCCATCTCTATCCCGTCAGCGCTCGCATTTCCGGATACGTGCAGAAGGTGAATGTGGAGGACAACCAGTGGGTCGAGCAGGGCTACACGCTGGTGGAAATCGATCCGAAAGACAATGAAGTGGCGCTCGCTCGGGCCCAAGCCTCGCTGGAAAATGCCGACGCCGCCGCACGAAGCCTGAATATCGATGTGCCCGTATCGTCGGTCGATGCGTCAAGCCAACTGAAGTTCACGTCGTCGGATATTCGGAACGCGGAGGCGGCGATCGAGTCCGCGGAGAAGGAAGCCGCTGCCGCGCACGCGCGCGTGCTGGAAGCGCAGGCGGAAAACGTGAAGTCGCAGGACGACGTCACGCGCTACCGAGAGCTGCTCGCAAAAGACGAAATACCGAAACAGGTTTACGACCACACGTATGCGGAGTCCCTCACCGATGTCGCAGCCGTAGCGGCGGCGGAAGCGAGCGAGGCCGCCGCGCTACAAGCCGTAAAGGAAGCGGAAAGCCGATTGATCGAGGCCGAAGCGCGCAACGAAGACGCGCAAGCGGGGCCGCAGCGCGTCGCTTCCACGCGTGCCAAAGCGCTGGCCGCCGTGGCGGACATTCGCCAAAGACAAGCCGCGCTGGATCAGGCCGAGTTGAACCTGGGCTACACGAAAATTTACGCGCCCGTGGCAGGCGAGGTGACGAAAAAAGTTGTCGTGGGATTAAACGTAGAGCCGGGAGAGCAACTGCTCACCGTGGTGCCGCTCGATCAGGTCTGGATCACCGCGAATTTCAAAGAGACTCAGCTGAAGCACATGCGCGTCGGCCAGAAAGCTGACGTCGAGCTCGACTCGAACGGCCGCACCTACCGCGGACATGTGGACAGCATCGCGGGAGCCACGGGGCCGATTTTTAGTTTGCTGCCGCCGGAGAATGCTACGGGGAACTACGTGAAAATTGTACAGCGTGTGCCGGTGAAGATCGTTCTCGAGCCCGGCGAAAATCGCGATCATGCCTTGCGGCCCGGCATGAACGTGGAAGCGAAGGTTTATTTGCGATGAGCGCCGCGGCGGCGAGCCTTCCGATGGAAACGGCTGTCTGGCGCCCGAAGGTAAATCCGTGGGCGATCGGCGCGACTGTGTCGATCGCGGCGTTCGTGGAAGTGCTCGATACGAGCGTTGCGAACGTAGCGCTGCCTTACATCGCGGGAGGCCTGGGAGCGAGCTACGACGACAGCACATGGGTGCTCACGTCCTACCTCGCAGCAAACGCCATCATTCTTCCCATGAGCGGTTGGCTTGCGGAAATTATCGGACGCAAGCGGTACTTCATGCTTTCGCTCGCGATCTTTACGGTGAGCTCGTTGCTTTGCGGGCTCGCGCCGACTCTGCCAGTGCTGCTTTTCTTTCGAGCGCTGCAAGGCATCGGTGGAGGCGGCTTGCAGCCGATGGCGCAAGCGATCCTGAATGATTCGTTTCCTCCGGAAAAACGCGGCGTCGCTTTTGCTCTGTATGGGATCTGCGCGGTTCTGGCGCCCACAGTCGGGCCGATGCTGGGAGGCTGGATTACAGACAGCTATTCCTGGCGCTGGATTTTTTTCATTACCTTGCCTCCGGTTCTCCTGGCAATTTATCTGACTCACACACTAGTGGAAGATCCTCCGTTCCTCCGCAAGATAAAACGCGGCGGGATTCGCGTGGACTACATCGGAATTTCGATGCTGGCGCTCGGAGTCGGTTCGCTGCAGGTGCTTCTGGATAAGGGGCAGGAAGACGACTGGCTGGGCTCGCGTTTCATCACGGTCCTCGCGATCACCGCCGCGGTTTGCCTGATTACGCTGGTCATCTGGGAGTGGTTCCGAAAGGAGCCGATCGTCGACGTCCGGCTGTTCAAGAGCTTCAACTTCGCCGCGGCGAACCTGATGATGTTCATGATGGGGTTCATGCTGTTCAGCACGCTGGTGCTGATTCCTGAATTTTTGCAGACGCTGATGGGTTACACGGCGGGACTGGCGGGTCTCGTTTTGTCCGGAGGAGGTGTCGTCTTACTCGTGATGATGCCCATCACGGGCCGGCTTACTTCGAAAATTCAGGCCCGCTACCTGATCGCGATGGGATGGCTGTGCCTTGCCGTCGGGCTCTTCTATTCGGCTCACCATATCGATTTAACTGTCAGCTTCCGTTTTGCAATGTGGCTGCGCGTCAC
>JBEKJW010000183.1:0-9475 GCA_050011035.1 Candidatus Acidiferrales bacterium
AGCGTGTAGTTGAACGTGGTGGTGTGCGTTTCGCCGCCGCTGGTGTAGATGAAAGTTTTTTCGCCGAGATTGGCGAGGCGGCGGTGGACGTCGAGATCGACGCCTTGAAAATTGTGCAGATTGCCTGCGAGAGCAAAGATGCGTTGCGCAAGCGCGGGGCTCACCTGAAATGGCTGCGGCGAGGCTTCCTCGTCGAGTTGGCGAATGTCCCAGGTGCCGGAGCCGGCTTGGTCGACCTTGATCTCGACAAATTCCGGGAAGCTCGTCTTGAAAACCTTGCGATAGGTGATGGTGGCGCCGGACGCCGCAGTGGCATGCGCGTTCGGGCTGTGCGGTTGCGCAGCTTTACTCGTGCGGACGAAGACCGTCCCGGCCGACACTAGTGTGAGCGCTATGGAGAGGGCGATGTGCGCGAGCGGCGTTTTGGATTTCACGAAGAGCATTACAGTTCGGAGATGCGCGCTGCACGTGCGCGGTTGCCGGTATTTGTGACGGCTCGCGCCGTGACCTTTACGCGCTGCGGCTTTATGGCCGCAGCCATGCGTTCGGCGGAACGCGCCGTGTGCCCGTGGCACAGCGCGACGGCGAGCGCGTCGGCGGCGTCGGCGGGTTCAGGAAATTCGCAAAGGCCGAGCACGGACCGGACCATTTGCTGCATCTGGAGTTTGGACGCGTCGCCGTAGCCCGCGACGCTGGATTTCACTTCGCGCGGCGAATAGCTATGCGCCGGGATCGACGCTTGCGCCGCGGCAAGTAGCACGACGCCTCGAACTTCGGCGAGCTTCAGCGCAGTGCCGACGTTGATCTTGGTGAAGACGGCTTCCACGGCCACGGCGTCAGGCGTGAATTCCGCGACGAGACTGGCGATCAGTTCGTGAATCGCACGTAGGCGTGCGCCGGCGGCAGCGGATGAAGCATGTTTCAGCGCGCCGAAGCGCAGCATGTGGGGCTTGGCGCCGAGGAATTCCACCACGCCGTAGCCTGTGGCGCCTGCCAGAGCCGGATCGACACCGAGGACACAATAACGCTCGGTAACCGTCGTGATATGGAGATGCGTGCTCATGCCGCGTACGAGTTTACTTTCGCGCTTATGGCAGCGGGTAGTGTTTTTTGGGCGCCGTTGCGTCAGCGGCGAATGGACGAGGTGATGCGAAGGACAGCTTTGAAGGGTGCGTAAGCCGGAAGAAGGCGAGAGGTTCGGGATTGACCCGAACCTCTCACAGACACACTTCATCCTGGCTGGATGAAGTGGCTCGCCGCGGCGAGCGAATGTCTATACCACGGGAACGCGGAGGTTAGTTCGCGACGGCGGCTTGCATTTCTTTTTCGTCGATGTCGAAGTTCGAGTAGACGTGCTGGACGTCGTCGTGATCTTCGAGGACTTCGACCATGCGGATCATCTGCTGCGCTTCGGCGCCAGTGAGCTTCACGTAATTCTGCGGGACGAAGCCGATTTCCGCGGACGACGGCGTGATGCCCGCGCCGGTGAGCGCTTCGCGAACTTTTTCGAAGGCTTCAGGCGGGGTGATCACTTGCCAGACTTCGCCTTCATCGCGCAGATCGTCGGCGCCCGCGTCGAGCACCAGGCTCATCATCTTTTCTTCGTCGGCGGCTTCCTTGGGCACGACGATGTCGCCTTTACGGCTGAACATCCAGCCGACAGCGCCGGTTTCGGCCATGTTGCCGCCGTTCTTCGAGAACATGTGGCGCACTTCGCTGACGATGCGGTTGCGATTGCTTGTGACCACCTGAACCAGAACGCCGACTCCGCCCGGGCCGTAGCCTTCGAATGTCACTTCATCGAGCGTTTCGCCTTCCAGAGTGCCCGCGCCGCGCTGGATCGCGCGATCGATGTTGTCATTGGGCATGTTTTCGCCCTTGGCAGTGAGGATGGCGGTGCGGAGGCGCGGGTTGGTGTTGGGATCAGAGCCGCCGGTGCGGGCTGCGATCGTCAACTCGCGGATAATTTTGGTGAAAACTTTGCCGCGCTTCGCGTCGGTGGCGGCCTTTTTGTGCTTGATTGTTGCCCACTTAGAGTGTCCAGACATGGATACGCCTTTTAGGTAAAAATGGCAGGAGCAGCAGTAGCCCTTGCGGCAGTAGTCTAGCAGCCGCCCCAAAATGAGGCAAGAGAGGGGCGCACGCTCGCACGGGGCTGGCGGCCGAAGCTAGGCCGCTGATTTTACAAGTATTTGAGACACGGACGGTTACGTTTGGCGCGATGTGACGTCAACCAGCATAAGAAATTGGCGCGGCCGCGGCCGGGTCGGACAGGGGCGACGATGGAAGCAATTTGGCAGGATCTGCGGTACGCGTTGCGCACGCTCGCGAAAGAGCCGGGATTTACGATTGTCGCGATTCTGACGCTCGCCTTGGGCATCGGAGCGAACACCGCGATCTTCTCACTGATCGACTCGGTGCTTCTGAACCCACTGCCTTACAAAGAACAGGCGAGACTGATCAGCATCTCGGCCGGCGATCGCGAAGGCGGCACGACTGGCATTCCCGTTTCTTTCACAAAATTTCAGGCTCTGCAGCAGCAATCGAAGACGCTCGAGAGCACGAGCGCTTTCTATCAGACCACGATGAACATGACCGGCAGCGGCGAGCCGCAGACGATCAACGCGAACCGCGTGAACGCGGATTTCTTTCACACGCTGGGCGTCGCGCCGGTAATGGGCCGCGATTTTCTGCAGGCGGAAGATCAAATCGGCGGCGCGAATGTTGCGATCCTTTCGAACGGTTTCTGGCGCGGCGAATTTAATTCCGATCCCAACGTGCTGGGAAAGACGCTCGTGCTGGACGGGAACGCCACGACGATCGTCGGCGTGATGCCACGATCGTTCGATTTTCCGTTTCAACAGCCGCAGCCGGATGTGTGGCTGCCGCGCGTGTTCGACATATTGGGATTGCGCCCCGAGCAACTGCGGATGGGCGCGGGATTTCTGTCTTTGATCGTGCGGCTGAAAGCCGGCCAGACGATGGCGGAAGCGCAAGCGGAAGCCGACGCGATCAGTGAGAACTATGCGAAGGCGTATCCGGGAAACGCGGATGCGGCGAAGCACAGCCTCGATATGACTTCGCTGACGGACAACCTCGTAGGCGCGGTGCGGCCGTCGCTTTTTGTGCTGCTCGGTGCCGTGGGATTCGTACTGCTGATAGCGTGCGCCAACGTGGCGAGCCTGCTGCTCACGCGTGCGACCGCGCGCGAAAAGGAGATGTCGATCCGGCAGTCGCTCGGCGCGACGCGCGCGCGACTGACGCGGCAGTTGCTCACCGAAGGATTGGTGCTGGCGTTTGCCGGCGGCTTGGTTGGTGTGGTCGTGGCGGCAGTGACTATGCCGCTGTTGAGAGCGGGCGCGGGCAATAAGGTGCCGCGGCTCGATGAGATCCACCTGAACGGGTTTGTGTTGCTCGCGTCCTTCGCACTATGCGTAGTGACCGGCGTGGTGTTTGGCCTGGCGCCCGCTGTGCAGGTGGCCGACCGCGATCTCCACGACACGCTCAAGGAAGGCCGGGCCACAACGGCAGGGGGTTCGGCGCGGGCGCGACAAGCGATGGTGATCGCGGAAGTCGCGGTGGCGTTGCTGCTGGTGACCGGCGCGGGGCTTCTGATTCGCAGCTTCCTGAACCTTATGCACGTGAACCCGGGTTTCGATTCGCACGGCGTGACGACGTTTCCGGTGAGCCTGCCGACGACGAAGTACGCCACCCTGCCGCAGCGCGCGGAATTTTTCCGGCAGGCGCTCGAGAAGATCGAGACGATTCCGTCGGTGGAGTCGGCGGGAGCGGTGACTTACATGCCGATGACGGGCACCGCGCGTTACGTTTTCTTCTGCCCGGAAGGGCGGGTGTGCGAGGGCATCGGCAAAGATCCGATCATTTCGATGAAGGCAGTGAGCGAAGGCTATTTTGCAGCGATGCGAATCCCGCTTTTGCGCGGTCGCGTTTTCACAAAGGCGGACATCGACGGCGCGCCGCAGGTCGTGATCATCAACCAGACCGTGGCGGAGAAATATTTCCCCGGACAGGATCCGGTGGGAAAGACGCTGCAAAATTCGCGCGACAAAATTCCGCTTCAGATCGTGGGCGTCGTGGCGGACGCGAAGATCAATTCGCTGAGCGCGCCAAAATTTGAAGAGATGTATCGGCCCTACATCCAGGCGCCGTGGATGGTGATGACGTTTGTGGTGCGGTCGAACGGGGCACAGCAGCCGCTGGTGGCCGCGGTGCGCGAACAAATCCGGTCGATCGATCCGGATTTGCCGGTGTCTGACGTGCAGTCGCTCGATCACTTGGTGTCGGATTCCGTGGGGCAGCCGCGGCTGCTCACCGCGCTCGTGGGAGCGTTCGCCGTGTTTGCATTGGTGCTCGCGGCGATTGGAATTTATGGGGTGATGGCGTTCTCGGTGTCGCACCGGATGCGCGAAATGGGAATTCGCATGGCGCTTGGCGCGGCGCCGGGCGACATCGTGCGGCTCGTGGTCGGGCAGGGCATGCGGCTCGTGTTCGCGGGAATTGTTATCGGCTTCGTTGCGTCGCTGTGGCTGACGAAATTCCTCGCGTCGCAGCTTTTTGGGACGCAGCCGAAAGACCCTGCGACGTTTGCGCTCGTGGCGTTGGGCCTCGCGCTCGTAGCGCTTGCGGCATGCCTGATTCCGGCGCGGCGGGCGATGCGCGTGGATCCCATGGTCGCCCTGCGCTACGAATAGCGACGCGAATGGCCAGTGAGTGAGCGCGTGATGACGGTCGAGATTCGTCGGGCGACAGCGGGTGATTGCGAGGCGGTCGCGGAAATGTGCGCGCTGCTGTGGCCGGATGGCCCGCTGCAGGAACACGCCGCGGAGCTGCGCAAAAAGTTGGCAAGCGGAATGAGCGGGACGTTGCCGGTGGCGATCCTTGTGGCGGCGGATGTGGAGACCGGCGCGCTCGCGGGATTTGTGGAGGTGGGGTTGCGCTCGCACGCGGAGTCCTGCGACACGGCTCGACCGGTGGGATACGCGGAAGGGTGGTTTGTCCGCGAGGAGCTGCGGAAGAGCGGCGTGGGCGCGGCGTTGATGCGCGCCGCGGAGAATTGGGCACGCAAGCAAGGGTGCCGCGAGATGGCGTCTGACGCGCGGATCGACAACGACGTGTCGCAGCGCGTGCACGAAGCGCTCGGGTACGAGGAAGTCGACCGTTGCGTGCACTACCGCAAAAAACTTTAGTCCGCCGCGCCGTACGCTGCTAACCGCGCGACTGCTTGGCTAGCCAATCCAGAACTACGCTCAAAAACTCCTGACTATACGGCGCTTTCGTGTCTCGCGGGTGGTTCATAAAATCCGCCGGCGTTTTGTACTGTGCGAAGTCATGGCCCATGCCGGGGATTTCGGTGTATGTGGCACAGTCGCGATGGAAACTGTTGATCGCCGTGACCAGATAGCGGCTCTCGTCGGCGCTTGTGACGGGATCGGACGTGCCGTAGATCACGAGTGCCGGTGCGTCGATCTGTTTCCATGCGCGGGCGATGTTGATGTCGCCGATCTGGTGCATATAGGCGTCGGACATTCCAGCGTAGCTCGCGATCATGTCCCGGCATTGCTGACCGAGTTTTTCCACGGCGTCGCGATTCTCGTGTTCAAGAAAATAGTGCGCTGCGCAGATGGCGTGCTGACGCACCTCATCGTCGACCTGATCGATCGGCTCGCCGGCGAGCGCGAATTGGCGGCGCACGTTTTCCGTGCCGTACTCGAACCAGCTGCGCCCGATCGTCTCGGCGGATATTACGCCCCGCAGCGTCTGGCCCGGAAGTGCGAGCGCGGCGATCAGCGGACCGAGGCTGTGCGCGAAGACGAAAATCTTCGAGGGATCGACGAAGTCGTAGTTTTTCAGGGCAGCAAGCGCCGCGACGTAGCCTTGCGCTTCCAGTTCGGCGGTGGCCTTCTCGTCTGTGCACGCCGGGCCGTCGCTATCGCCCTCGCCCGTTTTCTCCACCCGCATCGTGACGTAGCTGTTTTTCACCAGCGCCGCGAGAAGCGGACCGTAGCCGCTGTCCTGCGCGAGAACGCCGTCGAGCGAATAGCAGCCGAGTCCACCCATGAGCAGCACGGCGGGGTACCGGCCCGCAGCTTTTGGGTGCGTGACAATCGTGCGGCGACGCGAGCCGCCCGCCGTCACAGAACCGTAGACGACTTCGGCGACGGTCGAGGTCTCGAATGGGCGCGGCTTCAGCACAGCCTTTTTCTCGAGGTCTGAGCCGCCGCGCGTGATTTTTATGGTGACTGTGTCGCCTGCGACGTGCCGTCCTACGCTTGAAGCAAATTCCGTGCCACTCTCGATAGGGTGGCCGTCAAGTTGGCGAATGATGTCGCCGGTTTCAATTCCGGCTGCTGCGCCACCACTGTCGGGCACGACGGTCTTCACCGTGGGTGGATTCGTCTTCGGGTCACCCGGACGCGAAGGATCAAGCGGTGCAACGATGAGTCCGATTACGCCATGGCGAGGAAGATCGTTTGTGGGCGGCGCCTGGGCGAGTGCGGAGCGTGACGCGGCCGTCGCGAGAATGGCGAGCACAGCGAACGCGGTGAGTGCGAAACGGTTCATGAGACGCCTCCGATGCACAGGACCGAGCACAAGTTGGGGCACGAAACGGGAGCGAACGCTCCACGCTTAGACTGAAAACGGCGCGACGGGTTAGCGCCGCGCACCTATCCACTCACACGCGAACGTGTTATTTTCAAACGCTCGCGAGCGCGCAGTTTACGCGCGTTCGTACGACGAACGATGCCATCTTCCCTGATCTCGGTGCTGGAGTTTGCGCTCCTCGCCGCCACGTCGATTTTCTTCCTGGTGGACCCGTTCGCCGTCATTCCACTGTTTATCGCGATCACTTCGGATTCGCCGCAAGAGGAAAAAAGGGAGATGGCGCGGCGCGCGGCGTATACGTGCGCGATCGTGCTGAGCGCGTTCGCGGTGGCGGGCAGCCTGATTTTCAAAATGTTCGGCATCACGTTACCTGCGTTCAAAATCGCGGGCGGCATCATCCTTTTGAAAATCGGCTTGGACATGCTCGAAGGCCATCAATCACGCGCGACGCCCGAAGAAACGCACGAGGGCACGCAAAAATCCGACGCGAGCATTATCCCACTCGGTATGCCGATGCTCGCGGGGCCCGGCGCAATTTCCACGGTGATGGTCCTGGTGGGCGACGCGCACGTGGTGTGGAAGCACGCGGTGATCTACGCGACGATCATCGGTACGGCGTTCATTTCGTACGTGATTCTCGCGGGTGCGGACCGCGTGGGGCGTTACCTAGGTGAAACGGGCATCCGCATCCTGATGCGTTTGATGGGACTTTTACTCGTGGCGCTCGCCGTGCAGTTCGTAGCGAACGGGCTTACCGATTTCGGGCTGCTGAAACCTCTCGCCTCGCCCTTCTAGCGGACCTTTCGACTCCACGCCCCACTCAAAGCCGGTTACGGCTGGTTGACGGAGAACGTGTCGCACGCGTCGATTCGGCCCGAATCGAGCCCGGCTTGCAGCCACTTGGCGCGTTGCGCCGACGTGCCGTGCGTGAATTTCTCCGGCATCACCGTGCCAGTCGCCATTTTCTGCAAGCGGTCGTCGCCCACCGAGGCGGCTGCGTTCAAGCCCGACTGAATGTCAGCCTGATCGATGATCGAGCGCTGCTCGGTCGAGTGTCCCCACACGCCTGCGTAACAATCCGCCTGCAACTCAAGCCGCACGGAAAGATCGTTCGCCAGGCGCGGATTGGCCTGCTGCGCCGCTCGCATCTTCGCTTCGGTGCCGAGGAGCTTCTGCACGTGATGGCCGAGCTCGTGCGCGATCACGTAGGCGCGCGCGAAATCGCCAGCCGCATGGAAACGCTCGCTCAACTCGTCGAAAAACGCGAGGTCGAGGTAGACCTTTTCATCGCCGGGGCAGTAGAACGGGCCGCTCGCGGTTTGCGCGCCGCCGCACGCGGACTGAATGGAATCGCGGAACAGTACGAGTTTTGCATGGCGGTAGCCGTTGATCATTTTCGTCCAGGTGTCCTGCGCGTCGTCGAGTACGAACGAAACGAACTGAACTTCCTTTTGTTCGGCGGCGTCGCGCGCCGGATCGGGCGGGCGCGAAGGACCGCTGCTGGTGGTCGCGGTGCCGGAGTTGAGAAGCGGCGAAATCAGGTCGCGTTTGAAAATGAAACTGAGGACGAGGAGGACAAGCAGGCCGCCGATGCCAATGTGAATTCCGCCAAAGCCTCCGCCTCCACCGAAACCGCCGCTGCCGCTTTCGTTCCGTCGATCTTCAATGTCGTCGCTGGTTCCGCCTGGTGTCCATCGCATGAGGGCGCCTCGCTCGAAAAAGAATCGGAGATGGGAGAGCCGAAGAAAAACGAATCATACACCGGAAGGCGGCGAAACTTTATCAACGAACTGTTAGCGGAGAAAATGGAGGCGTTGGCCGTGACGTTGAATGCAAATTACAGTTCGTCATCCTCTTCGTCGTTCTTTTTGAGCTGCGTGATTTTCAGAGCGACGCGGAAATCGCGCGAGCGGGCGTCGGCAAGAATCGCGCGACGGATCTCCACCGGCAGCGTCCCGGGGCTGAAGACGCCAGTGAGCTTGCGTGGGAAATGCTTCACGAAAATCGCGGCAAGATGCGCGGTGGCGAAGGAAATTGGCGTAGCGGTGAGCCCGCGTTGGCGGATTTGATAGAGCGACGGAAAGCTCGCATCCCAACGAACGAGCAGCGGCTGATCCTTCTTCGTGCCTTTCACGAGCACGGCGGCGGCGAAGCGTGCATTCTCGAGCACGCCTGAGCGGATCATTTTCGCCACGCCGCGCGGCGTCAGCGTCTTCGGGAATCGCTTGCGCACGATGCCTTGCGAACGATTCAAGCGGCCCTGCCGCCACCAGCGATAGAGGCGGTCAAAATCGTTGCCGCCGATTTTCGCGTCCATGTCTTTCATATGGACGGAGTAGGGAAGCATGCAAACTTCGTCCTGCGCGGCCAGATACACCATCGTTTCGCCGATTGGCGGCGGGAAACGAAATTTCTCGCGCTCGGAGAAGCGTTTCGCAAAGTGAAAGCGGCCGTTGCGGTAGACTCGCGGGCTGGAAATTGCTTCGTCATACGCGACGTCGGCGGACCAGGTGGAGACGGGATCCTTGCTCTCGGTGCTTTCGTAGAGGCGGATCTGCATCGATTCGACGGTATCGAGCAGCTCGGCTCCACGCTTGGCCAGAAGATTGGTGAGACCCGGAGCCGCGCCCGTACAGATCAGCGCCACGCGATTTTTTGCGATGAATCGCTTGTCGAACGAAAACTGTTCCGGCTTAAACGGGTTTCGATTGAGGTGCGAATTCAGGTCGAGATAATTCGCGCGGAGCCGCAGCGCGGAACGCAGCACAATCTCGTTGAATACCGCCGGCGAGGCGTTGACCAGCAGATTACAGCCCCGCGCCGCGCGCACGATCGACCACAAATTTCGCGC
>JBEKJW010000184.1:0-9391 GCA_050011035.1 Candidatus Acidiferrales bacterium
GTCCATGGCAAAGACGCCGACGAAATCGAAGTCGCCTCGCTCGCGGGTGCAAAGCGCCAGCTCTTTTTCGACGCGCAAACGCATCTGCTTGTCGAAGAAGACGCGACAATGGGCGGCGTCGATCAGAAGCTTTTCTACAGCGACTATCGAGCTGTGAACGGAATTCAGGTCCCATACAAGGTTTGGCTTCAACGTGGCAATGACGGATTCGACATTACGATCACGCGTGCTGCCGTGAACGAGCCTGTCGGCGAACGCGTCTTCGACTTTCCGCACAAATCGCAGGTCGTGTTGCCGGATCTCAAGAAACTCTTCGCCGAGGTGGATGAACGCCAGAAGGCCAACGACAAGCTGCGCCAAAAATACGCCGGCACGAAAATCGAAAACGAAGCCGAGATCGATAAGAAAGGCAATCCGATCAAGCCGGAAGTCACCGAGAGTTTTTTCTTCTACTACAACGGCGACGAAGTCGACCGCGTGCTACAGAAGAATGGCCAACCGCTCAGTCCCGAGGAACGCCGGAAAGAGGACGAGCGATTCGTGAAGGCCATCGCGGATCTGAAGAAACATCCCGTCAAGGATTCGGCCGCGCCCGCGCAATCCGGCGCTCCCCCGGATAACAAGACCGATTCGAGCGGCTCGAACAGCTCGAGCGACTCGGACGACGAAGTGAAGGACAGTGATTTCTCGGTCGATACGTTTCTGCGCGTCGCGCAGTTCGTGAACCCGCGCCGCGAACGGTATCAAGGACAGGACGTGCTCGCGTTTGATTTCGAGCCGAACCCCGAATACAAAGCGCACGGCCTGGTGGAAAAGATCGTGCAAAAGCTCGGCGGAGTGATTTGGATCGACGAGCGAACGAAAGACGTTGTGCGCCTCGATGCGTTCTTTGAAAACGATATGAAGTTCGCGGGCGGATTGCTCGCTGACCTCGAGAAGGACACGCGGGTGATTATCATGAATACCTACGTGAACAACGAAGTCTGGGTGCCGGAGTACGAAGGAGTCCGGATCGCGCTCAAGCTTCTGATGGTGAAGACGTTTCGGATCGACGAGTCGACGAAGTATTTCGACTATAAGATGTTCGATCCTTCGATGCTCGAACTCCCCGCAGCCAAGTAGGCGACCTCAGCGCGCGCTCAAAAAGGAACGAGCGTGTCGCGAAAAGGCGTCACGCTCGTTCGTATGCATTTTTTAGCTGCGCGTTGTTCAGTCCGGCAGTTTCGATTGGCCGCTCACGGTGAATACGGTGGAAGCCGTGGTGGATGACGGCGTGGGTTGGCCGCCGCCAACGTTTACGACGTATGCGCCCGGGGCAACCACACGATCGCCTGCCTCTGTTACGGAGCTCATGTCGCGAGGCGCCAAGTCGAAGTGCACGTGCTGCGACGCGCCGGCCTCGAGATGCACGCGCTGGAAGCTGCGCAACGCGCGAATCGGCGTTCCCGGCACTTGCGGAAAGCTTAGATACAACTCGACCACTTCATCGCCCGCGCGCGTGCCGGAATTTTTCACGTCGACGTCGACGCCCAACGGATCGCCCGCTTTCATGGAAGTCGACGCAACTTTCAAATTCGAATACTGGAATTTCGTAAAGCTTAAGCCGTATCCGAACGGGTACAGCGGCGTGCCAGTGAAATAGCGGTACGTGCGGTTCTTCATGTTGTAGTCGGAAAAATCGGGAAGTTGGTCGACGCCTTTATAAAAGGTGACGGGCAAACGGCCAGCGGGATTGTTGTCACCGGAAATCGTTTCGCCGATCGCCGCACCGCCTTCTTCGCCGGGGTACCATGCGTCGAGAATGGCGTTCGCATTGTCGGCGGCCCAGTTCACCGACAGCGCGCTGCCGTTCATCAGCACCACAACGAGCGGTTTGCCCGCGCCCTTCACAGCTTTCAACAAATCTTCTTCGTCCTTCGGCAGGTCGAGGCTGGTGCGATCGCCGCCGCTGAAGCCGGGAACCTTCACGTCCATCTCTTCGCCTTCGAGCTGCGAAGTGATGCCGACCACGGCGACGACGACGTCCGCCGATTTCGCGGCCGCTACCGCCTCGCCCTGCGGGTCGGGAATCAGACGGTTCCACACGAGACGCGTGAGAATGCTATTGCCCATGGTTTCTTCGACCTTCACCGAATATTTGTGGCCTGCTTCGAAGTCCATGTCGACGGTTTTATTCTGAATGCCGTAGGACTCGCCGTAATCGACGATCAAATTTTCGTCGATCCACAGCTTGTTCTTCAATCCGTCGAGACCGATCGAATACTTGCCTGATTCCCCGGGAGTGATGAAGCCTGTCCAGCGCACGCAGAAGTCGCCGTTGCCGTCGGGACGCGGCGGGTGCGAGTGCGGTGCGAAATCAACCGCAGGATCGACGCGCGTGAGCACCACCGCGCCTTCGAATTTGGTGCCGTTGAAATATTCGGCGTTCAAACCAGGCTGGCCGTCAGGCGTGGTGAGCACAGCCGTGGGTATGGGATTCGCGAGCCTCAGGAAATTTGTTCCCGGCGAGAAGGTGACCCTCGCGTTCGGAAAAGCTTTCGTGATTCCGTCGAGCGCTGTGGTCGCGTGCGATGGCGTGCCGTTGTAATTCCCTTCCAATACGCGAACCTGATCGGCGAGTGGCCCAACGACGGCGATCGTCTTCACCGATTCGGCCTTCAGCGGCAGCGTTCCGTCGTTCTTCAATAGCACGATCGATTCACGCGCCGCCTCGTGCGCCAGTTCGCGGTGCGGCTGCGAATCCAGCTCCGACTCCGGAATTTGCGCGTAGGGAACCATCGACGCGGGATCGAACAATCCGAGTTTCATCCGTGCCATGAACAAGCGGCGCAGCGTCGTGTCGATGTCCTGTTGCGTAATCAAGCCTTGCTTGTACGCGTCGAGATAACGCTGATAGTCGGACGCATCCGTTTTCTTCGCGACGAAGTCCGCGCAGTCGTTGTCCACGCCCGCCTTCAGCGAAACTGCGGCGGCTTCGGCGACAGTCTTCACGTAATGATGACCGCGCTCGATGTCGTAAATCGCGTCGCAATCGGAAACCACGTAGCCCTGAAAATCCCACGCACCGCGCAGTGTGTCCTTCAGCAGGAAGTCGTTCGCGCAGCCGGGCTGGCCGTTCACGCTGTTGTAGACACACATGACCGACGCGGCTTTGGCTTCAACGACGGTCGCGCGAAACGCCGGCAGGTATGTGTCCTCTTCATCATGCTTCGAAACTTTCACGTCCACCGTGTGGCGCGTCGATTCGGGGCCGCTGTGCACCGCGAAGTGCTTGGGCGTCGAGACGACGCGGAGATACTTCGGATCGGTGCCTTGCATCCCGCGCACGAACGCCATGCCCATCTGCGCCGTCAGGTACGGATCCTCGCCGTAAGTCTCCTGGCCGCGGCCCCAGCGTGGATCGCGGAAGATATTAATGTTGGGCGACCAGAACGTGAGGCCCTGGAAGATCGAGCTGTTGCCGTCTTTTTGATCCTGGTAGTACTTCACGCGCGCCTCGGTGCTGATCACCACCGACATTTTGTGGATCAGATCGGGATCGAAGGTTGCCGCCAGCCCAATCGGTTCGGGAAACACGGTGGCGACGCCGTTGTTCGCCACACCGTGCAGCGCCTCGCTCCACCAGTCGTAGCCGGGAACCTTCAATCGCGGAATCGGGCGCGACTGGTTGACCAGCTGCGAGCATTTTTCTTCGACGGTCATGCGCGAGATCAGATCGTTGACGCGCTGATCGAACGGAAGCGCGGGATTCAGATACGGCGGATTCGAGGAGTCGGCGGCTTGCGTCGCCAGCGTGGCCGCAGCATTCGCGGCAGTTGGCTGCACAACTTGTTGCGCGGCGGCTGTTTCACCGGCAAGAGGCTGCAGAAAAACGTATCCGGATACAATCGCAGCCGCAATGGCGAGCTTCTTCACAAGCTTCATCGATGCATTCTCCCTGAACGAGTTGGCGATAGCGCGAGGTGGATCGCCCGATAGACTACACTCTGTTAGCGCCGGATTCGAGAGTGGAAATCGGCGGGATGATGGCGCGAGCAACATCCTTCTGCAATGGCCAAGTGTGCCATTTCGTATTTTGAATCCCATTACCTTCAATGAAATTCGTGAAGGTTTACTCGCCTTCGGTCAGCAGGCCTTGAGCGCGGAGAATGCGGCGGACTTTTTTCGGTGAGATGGAAAGGCGGGCGGCGACGCGGGCGACTTTGCAGCCTTCGCGACGCCAGACTTTGGGGATCACGATCGAGGCGAAATCCTCGCTGACTTCCTGAAACGTTTTCGTGCCGATGATGCCGCGTGACCAGTCGCGTAACGCCGCGTTGACGTTCCCGGCACCGCGAAGGCGGCGATTTAACTCCTGCAGTTCCCTCCACACGTAGTCGTGATTGGCCTGCTTGAGCAGAATGGCCGCTTCTTTGGCGCACTCGCGCGCGGCTTCAAGATCGTCGGACGCGTCGAGAGTGAGCGCCAGGCCGAGAGTGATGTAAGCCTTGGCGGTGAGCCGGCGGTTCTGCGTGCGCTTGGCGCATTCGAGCGCTTCGCGAGCAAATTCGCAGGCCAGCTCAGACGACGGCACGCCGCCTGAACCTTCGGCGATCTGCTCTTCAATCTGCTCTTCGAATTTCGCGAACTCGATGGCGGATTGCAGCATGCGCGCGCGGCCCTTGAGTAAGCTGTCTTTCTTTTCGTCGCCGAGCTGGTAAGCGGTGCGGCCCATGGTCGCGGCGAGATCCAGTTCGCCGCTATCGAGATGCAGATACGCAAGGGTGATGAAGACGTTGCCATTGCCGCGGTGATCATCGTAGCGGTCGTAAATGGCGCGCGCTTTTTTCAGGTGCTCAAAGCTTTCGGCGCGGAGGCGCAAGAGCCGCTCGCGGTCCTGCGAGCCGGATTGAGCGCGCGTCGAGCTCGACGCGGACATAGAGCGCTTCGAACGCTTGCGGCGTTCGCGCGCCGCGGCGGAATCGATCCGGTTGCGCCACTGAAGCGCAAGAAGGCGCTTCACGAACGCGATGTTCACGAAGGAGCGCGCGAGGTTGCGGTTGTAGGGATCGCGCTTCTCGTATTCGCGAATCGCGGTTTCGAATTTCGAAAGTGCGAGATCGTGATTGCCCTGGCGACGCGCGATGCGCCCGTAAGCAGAGGCAATGTTGCCGAGCGTGATGTGGTCGTCCGTATCGGACAACGTATCGCCGGCCTCGCGAAGAATGCGCGCGGCGTCGTCGGGCTTGCCGTCCTGAAAGGCAATCCAGGCCTCAAGCACTTGCATCACGGCGGCCATCTTCGGGTGCTTCAGCGCGAGCGCGATCTCGCGACCCTTGGCCACAAAGCCGAGGGCATCTGCGTAGCGCGCGTTGCGGCGAAGACAACGGCCCAGCCAGTAGTGTGCGATGGCGACCACCTGCTTATCGTGAATTTCATCCTGCAGCGCGAGCACGGTTTCAAAGTGTTTGATTGCGCGTTCGCAGGACTCCTCGCGCATCGCGGCCAGACCCTCAGCCATTTTCACGTGCACATATTCAAGGAGCGTGAATTCGTCGCGCTGGGCTTGGCGAAAACGAGGCAAAACTTCGCGCAACACCGCGTCGGGATAACCGATATCGATCCACTGGGCGAGATAACCAAGCAACGCGGCGGCGTGGCGCTCGCCGGGACGGCAGGTGACGACGAGGTCTTTATGATCGGCGAGTCGCGCAAGACCGCTGGCGATGCGACGGTTCGCGAGGTCATCGCGGAGAGCCGCGAGAAATTCGGCGGGGACGGATCCCGGCTGGTGAGTGTTCGCGCGCTCGTCGTTGTGCATCGCCGTTTGTTCCGAACCGCGCCCGGGGCGGGCTTTTGTAACGCGGGGCGAATGATAGCGTTTGGAGGTCATTTCAAATCGTGGAATGCGGCCAGTTCGGTCACTAGTCCGATTCGGACTATCTATTTTGACTCGAGAGCGGCGTTCGGGTCTACTGCGTTCACGGCGCAAGTGCGCTGAAACGTCACACCAGGCGCACGGAGGCAAGTATCCAATGGCCACTCCAACCGTAAAACTCGCCGCGCAACACGAACCGGCACATTTTCCTGAGCACCTTAAGAATCGCGTCGCACCAACCAATACGCCGCCGGCAACTTTTGACCCGCAGCGGGATCTGCCCCGTGGATTTCTCTCCTTCCTTCAGCCGCTTCATGAAGCACTGACGCATCGCCAGCGCGAATTGATCGCGAAGCGTGAGCGCGCTTTGGCGGATGCGCATGCAGGACGGCTGCCGCAATATTTGCCTCCATCGGAGGCGACGCGCGAGGCGTGGAAGATCGAGCTGCCAGATTGGTGCGCGGACCAGCGCAACCAGATGACCGGGCCGGCCGATGACGCCGAGCTTGTGGTGAAAATGCTGAACTCGGGCGCGCCGGGCGTGATGCTCGACCTCGAAGATTCGAACGCCAACGCGTGGGAGCACACGACGAAAGGAATTGAGAACGTGCTTGCAGCGCTGTCCGGCCAGTTGAAGTACTTCGATCGGAAGCGCGACAAGACAGCGGGCATCGCGCCGAGCAAAACCGTGATTTTCACGCGGCCGCGCGGGCTGCACATCCATCAGGCGGGGATTCTGCGGGGCGAGTTGATTCCGGCGTCGCTGTTCGACGTAGCGATGGTTGCGTACCAGGCGAATTTCGCCGCACTGAAGCATCCGCTCTCGTTCTACATACCAAAATCGGAGTCGGCGGACGAGGCACTGTGGTGGCGCGACTTGTTCCGCATGATCGCGAACGCGAAGGGAGTGCCGGCGGGCGAGATCAAGTGCATGGCGCTGGTCGAGTCGCATCCGCTCGCATACCAGATGGAAGAGTTTGCTTATCACCTGCGCGAGCACATTGTCGGGTTGAACCTCGGTCGCTGGGATTACATGGCGAGCCTGATCCATTTCAATCTCGAAGATCCGGCCTGGACGCTGCCTGACCGCAACAAAATTCCGCACAACATCGCGTTTTTTCAAAACTTACGCGAGTGGATGCCGGACATTTGTCACAGGCACGGGATGCTGGCGATCGGCGGGATGACGGCGCTTTTTCCGTCGCGCGAGGATGCGGCGCTGAACGAGCGTGCGCTGAAAGTGCTGGCCGAGGACAAGAAGAACGAAGCGAACTCGTTGATGGATGGCGCTTGGACGGGTCATCCGGACCAAAACGCGATTGCCGTGGCGCAATTCCCTGTTCCAAATCAGGGTGGCGCACGTCGCGAGGGGGCGACGCCGCCGGAGCTGCGTCCTGTACCACAGATCGAAAATGCGCGGACGCTGGCAGGAACGCGCGCGGCAGTGCGGACGGTGATTCGCTATCGCAACGGCGTGCTGAATGGCAAAGGCGCGAGCCTACTGGATGGATACATGGAAGACCTCGCGACCGATCGAATCTACCGGCTGATGATTGCGCAGAGGATGAGGCACTCGGGAGCCGTCGCGATCGTAGACGAGAGCGGCGTGGCGGTGGCGCACACGCCGGAACTTGTAACGCAACTGTTTGACGAGGAGCTGGAGCGTTTGCTTGATGAGCACATCGCAAAGCCGGGGGACGATGGCGTCGCGGCGGCTCAGTTGCGTGAAGCGCGGCGAATGAGTGAGGAGATGATCCGGCGCGGCGAGTTCGATCCGGCGTAGTGGACGCGATTTTGTGAGCAGCAGCGTTATCAACTTTCTTGGGCCAACTGATACGACGAACGAAATCATGAGGAGCTTGCGATGCAGAACCACCACAACGGACACAGCGACGCGGCGAAGCACATGAAGGCTCATCCGGATTGGGCCGCGCATTCGCGCTGGGCGGGAATCACGCGGCCGTATTCGTATGCCGATGTAGTGAGGCTGCGCGGCTCGGTGCAAATCGAATACACGCTCGCGCGGCTGGGCGCGAATCGTTTGTGGGATTTGATGCAGAGCGAAGACTACGTGCCTGCGCTCGGTGCAATCACTGGGAATCAGGCGACGGAGATGGTGCAGGCGGGGCTGAAGGCGATTTACGGCTCGGGTTGGCAGGTTGCGGCCGACGGAAATTCGGCGGGCGATGTTTATCCCGACCAGTCGCTCTATCCCTCCGATTCGGCGCCGAAACTTGTAGCGCGAATCAACCGCGCGCTGCTGCGGGCAGATCAGATCGAATCAGCGGAAGGAAAAAAGTCGGGCATTCACTGGCTCGCGCCGATCGTGGCAGACGCCGAGGCGGGATTCGGCGGTTCACTGAACGCATACGAATTGATGAAGGCGATGATCGAGGCGGGCGCGGCGGGCGTGCATTTCGAGGATCAACTCTCGTCGGCGAAAAAGTGTGGGCACCTGGGTGGCAAAGTCGTTGTGCCGATTCGCGAGTTCATCGAGAAGCTCGTCGCGGCGCGGCTGGCGGCGGACGTTTGTGGCGTGCCGACGATTCTGATCGCGCGGACGGACGCAAATTCGGCGGGATTGCTACTTTCAGACGCCGACGCGCGCGACCGCGAATTCGTTCACGGCGAGCGCACGCCCGAGGGATTCTTCCAGTTTCGCGGCGGCATCGACGCGGCAATCGTTCGCGGGCTGGCGTACGCTCCATATGCGGACATGCTGTGGTGCGAGACCTCGACGCCGGATCTGGCGGAGGCGAAGAAATTCGCGGACGCGATTCACGCGGAGTTTCCGGGCAAGCTGCTCGCGTACAACTGCTCGCCTTCGTTCCACTGGAAGAAAAAGCTCGACGATGCGGCGATCGCGGGCTTCCAAAGAGAACTGGGCAAGATGGGCTACAAATACCAGTTCGTGACGCTCGCGGGATTTCACGCGCTGAACTTGTCGATGTTTCATCTCGCGCGCGGTTACGCGGAAAGCGGCATGGCGGCGTACTCCAAGCTGCAGCAGGAAGAATTCGCGGCGCAGGAATTCGGGTACAAGGCGATCAAGCACCAGTCGTTCGTCGGGACGGGATATTTCGACGAGATTGCGCGCGTAGTTTCGAGCGGCAACTCGTCGACCACCGCGCTGTCCGGATCGACCGAAGCCGCGCAGTTTTACGGGCACGGCGAGGTGACGCACTCGGCGGCGGCGCAGTAAAAGTGAACGGCGTGCGATCGAGCGCTTCCTAGAAATCGTCGTGGAAGGCGACCTCACCTTTCACGGCGACTTGGTAGGCGGAAACGCGGCGCTCGAAGAAATTGGTGAGCTCCTGGACGTCCTGCAGTTCCATAAATCCGAAGGGATTTTTCGAGCCGAAAATGGGTGCGATCCCGAGGGCTTCGAGGCGGCGGTCGGCTACGTAGCGGAGATACTCGAGCATATCTTTCGCGGAGAGGCCGCCGACGCCGAGGCTCAGCACGTCCTGCGCGAAGGCCATTTCGCAATCCACCGCGTCTTTCAGCATTTCCACGACGCGCTCTTCCATCGAC
>JBEKJW010000185.1:0-9670 GCA_050011035.1 Candidatus Acidiferrales bacterium
TGCTACGCACACCGCCGCCTAAAGTCGTTGGTTGCGACGTGCACCTCCGTTGCCAGTATTGCGTCAGGCGATCGTCGGACGACCGGGCTTGGGCCCTGTCGGACTCGAGTGGATACTGCTTGAACATTTTGACGATGGAAGTTTTGGTTTGCTTCTCGTCGCCACTCCGCGAGTTCGAGACGTTGTCGACCGTGGACTGGCCGCGCCAGATCGGGCGCTTGTGGTCCGACGCGCGGCAAATCGCGATCAGACGCCCGTGCCAGTGAATCGGCCAATTGCGATTCCGAGCACATAGGTGACGGCGCCCTCGATCGCGCCTACCAGCGTCATTTCAAACCCGCTCGCCCACCACGAACGAATCGTCATGAGGGACTTCGCGGCGCCGACCGCAAAATGCGCCGCAAGCGAAACAATCGCGGCCACGATCACGGCGGCATATCCATTCAAAAAGAAGAACGGGATCACGGGGATGCTGGCGCCGACGGCAGTTGAGAGCGCGCCGGAGATAGCGGAAGTGAGAGGCTTTTTGAGTCCATCCTCGGTCATGTTCAGCCGCTCTTGCGCGAGCGTGCGGACGAACTGTGCTTTGTCCTTCGCCAAGAGATCGACAAAGCTGTCGGCTTCCTCCTGCGGCAAACCGCGTATCTGGTAGCTGAGCGAGAGGACTTCCCTCGACTCGGTTTCGTTGAACTCCACCGCTTCCTTTTCGCGAGCGAATTCCGCCTCGTAAATTTCACGTTCGCTCTTGGCGGCCAAATACGCGCCCGAACCCATCGAGAGCGCGCTGGCAATCATGCCCATCATGCCGGCGACGACGACAAATTTGCTGTTGCCCAGTGTGGCGCCGGAAACTCCCGAAACGATTCCGAAGATGGCGCCGAGCCCGTCGTTGATGCCGTAAATCGCGTCTCCGACCCAGCTTGCCGGTTGGCGGCGCCCTTGTTGCCGGGCCGCGAGGATTTCCGCGAGAGCTGCTTTGGCTTGTTCCGGCGAGGCCCCGGGCATCGGACGGCGGTTGCGAATCAGGCCGTTCAACGTGCGGTAGTGCTCGCGCTCGTCTTGCAGCACCTCCTGCAAAATTTTGATGCTGGGCTCGTCGCCCAATTCTTTGATCTGTTTGGCGTATTTCGCGATGTCGTGGCTTTCGTCGATTTCGAGGCGCTGCAATCCGATGTCCGGGCCGCCAATGCGACTGGCAAGCGAGTCGGCATCGCCCGTGATTGGCCCTTCGTATTTCGGCTCCGTACCGCCCAGCGCGCGAATTCGGCCCGCCCACAGATCGGCGTGATGCTGCTCAGCGAGCGCGAGACTGCGAAACGCCGCGCGTCGGGCCGGGTCAGAATCGGTTGCGGCCAGCGTCTCGTAGGTGTTGTGTCCCCGGATCTCCGCCTGCCAGTTGCTTTCGAGAATTTTGAGGATCCGGCTCCGCTCGCGGGGGGCCAGGTTCGATGGCGTAGGCGCTCCGTTTGCGTCCATTCTTCACTCCCCACGGATTGGTGACTGCGAGAAATTGGGGCCGGCGGCGATCGCGGACACAGGGATCGACAGGACGCCGCCGGAGGTGCGACCGACGCTCCGGCGGGTCCGACTTCGCCAACCGTTACTTGGTCTTCGGTGGGTACTGCTTGAACATTTTGTCGATGGAGTTTTTGGTTTGTTTTTCGTCGCCGTTCTGCGAGTTCGAAACGCTGTCGACGGTGGCCTGGCCGCGCCAGATCAGGCGCTTGTTCGCCACGTCGTAGAGATCGACGCTCAAAATTCCCAGCGTGCGCGGCTGCTCGGTGGTGGTGGCCACATCGCCGCCGCCGAATCCGATGCCCCATCCACCCCAGCCTCCCCACGCGCCCCACGGGCCCGGCCCCCAGCCCCATCCGGGACCGAAGCCATCGTCGGTGGTGGTCGCGTCCATCAGCTCCTGCGTCTGCATGTGGTACGTGATGTAAACGTCGGGAGTCTGTCCGGCCGCGGCGAGCGTGAGGCCCTTCGATTGCAGTTGCTGGTTGGCGTTGGCCTGCACCCACGGCGTGTAAAAGGAGCCGTTCTGCGTTGCGCCCAGCTTCCAGGCGTACGTTTTGTACTGCGCGAAGTTGACGGACTGGTTCCAGTTGACTTTTACGGTCTGTGAAAACGCAGGGGTGGCTACGAGTGCGGCGACACACAGCAATAGAGCGATGCGGAAATGCTTCATGGACGTTCCCCCTCAGGCACCGGCTGCGGGCCGGCGAGATTTTGCACGGGTAGTGCGGAGATGTTTCCGGTGAGACGGTACAACTGAGCACGGAGTTTGACAATACGAAAGGTCGGACGGTCCCGCATCATTGACGGCGCTCCTTCGAGCGCGGGGTTTATTAGAATGCGGTGGCTTGCCACCGCCGTGCGCGACGGAACACCGGCTCGATTCGCTTACGCGCCTTGCGGGCGAGATGTCGGAAGTTGTGGAGTGTGTGCTGTAGGACGTGGTTGGTTGCGGCGCGGTGCGCCAACGTGAGCGAGATCGTGTACGCGTGAGAAAGGCGGTGGCGAGCCACCGCATTCTAAGGCGCGCTGCGCGCGCGCTTGGTGACGTTACGGTGGAGGGAGGCCGCCGAGGGGGAGTGAGGAAAGGTCGGGGCACTGCTTGAGTAGCGCGGCGAGTTTTGGATCGGGGTAGCGGCGGAGGTAGGGCTGGGCCCAGCTGATTTCCCAGCTTTCCATGGTGGGCGTGGTGACTTGCGTTACGCCGGTTTTTTCCTGGAAGAAGGCGGGGCTCTCCAGGCCGTCGATGCAGCGCGCGACCAGGCGCTTGATGGCGTAATCGTTTGCGGCGTAGAGGTCGACGCCGTTCGCTTCGCCAAAAGTAGCGAGCATCACCATCGGGCTGAGCGCGTAGAGATGGTAGTGCAGCGCCATCTGGCCGCGAGCGAGTTCCATGGGAAGCGTGCCGTCGGCTGCGATGTCGCGCGCGCCTTCGCGATAAGCGTCCATGCACCAATCGAAAAGCGTGCGATCGTTGGCGGCGACGGCGGCGCCGACATACGCAAAGCCGGCCCAGTAGAGATGATTGTTATGCGCGTCGCTGGGCGCGGGATTGGAGCGCTTGGCTTCGTAGTAGGCGCGATTCCCTTCCGCGATTTTCACGAGCCACGCGGAAATTTCACGCGAGTCGTCGTCGCTGACGAGGCCGCTGTCGCGCACTTTCAGATACGGGATCGCCCACGAGCCGAGATTCCAGCCCTGCACGTAGACGGCTTGGCCGCTGCCCATCTTGCCGGAGAAAACTCCGAGGCCGGCCATTACGTGCAAACTGTGAATCACACATTTGGCCGCGGAAAGATTGCCGGTAGATTGATACGCGTCCGCGGCATTGACGAGCGCGGTGGAGTAGGTGCGGACGGGCGCGACGGAGTCGTCGTAGATTTTTTTGAGTAGCGGATCGACGATCGAGGATTTTGGATCGGAGTAGTAGCGCGTGGTGGTGAAGTCGTGAGGGAGGTTGGGGACTTCGGGGCACATGTAGGGGATGTCGGATGAGGAGATGTGCTGGCCGTCCCACGGAGATTTCAGCGGCGGCTGGGTTTGCGGTTTTGGCTGAGTTTGCGCGGCGACACCTGATGCGACGACGGTGACGAGGCACAGCGCGCGTGCCGCATGTTTCACAATCGATTGCCGCAACGTGATCGTCACCTCGCCGGGTATTCTCTCGCGCGGGCGCGTCTGCCTCAAGGAGATTTGGTAGGATGACGGCGATACGGTAGTGCGATGGCGCGTGCGAAGAAAACTCGGGCGACGAAGCGCGATCCGCGGATGGAGCGTTGCACGGAAATTGTGCGCGAGCTGCCGGAGACGGGGCGCTACCTGCATGGCGATCACGCCGGGTTCACGGTGCGGAAAAAGAAGTTCGCATACTTTTTGAACAATCATCACGGCGATGGCATTGTTTCGATCGCGTGCAAGGTGATGGCGGGAGACAACAAGTCGCTCGCGGCTGCGCAGCCGGATCGATATTACCTGCCGGCTTATGTAGGGCCGATGGGATGGGTTGCGTTGAGGCTCGATCGTGGGGCGATCGATTGGGAGGAGGTGCGCGAGTTGTTGCGCACTAGCTACGCGTTGCTGGCGCCGAAGAAGCTGGCGCGGGTGGTGATGGAGGAGGAAGCGGAGTGATGTGCTCGGCGTTGCGCGTGACGATACACGTGTGCTTTGCACACTGTTCTCACACCGGCGGGATTGCCCATGCTACTACCAGCTCGAGCGATGCGTAGTAGCATGGGCAATCTTGCCGGTGTTTTTTGCGCGCTCGCGCGCGTCGGGAGCACAGACTGACAGTCTATGTTACAGCGCGCGCTTCGCGGCGCCTCAGCGCACAGGCGAAGTCCGGCCTGCGCCACTTGGCTGCGGTGCTTGAGGCTTAAAGGGCTCTAAATTTGGCTCGTTCGATCTACTTAACTGCAACGCAACTCGGACGGCTCGCGTCCCATGCTACGACTACGCGCCGATTCGGGGCCGGCGTTGGTGGGACCACTGCTGGCCGCTGCGCGTCATAGCTTCGTCGCTTCCGAACAAGGAGATTCCATGCGCCTGGGATCCACGCTACTTCTAACCGCTGCACTCGCCGCTGCGTTTTCGTTCGCCGCTCTCGCCCAGGATGCATCGCAACAAAAAGCGCCGCAGCAAGCCGCTCCGGCGCCCGCGCAGAACGCCGCGCAACAACCGGCGCCTGCGCCGCAGCCTGCCGACAACCGGATTCATCTCGCCGTGCAGGTCGCGCCAAAGTCTGGACCCGAAGTTCCAGGCCTGACGCAGCAGGATTTCACCGTGCTCGACAACGGCGCGCCGCAAACGATCGCTTCGTTCCACGCTTACACCGGCCACGACTCGCCCGTGGTGACGCTGGTGGTGATCGATGCGGTGAACACCAGCATCAACAACGTCGACTACGGTCGGCTGGAGCTGGAGAAATTTTTGAAGTCGGAGTCCGGCGAGCTCGCGCATCCGATGGCGATCGCCGTGCTGAACGACACCGGCATTCAAACGCTCGGGCCGCTTTCGATGAGCGGCGCGGACCTGAACGCACAGCTCGACAAGGCGCAGGTCGCGTTGCGCAGCCTGACGCGATCCGGTGGATTTTACGGCGCCGCTGAACGCTCGCAAATTTCGCTGCGAGCGATTGGCGGGATCACGAACGCGATGGCGTCGCGGAGCGGGCGCAAGCTGGTAATCTTCATTTCGCCGGGATGGCCGCTGCTTTCTGGCGCGAATGTGGAGCTGGACGGAAAGCAGGAACGCGAAATTCTGGACAGCGTCGCGGCGACGAACTACGGATTGATGAAGGCGGGGATTTCGCTCTACAGCATCGATCCGCTGGGGACGAAGGACGCCGGGCTGCACGACGTTTACTACAAGAATTTTTTGAAGGGCATCACGAAGCTGAGCGACGTTCACTACGGGGCGCTTGGATTGCAGGTACTCGCGGAACAGAGCGGGGGGCTCGCGCTCTCCGAGAACAACGACGTGGCGAGCGAGATTCGCAAGTGCATCGCGGACGGTGACAGCTACTACGAGATTTCCTACGTGCCGCCGGCGGCTACTGAGCAAAATCAGTTTCACAAGATTGAGGTGAAAGTGGCGAAGCCGGACTTGGTGGCGCGGACGAGGATGGGGTATTACACGCGGCAACAGTAAGTGTGGCACGGCAGGCGGTGGACCGCGACTGACTCACTCGATTTCAATTTTTCAGCATTCTAGGCTCCGCGTACGGTATAAGGTTGCAAGGTTCGGGCTAAACAAAGCCCTTCAACTGCAAGGATCAGCCTAGATATTTCGTATGGAGAAATTACGGCGCGTCTTCATAGGCGTTCTCGCCGGTTACGGAATTTATCTTGCCGTGGCCTGGGGTTACATCGAGATCCTGAACAAGATGACGGGAGGCGAGCCCGACACATTTCCTCCGTTTGTGTGGCCGCTCGAATCTCCGTTCCTGATTCTTCCTGACTCGTGGCGCGGACCGCCGCTCGACGAGAATTTGTTGAGTCTGCTGGGTGGTCTGCTGCTGATTGGAGGAGGAGTCTGGGGGTATCTGAATTTTCCGCCGCGAAAAGCGGGAACGAAGACCACCAAAAATTGAAGCGGAGCGGTGAAATTTGGTTTGTCGTGAGGCGGGATGAGAATCGAGCGGTTGACGGTGGTGGCGTGCGTAGCGTGCATGTTGTGCGTGGCGGCGCAGGGCGTGGCGATCGCGCAGAGTGGAGGTGGGGATGGCGCGGCGCTCGCTGCGCGTCGCGCGCAAACGTTGCGCCACGGCATCAACTTGAGCAACTGGTTTCAGGCTGGCGGCGATCCGGCGGGGCTCACCCAGCAACATTTTGATACGGCGGTTACGGATGACGATCTTGCGTTGATTAAGGCGATGGGATTCGATCACGTGCGGATCGCGATCAATCCTGCGCCGCTTTTCCGGCGTGGACAGGCTGACCAGCTTCCTGCCGATTACCTGGCTTATCTCGATGCGGCCGTGAATAAGGTGCTCGCGCACGGGCTCGCCGTCGAGCTCGACATCCACGCGGGCGGCGATTTCAAGCACGCGCTCGCCACCGACGACCGCTTCGTTCAGGACTTCGCGGATTTCTGGACGGGCTTCGCGCGGCACTACTCGACGTACGATCCGGACAGAGTGTTCTTCGAGATTCTCAACGAGCCGGAACTGGCCGATCCGTATCGCTGGGACGGCATCGAAACGAAAATTGCGGGAGCGATTCGCGCCGCTGCTCCGCACCACACGATCATCGCCACGGGCGCGCACTATTCGGACAACGATGACTTGCTGTTCCTCGATCCGCTGCGCGACGCGAACGTGATCTACACGTTCCATTTTTACGAGTCGCACATTTTCACGCACCAGGGCGCGACGTGGGGCGACACGTACTGGCATTTTCTGCACGGAGTTCCCTACCCTTCGACGCCGGAGAATGTGCAGGATGTTGCGAAGCAAGTAGACGACCCCGTGTTTCGCCTGCGCGTGATTCGCTACGGCACCGATCGATGGAACGCCGAGCGCATCGATTCGGAAATTGGGCAGGCGGCAGACTGGGCGCGGCACTGGGGCGTGACGGTGATCTGCAATGAGTTTGGCGTGTATATAAAGGTGAGCGACCCGGCGCAGCGTGCGGCGTGGCTTACCGACGTGCGCACGGCGCTCGAAAAGCGCGGCATCGGGTGGGCGATGTGGGACTACGACGGCGGGTTCAACGTGGTGACGCGCGCGAACGGCGTGGCGACGCCTGATCCTCTGACGGTGAAGGCGCTGGGTAGGACGCTGCCGGCGGCGGTGAGTGTGCCGCCGTCGACTGCGCCGGAGAAACCGGTGAAGCCGTAGGGCACGGTGAAGATACTAGAGGCAAAACATTTCACAGAGAAGATCGAGAAAGGCGTTGGGCACGGAGACGCCGTGGTTGTCACGTGCGCGTTCGCGGTCTTGTGAGAGTGCCACTGCGAGCGGGTTCTGCTACGCTGACGATTATGCGACCGCAACCACTGATTTGCGTGACGGACGTTGAAGCGAGCAGCCGCTGGTATCAGCGTTTGCTCGGATGCAAGAGCGCGCACGGCGGCAAGCAATACGAACAACTGGTGCACGACGGCCAGCTAATTCTGCAACTCCACAGCTTTGGCGTCGAACACCATCACGGGCCGATCGCCAACCCGGCCGACAAGCCGTACGGCAACGGAGTGCTGCTCTGGTTCGAAGTGGACGACTTCGACGCGGTGATGACGCGTGCCCGCGAAATGGGCGTTGCGATCGTGCTGCCCCGCCATCGCAATCCTCCGAGTGGCGAGGGCGGCCCGAATCACTGGGAATGCTGGATGCGCGATCCGGACGGATACACCGTCGTAGTCGCGAGCCCTTACGGCACGGCGGACGGCGCGTGGCGGCCTGGGCCGGACCTATTTAAGTGACGAGTACGAAACCGCGAACGCCGACTGCCCGAGATAACGATTCCACGGCCTGCGCGTGCGAGTCCCATTGACAGGAGCAGGGTTCGTTGGCACGATGAGGGAGATGAAATCCATGGCCTTTGCCGGTAGCTCGCGCGCGCTGTGTTGTTGTCAGCGTTGTGCATGGGTGTTTTCCGGCATGGGTGGAGTGGCGTAGCGCGCTAAACGCTTAGCTCCAATCGAACTGTTTCACCGACCCCACCGCCGCGAAGCACCGGCTGGTGGGTTTTTTGTTTTTCTGGGCTGATTTTTTTGTGATGCGAACCACGAGCCGGCGCCGGAGCGCCGCAACAGCCAGCAAAGAGGAGATGTAAGCCATGCGTCTTTCCGAACTTTTGCCGAACCACCTGTTGTCAGCGTCGCACGCCGGGCTGATCGTTTTCGGCGTGACGGACGACTCCCGCGAAGTCCGCTTCGGATTTATATTCTGCGCGCTCGCTCTGGCGGGCGGAAATGGCGTGAAATATTGCGCGCAGGCGGCGGCTCGCGGGGCGCAGGTGGTGATCGTGGCGGAAGGCACTCGCGATGAGGAGATCGGGCTTTCGGAGTTCGAGCAGACGAAAGTGCTGGTGATCCGCGTGGCGAACGTGCGCAGCCTCTACGCGCAGCTCGTCGCGCGGTTCCATCCGGGGCGGCCAGCGGTGCTTGCGGCTGTGACCGGCACGAACGGCAAAAGTTCGACGGTATCGTTCATTCGCGATTTGTGGACGCATGCGGGCCACACAGCGTATAGCCTCGGCACGCTGGGGTTGCGTTCGACGGGGGCGCTGCATACCCAGGTGGAGTCGACGTTCACCACATTCGACGCGAAATCGACGCAGCTGATTGCCGCGAGTTTGCCGCCGGATGCGCGGCTCGCGCTCGAAGCTTCGAGCCACGGCCTGGCGCAAGGCCGGCTCGACGGACTCGAGTTTGACGTCGCGGCGTTCACAAACCTTACGCAGGATCACCTTGATTACCACCAAACGATGGACGCGTATTTCGCGGCGAAGCTGCTCCTGTTTACGGAGCGGCTGCGCGCGGATGGCGTGGCGGTGGTGAACGTGGACGACGTGCGTAGCTCGGTGATTTTGCGCGAAGTTCGATCGCGCGGCGGGCGGGTGGTGACGTACAGCGGCGCGGGAGCTTCGGCGGATTTGCGTTTGCTGTGGCGAAGCGCGTCCGAGCGGGGGCAGACGCTACTGGTTTCGCTCTTTGGCGAGCGGCACGAAATTCACGCGCCGGTGGCTGGAGCGTTCCAGGCGGAAAATATTTTGGCGGCGGTTGGAGTGGCAGTGGCGACGGGCGTCGATGTTCGCACGGCGGTGCGTGGAGCGGCGCGCCTCGAATCCGTGCCGGGGCGGCTCGAACAAGCGGCGGTCCTGGCGAATGGCTCGCACACGCCGGACGCATTGCGTAATGTGCTGCTCAGTCTACGGCCGCACGTACGCAAGGGCGCGCGGCTGCACGTACTGTTTGGGTGCGGCGGCGAGCGGGATACAAAGAAGCGCCCGATCATGGGGCGAATCGCAGCGGAGCTGGCGGACGTGGTGCTGGTCACCGACGACAATCCGCGGACCGAAGCCGCCGAGGAGATTCGGCGGCAGATTCTTGCGGCGGCACCGGGCGCGCGGGACGCTGGGCATCGCGAAGCCGCGATTCGCGCGGCGGTTGCGGGGCTGGCGGCGGGGGATGTTCTTGTGGTTGCGGGCAAGGGGCA
>JBEKJW010000186.1:0-9296 GCA_050011035.1 Candidatus Acidiferrales bacterium
CGAAGACGCGACACACATCTGGGGCCGTGGCTCCTGCGACGCGAAAGGCATCATCGCGGCGATGACCGTCGCCGCGGAAAATCTTGCCGCATCCGGCACGCGCGATATCGCGTTACTCTTCGTCGTCGGTGAAGAACGTAATTCCGCTGGCGCAAAAGCTGCCGCGCGCGCGCCGCGTGGTTCCGCGTTTCTCGTGAATGGCGAGCCTACCGAAAGCAAGCTGGCTCTCGGCTCGAAAGGCGTCCTCCGTTACGAAGTCACGGCTCGCGGCCGCGCTGCGCATTCCGCTTATCCCGAACTCGGCCGCTCCGCCATCGAGTCTCTTCTCGACGCGCTCGATCGCTTCCGCAAAATCCCGCTGCCCGTCGACCCGCTCTTTGGGAAAAGCACCATGAACATCGGCACGATCGCCGGTGGCCACGCGCCCAACGTCATCGCCGACTCCGCGCGCGCCGAAATCATGATCAGGCTCGTCGGCGACGCCGACCCCGTTCGCGAAGCGTTCCGCTCCGCCACAGCTTCCGTTCCGCACGTTGAGATCGTCGAAGTTCTTTGCAATCCCGCGATGCGTCTCGAAGGTCTCGACGGCCTTGCGACGACCATCGTCTCGTTCGGCTCGGACATTTCCGATCTCTCGCCCGCCTGGGGCAAGCCTCTCATGTACGGCCCTGGCAGCATTCACCTCGCACACACCGACGAGGAGCGTATTCCTAAAGACGAGCTGCTCGGCGCCGTCACGGCCTACCAAACCATCGCGAAGCGTCTGCTCGCACAGCACGGAGCATCACGATGAGTCAAAAACTCGCCATCGTCGGCTACGGCAAAATGGGCAAACTGATCGACCGCCTCGCGCCCGAGTACGGTTTTGATGTCGCGCTCCGCCTCGACAGCCGCTCGAACGCCAGCAGCTCCGCCATTACTGCGAAGAATTTCGAAGGCATCGACACCGCGATTGAATTCTCCACACCTGTAGCCGCTCCAGCGAACATCGAGGCTCTCGCCGCTCTCGGCGTCAACGTCGTCTCGGGTGCTACCGGGTGGACCGCTCACGCCGCCGAAGTTCGCGCCGCGGTCGCGCAACACGGCTCCGCGCTTGTCACAAGCTCGAATTTCTCCATCGGCGTCCAAATTTTTCTGAAGCTCGCTGCTTGCGCCGGGAGCCTCTTCGCGCAGCAGTCCGACTACGAATCGTGGGCCTGGGAGATTCACCACTCCGCGAAAAAAGACGCGCCCTCCGGCACGCTCCTCACTCTTGTCGATCGCGCCACAAAAGCCGGCTACTCGCGCGCGATCGGTCAAAGCAGCAGCCGCGCAGGCGCGCACCCTGGCACGCACGAACTCGGTTTCGATTCCGCGCCGGACACCATCACCATCCGCCACACCGCCCGCAATCGCGAAGGTTTCGCCCGTGGAGCCTTGCGCGCCGCGCAATGGATTCGCGGCAAGCGCGGCGTTTTCGAATTTTCGGACATCATCGGCGAGCTGAACGGCTCACCGGATTCACGCAATGAAGGAGCACATCATGTTTAGAGGATGCGGCACGGCCCTGGTCACACCATTCCGTCGCGATTTTTCGCTCGACGAAGCGGCGCTTCGCTTTCTGGTCAAGCGCCAGCTCAAAGCCGGAGTCGATTTCCTCGTTCCGTGCGGGACCACGGGTGAAAGCCCGTCGCTAAAGCACGCCGAGAAGCGCCGCGTCGTCGAAATCACTGTTGAAGAAGCGAGCGGCCGCGTGCCCGTCGTCGCCGGTGCGGGCGGTTACAACACCGCCGAAGTGATCGAGTCCGCGCGGGAATTCGAAGCGCTCGGCGCGAACGGAATCCTCTCGGTCACTCCTTACTACAACAAACCGTCGCAGGAAGGCCTCTACCAGCACTTCAAGGCCATCGCTGCGTCGGTCGGCATTCCAGTCCTTCTTTACAACGTGCCCGGCCGCACCGGCGTGAACCTCGAGCCGGCCACCGTCGCGCGCCTCGCGCAAATCGACAACATCGTGGGTATCAAGGAAGCCTCCGGCAACATTTCGCAGATGAGCCAGCTCTTCCAGCTCGTTCCCGATGATTTCGCCGTGCTTTCCGGCGACGACGCAATCACGCTCCCGCTCTCCGCTCTCGGCGGAGTCGGCGTGATCTCGGTCGTTTCGAATGAAATTCCGGCAGAGATGACGTCGCTCGTTCGCGACGCGCTCAACCGCAATTTCACGCACGCGCGCGAAACGCATCGCCGTTATCTCCCGCTCATGGAAATTAATTTCGTGGAATCGAATCCCGGCCCCGTTAAGGCTGCGCTCGCGATGATGGGCCTCATCGAACCGGTCTGGCGTTTGCCGCTTGTCTCGCCGGCCACGCAGAATCTCGCGAAGATTCGCGGCGTGCTCGACTCTTTGCACCTGGTGGAAACGGCGCATGTTGCAATCGCAAGTTGAAGCGCTGTTCGCGCAGCCGAAGCCGTCTTACACGAACGACGACTTCGAAGTCTTCCACCGCTTCATTGCCGCGCTGAACTCCGGCGAAATCCGCTCCGCCGAACCTGACGCCGCGAGCGCCACAGGCTGGCGCGTCAACGCCTGGGTGAAGCAGGGAATTCTGCTCGGCTTCCGGATGGGCACCATCGTCGACATGTCTCTCGACGCATCGAAGCAGCCCTTCTTCGATAAATCCACGTTTCCGGTGAAGCGTTTCTCAGTATCGAATGCCGTGCGCATCGTCCCCGGCGGGTCGAGCGTTCGCACCGGCGCATACGTCGGCAAATCCGTCGTCTGCATGCCGCCGATGTATATCAACGTCGGCGCGTACGTCGACGAAGGCACCACCGTCGATTCCCACGCTTTGATTGGAAGCTGCGCTCAGATCGGAAAGAAATGCCACATCTCGGCAGGCGTGCAAGTCGGGGGCGTTCTCGAACCAGTCGGCGCGTTGCCCGTTATTATTGAAGACGAAGTTTTGGCCGGCGGACAAAGCGGCATCTACGAAGGAGTGATCGTGAAGCGCCGCGCCGTGCTTGGCACAGGCACTCTGCTCAACGCTTCCGCTCCGGTCTACGACATCGTGCGCGACCAAATCCTCACCGCGACCGAATCGAGTCCACTCATAATTCCCGAAGGCGCAGTCGTCGTCCCGGGCTCTCGCGCGATCACCAAGCCCTCAGCCCAAAAATGGGGACTCGGCGTCTACACCCCAGTGATCGTGAAATACCGCGACGAAAAAACCGACTCCCGCATCCAGCTAGAGGACCTAATCCGCTAATCCACCAACTTCACCTCATCCAGCAAACTCCAGAAACCCTCCGCCATCGTCGGATGTATGTACACCACCTCTTTTAACGTCGTGTACGGCGACCCCGCCAAAATCAGAGTGCCAAGCATCTGGACAATCTCCCCACCCGACACGCCCAGTATCGCCGCGCCCAGCACGCAGTCGTCCTTCGCATCCACGATGATCTTCATCAACCCAGCCGTCTCGCCGCGTTCCACCGCGCGCGAAACATTCTCGATCGCATACGTCCCCATCTTGAATTTCTTGCCGCTCGCTCGCGCTTGCTTCTCCGTAATTCCCACGCGTCCCAGTTCGGGATCGGTGAACACCGCGTACGGAAGAAACCGGTTGATGATCGTGCAATCCTTCCCGTCGATGATGTTCGCGTAGAGAATCTGGTAGTCGTTGTACGAAATGTGCGTGAACGCAGGGCCGCCCTTCACATCGCCCAGTGCCCACACGCCCGGAACGTTCGTCTCCATTCGCCCATTCACTTTGATGTAGCCCTTTTCGTCGAGCGTGATCCCCGCTTTGTCGAGTCCCATTCCATCCGTGTTCGGCGTCCGCCCCGTCGCGCAGAGCAAGTGCGAGCCGGTCACGACTTCCTCTTTGCCGTTCACCGAAATCGTCAACTCGATCGCGTTTCCACGTTTCGCCACGCGCCTCGTCTTCGCGTTCAGCCGGAACGCGACGCCTTCGCTCTCGAGCGCCTTCTGTAAAGTCGTCGCGATGTCCTCATCTTCGCTGGAGAGAATCTGCCGTCCGTGGTGAATGATCGTCACCTTGCTTCCAAATCGCCGGTACATCTGCCCAAACTCCATCCCGATGTAACCGCCACCGAGGATCAGCAAATGTTCCGGCAAGCTCTCGTACTCCATCAGCGTTTCATTGCTGAAGTACGGAACGGACTCGATGCCCTCGATCGTCGGAACTGCCGGTCGCGTTCCCGTGTCGATGAAGACCTTCTCGCTCTCGAAAAGTTCGCCGCCCGCTTCCACTTGGTGCGGCCCCACGAACGTCCCGTGCGCGTGCACAAAGTGAAGGTTCGGTCCCGCCTTCTCGACCTTGTTCTCGTTGCCCGTGCGGTACTTCATCACGATCTCGCGCTTCCGCTCGATCACTGCCGGTATGTCCACGCTCACGCCGCTCGATTTCACGCCCCATCGTGCCGCATCGCGCGCGTAATGCGCCACCTGCGCGGACATGATCATCGCCTTCGTCGGCGTGCAGCCCGTATTGATGCACGTTCCTCCCAGCCATTTGCGCTCGATGTAGACGACCTTCCATCCCAGCTTAGCGAACGCCAGCGCCAACGGCTTTCCGCCCTGTCCGGCTCCAATTACGATCGCATCCGCTTTGGTCATGGCTTCGCTCCCCATTTGCCCCGGAATAAGCGCTGAAGAAGGCCCCTAGTCTACGCCGAATGCACGGATGTCCTGAATCGGGTCAATGATGCAACGAATTTGTGCGTTTCAATCTGTGGGAAGGAAACATTCCTGGATATTCTTTGCGAAGATTCCCATCGCGGACCTATAGAATAGGTGTATGGCACGAGGTTGGGAGAGCAAATCAGTGGAAGGCCAAGTCCAAGAAGCGCAGACCAAAGACGACCGTAAGCCCAATAGAACGTTGTCCCCCGAAGAAGCCGAGAGACGCCGGCGCCGCAGTGTACTCCAGCTTTCTCGCGTGCAGGTCGAGCGCCAGCTGGAAAATGCGCCCGAAGGCCGCTATCGCGACCAGCTCATGCGCGCTCTCGCCGATCTCGATGCCCAGCTCGCGGATCTGAAGTAATTTCGCGACGCGCTGGAAGGAAATACCAAGCGCGCCGATCGCAATTCCTAGTCGCGGCTTCTGCGCGCCTCAGGCTCTTCCACAAACACCACGCCTACGCCGACCTGATTTTTTTCCGCGCCGTCTTCGAAGTGCACCACATTCGCGCGCAGCGAAATCGCCGCTGAGCGCTGCGGATCGCCGTTCGTTTCAATCAGTACGCGCAGTTCGCTCTGCAAACGCGGCCGGCTATTCAAGCAAATGTACGCGCCTTGAATGCTGATGTCGCGCACCGTCGCTTTTTCCTCGAAAGATTTTCCGTCTTCGGTCTGTCCGCTCACCGTCGCCGTGTAGCGCAAGCGCCGCCGTTGTCCAATGCGCGACTCACGCATCGCCACCTCCACGCCGTGATCGTCCATCGTGATCGTCATGCCCTCGGCCGCCGCCCACGTGGAAGGGAACTCCTGCCGCGCCGCAGACAAAAATCCATCCACGCCGCGATCGGTCGAATCCGGATCGTGATGGAACAGCACCAGATTCCGCACGCGGCACTCGCGCGCAATCTTCACGCCTTCGAGCCAACTCGAATGTCCCCAGCCCTTGCGTTCAGACGCAAGCTGCTCCGGCGAATACTGCGCATCGTAGATCAGTACGTCCGCGCCCTGTGCAAGCTGCCGAATGTTGTGATCGCACTCCGGCACGCCCGGTTCATTGTCCGTCGCGTAAACGATCGATCCGCCCGTCGTATCGATCCGGTATCCCAGGCATCCCTGCGGGTGATTCAGCGAGCCCGCGGTCACCTTCGTTTTCCCGATATCCCACGACTGCCCGCCGCTCACCTCGTTGAATTCACGCGGCGCCGTCATCATGCTCACATCGACAGGGAAGTAGGGACTCGAAAGCTGCGCTTCGAATACCTTCCGCAAGCTGTCCACGCCGAGATGCTTCGATTGAAAACTGTAAAAGTGAAATTTGTTCTGTGCTTCGAAGAACGGGTGAAAAAACGGAATGCCCTGAATGTGATCCCAGTGGTAGTGCGTCACCAGGATGTGCGCGTCCACGCCCTCGGAACCCATTCGCGCCGACCAGTGATTCCCAAGCGGCCGCAGTCCCGTCCCGCAGTCGAGAACGAATCGCGTTCCTTCCGGCGCCATCAACTCCAGGCATGGCGTGTTCCCGCCGTAACGCCACGTAAAGCGCTCAAGCGTCGGCGTCGAGCCGCGCACGCCCCAAAATGTCAATTTTGCGGGTTTTTGCTTCATCGGATGGATGCGCCGCATCTCTCCCAAGGTGCGTCGCCAGGTCGATGCACGAAGAGCGTAAGGGCTTTACGCTGTCCCTACAGCAGATGGTAGGCGGCACGCGCAGCCCAGTCAATCGAGTTTCGGCCCCGTGGTGCGCAGCCGCTAATCCCGCGCCTCCACAGAACGCCCAGCGATCACCAGCGCCGTTGCGCCCGTGGAACGCGTCCCTTTCCGCGTTTTGAGCCGGGCCCTGGAGCGAGTAACATCATCGAGATGGCATCCGACCCCCACGCCGGTCACGATCACGACGGCCACGGCGATCACGATCACGCCGATCACGTTCACACGCCCGGCCACTCGCATGACCACGATCATGATCATGACCACGGCCATAGTCACGGTCTAGGCGGCCACTCGCACATCCAGATCGGTGCCGAGGGAATGACGCTCAAGCTCGGCCTCTGCGTCCTCGCCACCTTCGGGCTCGTCGCCGTCGAACTCATCGCCGGTTACGCCGGCCACTCCATCGCGCTGCTGAGTGACGCGTTTCACAACCTCACCGACGTCCCGACTCTCGTCCTTTCCTGGCTCGCGGCGCGCTGGGCCCTGAAGCCGCCGACGGCCGAGAAAACCTACGGCTACCATCGCGCCGGCATTCTCGCCGCGTTCGTTAACGCGATGATCCTCACCTTCGTCTCGCTCGGCCTTATCTGGGAATCCCTCGAACGCTTCCGCTCTCCGGTCGAAGTGAAGTCCGGCTTGATGATCGCCGTCTCCGTCCTCGCTCTTGTCATCAATGGCGGCATCACCTTCGCCGTCACCGGCGGCCGCCGCGACCTGAACATGCGCAGCATCTGGATCCACAATCTCGGCGACGCGCTCTCCAACGTCGCCATCATCATCGGCGCGCTCGCTATTCGTTACACCGGTGCCGCCTGGCTCGACCCGCTCATCGGTATCGCCATCGGCGCAATGGTCTTCTGGTCCGGCATCGGCATCCTGCGTGAGAGCACGCACATCCTGCTCGAAGGCCTGCCGCGCTCGATGCAGCTCGAAAAGGTCGCGCGCGCCATGCTCACGGTCGAAGGCGTGCAGGAAGTCCACGACATCCACATCTGGACGCTCGGCACCGACCTTTACGCCCTCTCCTGCCACATCCGCATTCCGGACATGCATCTTGAAAGTTGCGAGAAGATGCTCGGGTCGATTCGCTCCGTCCTCACCGATCAGTTCAACATCACCCACACCACTATCCAATTCGAGCGCGCCGGCCTCGCCGGAGACACCGCTCTCTACATGCCCGAACCGATCTCCCAGCGCAGCCTCCAGTAGCCTCCCCAGAAACGCACAAGCCCTCAAAATAGTCTAAGTTTCAGGCACTTTTCCGTGCCCACTGGTGTCCAATTTCGAGCCGTACGGGTGCGCCCGCACGCCCGGCCCGCAGGGTTAGGTTTGCTTTGCCCTGTACCCGGGATGTGCTATAAACGTCAGTCCGAAGGACACTGGCGATGGCACAACCGCAACCGTCCGTGCAATCGGCGCCGGGCGACGCAACGAAGAACGACCGCCCCGGGGCCGCTGATACCGTCGAGGCCTCTCATCACTGCCCGCGGTGTTCGGCGAGGCTTACGCCGCGCAAGTGCAAGATGATCTGCAGCGAGTGCGGTTATTACATGTCCTGCTCGGATTTCTACTGAACGTCGGAAGCCGCATCTAGGCGCGGCATCCCAGCTTCACCGAATCCAAATCGAGTTTCGAATTCTCAGGAGGCGCGAACGTGGCACTCAGAATGGTAGACAACGAAGTGAATGGCGTGACGGTGCTCGAAATCGAAGGGCGCATCGTGCTGGGCGAGGAATCCAACGCCTTCCGCGAGAAGGTCAAGAGCCTGCTCGCCGCGGGGAAGAAGAAGATCGTCCTGAACCTCGCGCAAGTCGGCTACATCGACAGCGCCGGCCTCGGCACTCTGGTCGCCACCTTCCACAGCGCGCGCTCGCAGGGCGCCGTGCTCAAGCTCGCCAACCTCGGCGCGAAGTTCAAGGAAGTGCTGCAGGTCACCAAGCTGATGACCGTGTTTGACACCTACGACAGCGAAGCTGCCGCCGTCGCCAGCTTCAAGTAACTTTTGCTCTAAATTTCACAGGGCAGGTGCGCCGCATGCGCGCCTGCCCTGTTTTGTTTTCATCACACAGGTAGGATTGCCTATGCCGCGGGTGTAACTTTTAACTGCATTCTTACGCGCCGGCTTTTTTCTCGCCGACGACGCGCTCGCCATCCACGTTGTAGATCGCCACGCCGCTCAGCAGCTTCGGATAAAAGTCGGTGGACTTCTGCGGCATCACGTCGCCGCCGAGCGCGATCTCCGCCACCTGCTTCACGTCCACCGGGTTCAGCAGAAACGCCAACTGCGCGTCGCCCTTATCGACCGCGGCGATCGCGCCGTCAAACTCGCGAATGTATTCGACGTTCTTCTCCGCCGTTACCGCCTCAGCCGAAATGCCGAGCCCCTTATCGATCAGCAGGCGGTGGAGCAGCACGATGTCGAGCCCGCGTTGCGCTTCCGAAATGTCCGGCAAAAGTTGCTCGAGATCCGCGTCCTTCCGCAGCGCAAACAAATAAAATCCGCCGGTGCTAGCGCCGGCATAGACGCCGATCGCCCGGCGCTTGTGCTTGTCGCTCTGGAGGTCCTTGCGGAATTCATCATGAGCCGCCGCGCGCTCTTCGTCGTTCGTGAAGGGATAGGAATACCAGTCGAACGTGCGCGCCACGCCGGCGCGGAACTTTTCGAAATTGAAATTCGGCATGCGGCTGATCAGGCGGTGCGTCGGCAGGATGGTCATGCCCTTGGAGTGCGTGTTGACGAAGGTCATCATCGCGAACTCTTCGGGCGCATATAAATCGACCTCTGATGAATCGGGGCCAGCCTTCTTCCGCGCTTCGTTGCGTGAGTTGATGGCGGTCTCGTAGCGGTGGTGTCCGTCGGCGATCAGGATTTTCTTGTCCTTCATCGCCGCCTGAATGCGCGCGA
>JBEKJW010000187.1:0-9288 GCA_050011035.1 Candidatus Acidiferrales bacterium
CAGATCGGCCACGAAGGCGAGGACATGTTCATCCAGGAGCCGCGCTACTTCGAGGCGTACGCGCTCTACTTTCAGAAATTCATCGAGGCGTATCGTGCGGAAGGAATTCAGGTGGGCATGGTAATGCCGCAGAACGAATTCAACTCGGCGCAGAATTTTCCGAGCTGCACGTGGACAGCGGCGGGGCTCGCGCATTTCGTCGAATATCTGGGGCCGACGATGCAAAAAATCGGCGTGGATGTGTTTTTCGGGACGCTCGAGCGCGGGAACGTGAAGCTGCTTGACGCGACGATGACGGATAAGAAGGCGGCGAAGTTCATCAAGGGCGTCGGCGTCCAGTGGGCGGGAAAGAACGCGCTGGCGGAGATCGATGCGCAGTATCCGGCGTTGACGATCTTTCAGTCCGAGCAGGAGTGCGGCTTCGGGACGAACACGTGGGCGTACACCGCGTACTGTTGGCAACTGATGAAGGAATATTTCCGCCGCGGCGCGCGTGGGTACTTCTACTGGAACCTGGCGACGGCGAAGGGCGGGATGAGCACGTGGGGCTGGCCGCAGAACTCGCTGGTGAGCATCGACACGGCGGCGAAGACGTTTCAATACAACCACGACTACTATTTGTTGAAGCATCTGACGCATTTTGTGGATGTGGGAGCGCGGCGCGTGGAGACGAGTGGGACTTGCGACGATGCACTCGTGTTTGTGAATCCCGATGGCAGCGTTGTGGCGCTGCTGCGCAACGGGCATCCCTACAAGCAGCTTATACAGGTGCAGGTGGGCGAAAAGGCGGCGTCGGCGGAGTTGGCGCCGGATTCGTTTGCTACGGTGACGCTGAAGGCGTGATGTGCTGTCGGGTATGCGTGGGACAGTCGGTACGGCGGCGGCGTTGCCAGAATTTCGATATGAGGTCGTAAGAGGACCGAGCTTCGGCTCTGTCCGACGCGCGCGGTAGAAGCGTCGCGTCGACGAGGAGCGTGGACAAAAACGAGCTGCGCTCGAACACTGGCAGGATTCTCCGCGAGCTTCGCCGGGGTGGGAGCCAGCCTGTGCTACCTGGTTGTGACGTGGGCGCTGGCTTGATTGTGCTGACGGCTTACATCGCTCAACCCGCACCCCACAAAATGTGGGGCGCGCACAGGCACGAATGCCTGTGCTACCTGTGGCATAGCGCGTCAGGCGCTGGCGGTTTTTGGTGGGAAGAGGAAGCGGGACTCGTGATCTAACAGCACGCGGCCGGCGTAATTGGGGAAGGCGGAGACGAGGCGCGATTTGAAGATCGCGGGGTCGCGGACGTCCTGCAGCAGGCGCTTGGTGAATGAGAGGTAGGCGAGCATCTCGCCATAGAGTTCGACGCCGGCGGGCTGGCCGTGGCCGGGCAGAAGCGTGCGGTATTTCGTCGCGTTGAGCTGGTAGTCACGCAGCGCGGCGGCCCAGGTATCGAAGGAGCGCTCGCCGAGAAATACGTGGACGCGGTTGTAGATAAAATCCTGCGCGACGAGAACGCCGCGGCCCGGGAAAGCGATCATCAGCGCGTCGGCGGTTTCCGCGTTCTGCATGCGAATGAAATCGATGGGGATGTCGCCGACGGTTTCGCGGCCGGGCGCGACGACGATCGACGGCTTCACGGCGGTCTTCGCGACGCGGTCGCCGTGCTTTTCGTGTTCTTCGGCGGCGACGCGATCGCCTACGGCTTCGATCTTGGCTTTCACTTCAGCGAGCGCGGTGACCGGCATGTTGAAGACCGCCGCGCCGAGAGTGTGGTCGGGATGATAATGCGTGACGTAGAGGCGCGAGATGGGCTTCGCGAGCTTGGCGGCGTAGTTCGCGACTTCTTCGGCGAAGGGCAGCATGTACTGCGCGTCGACGATGAAGATTTCGGTGGGTAGCTCGATGATCTGCGTGTTGACGACCCAGCCTTCGTCGGGGGCGGTGTAGGTGTGGATGGTGATGTCTTTTGCGAAAGTTTTGGCGATCGATCCCTGCATCTTGTCTCCTGAGGGTGGATTAATGAAATACACCTTTTGAAGAAAAGTGGCTAGTGGTTAGTGGCGAGCGGCCGGAGAAAAAACTGGGGCGTGGGACGACTCGGGGCGGCGTCTCGCGGTATTATCGGGCGCTATGGAACCAAAGACGGATGTGAGCGTCGATTTGAACGATCACGCGGACGTTTACGAATTTGTGCGGAATACGGTGAATGTGTTCAGCACGCAGGTGCGTGCCGAGATGTCGGGGACGATTACGGTGGAGGCGCGCGAGACGGAGAAGCTGCTGGTGCGCGTACGAGATGAATACAAGGCGTTGTGTGGGAGGGTGGATTGAGGGCGGGCGGAAAATTGCTGCTACGGTAGTTCCCTTCCGAAGATTTCGCGATCTGCTTGATGCGAATCGTGTGGGCACAGACTGACAGTATATGTTACAGCGCCTCGCTTCGCGGCGCCTAAGAACGCAGGCAGGATTTGCCTGCGCTGCGGGTGCGCGCGCGTATTGTGATCGTGCAAAGCGCGGCGTGGTTGCTGGAATTGGAATGGCTCAACCCGAGACCAACTTAAGTTGGTCTCGCACAGACTCCAGAGTCTATGTTACAGCGCGCTGCGCGCGCCTGAGGCGTGCTTCCTTAGACGATTTGGGTCATGGTTTTGCGCGGCGAGGGTGGGTGGGCGAGGCGATGCAATAGCAACGCTAGCGCGAAGCCGAAGAGGATTGGGGGGCCGTGGAGGTCGCGGAACCAGGCTAGTGTTGCTGCGCCGAGGAGAATGACGAAGGCGCCTACGCGGGCTTGCGGTGCTTCCGCGACTAGAAGCAGCGCTCCCACGGCGCCTAGCAGTCCTGAGACACCGACGCTTGAGCCGGCGCCGTTGGGCTTCCACGCGTATCCGGCGATTTCGCCGACGATGGCGCTGAAAAAATAAATCGCGAGCCAGCGCGGGGCTGCGAACTCGCGTTCGACGATTGCGCCGAGAACTAAAAGGCCCACGGCATTCGCGACGATCTGCAGCCAGCCTTCGGGATTGATGAAGACGGGCGTGATGAAGCGCCACCACTCGTAATGCGCGAGCATGGTGGGAGTGCGTTCGAGCGCTGCGATCAGATGCGGATACGCGAACGTGAGCGCGGTGGCGATGGCAGTGACGGTGAAGACGGCTAGCGTGGTCTTGGGAATTGGACGAGGTAAATTGAGCATGGGCCGTGCCGCGGCGCGTGGGGCCTCCGCGGAATCGTAGGCCATACTCTACACGTTTTGTTGGTACGGTCTAGGGTAAGTCACCGATGGGCGCGATTCGGCGCCGTCGTTAGGATGGGGACAATTCCAAGACGCACTTCCTACGGGCGCGGCACCCGCTTCCAGTGTTCGCGCCCCCTCCTTCCTTTTAAAATCAGTGATTAATCGCGAGTGGCTAGAGTTGCGACCGCACGAAGTGTCGCGAGCGATGTCGTGTTGCGGCTAGATCGCTCATTCGTAGCGGAGGGCGATCATGGGATCGACTTTGCTGGCGCGGAGGGCGGGCAGGTACGTCGCTAAGAAGACTACGGCGCTTAGGACGACTGCCACCACGATGATGGCGGTGGGGTCGTAGGGCTTTACTCCGAAGAGCAAACTACTCATCAGGCGGGCCAAGCCTAAGCTGGCGGCTACTCCAATGACTACGCCAATCAGCGCTAGCAGCATTCCCTGCCCCACTACCATTTTGCGAACTTGCGTGGGGCTTGCGCCTAACGCCATGCGCAGGCCGATCTCTGGCGTGCGTTGCTGCACGGTGTAGGCCATCAAGCCGTAGACGCCGATCGCGGCGAGCGCAAGAGCGACGCCGGCAAAAATGGTGAGCAGCGTCATATAGAAATCGTTGCGCGCGGTGGATTCGCCGACGACTTGCTCCATCGAGCGAATGTGCGCGACGGGAAGGCCGCCGCTGGCGTCGCGCAGCTCGCGCTGAATATCCTGGCTGAGCGTGAACGGCGGAACTTTCGTGCGCACGACCCACTGCACCGGGGTGATGCTGTTGGTGAGCTTCGCGACGCCGTCGTTAATCTGCCCGATGGGGACGTACATCATGGGGTCCGGATCGCGAGCGAGTCCGCTTTCGCGGACATCGGCCACGACGCCGATAATTTCACGCGCGGGCTCTTCGAATTCAGGGCCGACGCCCTTGCCGATGATCATCGAGGAGCCGACGGCATCGCCGTTGGGAAAATATTTTTTCTCCAGGCTTCGGTTGATCACGACAACGCCTTGAGCACCGTGTGCATCGCGATCGTCGAACACGCGGCCCTTCAGCACGGGAATCTTGAAAACGTCAAAGTAGCCGGGCGACGCATCGAGCCAGCCCGCCCCACCCGTGTACGGCCCTTCCTTCGGAGCCTGGCCGACGATGTTAAACGGCAAGCCGAATCCGCCTTCAAGCGGCAGGCAGCAGGTGAGCGTCGCGGCGTCGACGCCCGGAAGCGACGCGAGGCGCTGGCGTCCGTCGCGCGCGAGCAGCTCGATGTTGGCGGTTTGCTCGAAGCGCTGCGCGGCGAGCGACATATTCATGGTGATCACATTTTTCGCGCTGAAGCCGGGATCGACGCCGCGCAAATTGCCGAACGTGCGGATCAGCAGCGCCGCGCCGACGAGAAGAATCAAGGCGAGCGCCATTTCGACGATGACGAGGATCGAGCGCATTTTGTTGTGGCGGACGCCGGTGCCGGTGCGAGAGCCGCTTTCGCGCAGGGTGACGCTGAGGTCGGCGCGCGATGAGGCGAACGCAGGAACGAGGCCAAACAAAATTCCGGTGACAATCGACGCGAGGAGCGTAAAAAGCAGCACGCGCCAGTCGATGCCGACGGCGGCGCCGTGCTCGCCGATGCGCGGGATATCGCCGGGATTGATGCTGAGCAGCGCGCAAACGCCGAGCCAGCCGAGGATCAGGCCAAGTACGCCGCCGGCGATGGAGAGCATCACGCTTTCGGTGAGAAGTTGCCAGACGATGCGCGCGCGGCCGGCGCCGAGAGCGGAGCGGATCGCGATTTCGCGTTTGCGGATCGTGGCGCGCGCGAGAAGCAGGTTCGCGACGTTGGCACAGGCGATCAGCAGCACGAATCCGACGGCGCCGAAAAGAAGCAACAGGCCGAACCGCACGTCGCCGATGATGGAGTCGCGAAACGGAATCGCGGTGAAGCTGTCCTTGGGGCCGAGCTCGGGCGAGTTTGGAAATTTGTGGCGGAATTCGTCGGCGGCGGCGTTCATCGCCGCCTTGGCTTGCGCGAGAGTGACGCCGGGTTTCATACGCGCGGCGGCGCGCAGATAGTGGCCCTGGTCGACGCTGTTCGGATCGGGCTTGAGCGGCATCAGGATGTCGCTGGGCGGATCGTTGTGGAAATCGGCGCCGAGGACGCCGATCACGGTGTAGGCGTCGCCGCCGAGATTGAGCGTGCGGCCGATGACGCTCGGATCGCCGCCAAAGCGGCTGTGCCAGAGCGAATTTGAAATTACGGCGAGGTTGGGACCTTGCGGGCGGTCTTCCTCGGGCGTGAACGCACGGCCGAGTGCAAGGGGTGCGCCGAAGACGCGGAAGTAGTCGGCCGAGACGCGGATACCTTTGAGCTGCTCGGGGCGGTCGCCGGCGATCAGGTTGATGCCGGGGCCTCGAAAATCGTAGGCGGTGACGGCTTCGAACGCCTGGGTCTGGTCGCGGTAGGCGTTGAACTTGGTGATCGAGGTGATGTTGCTGTTGCCTTCTTCGGTGCTCCACTGCAGCGAGACGATGCGGTCGGGATCCGGATACGAAAGCGGCTGGAGCAGAACGGCGTTGACGACGGAAAAGATGGCGGTGTTCGCGCCGATGCCGAGGGCTAGCGTGAGGACAGCGACCAGCGAGAAGCCGGGGCTTTTGAGGAGGCTACGCAGACCGTACTTTAGGTTTTGGAGGAAGGAGTCCATGGACACACCTCGGGTACGGCTTGAGTTTGGTGCATTGGACGGCGGTCGCGTCGAAACGTTTCGGGTTTTGTGAGCGATTTGGGTGGCATCGGAGCGGCTACGTGCTGCTCATTGCGTTAGTACGATACGTGGGGTGGGATTGTTCCGTTGGGCCTGTGAACGCACGACAACTTCTTGAGGGCTACAAGTGCACAGGCAGGACTGCCTATTCCACTGGCGTACTCGCCTGGTTTGGTGGTGCCGAGCACTGCGAGATTGCCAGAATGGGGATGGCTCGACCCGAGACCAACTGAAGTTGGTCTCGCACAGACTCCAGAGTCTATGTTACAGCTCGCTTCGCTCGCCCGAAAAAAAGAGACACCTTGTGCTTCGACATATACCCGTGATAGATATGTCGAAGGAGGAGGTGTGGTGATGGTGATGTCGGACAAATCGGATTTGCCGCAGGGGACGCTGGACCTGCTGATACTGAAGATCGTGGCGCTGGGGCCGGTGCATGGCTATGCGATCGCGCAACGGCTGCAGCAGACTTCGCGCGACGTGGTGCAGGTGCGGCAAGGAACTCTCTACCCAGCTCTGCATCGCCTCGAAAATCGCGGCGTGCTGGCTGCGGAATGGCGCGAATCGGAAACGGGGCGCGAAGCGAAATTCTACAAGCTGACGCGGAAAGGCCGGGCGCTGCTCGAGACGGAATCGGCTAGCTGGCAGCGGCTCTCGGACGCAGTCGGTTTGATTCTGAAGCTCTCCGAAGGCGGTGCGAAATGAACTGGTGGCAGCGGCTTTGGCGGCGCAATCAAATGGAAAGCCAGCTCGAAAAAGAGCTGCACGATCACCTGGAGCGGCACACGAACGAATTGATTGCCAACGGATATTCGCCGGAAGAAGCGCGGCGGCGCGCACGGCTCGATCTGGGCGGGCCGGAACAAGTGAAAGAACAGTGCCGCGACGAGCGAGGCACGCGCTGGGTGGAAGATCTCGGGCAGGACACGCGATACGCGCTGCGGATGATCCGGAAAAATCCGGGATTCGCGGCAGTGGCGTTGCTGACGCTGGCGCTCGGCAGCGGCGCGACGACGGTGATGTTCACGCTGGTAAACGGCGTGCTGCTCAAGCCGCTTTCGTATCCCGAGCCCGAGCGCCTCGTGCAGCTGCACCGGAAAATCGAACGGCTGGGCGAACCGTGGGGCTTTTCTCCGCCGGATTTCCGCGATTACAAGCGCGAAGCGAGCTCGGTGGCGAAGCTGGCGGCGTGGTCGTGGGGCGGCGGGACGATCACGGGAACCGGTCAGGCTGAATACGTGGACGGGCGCGAGTTCTCGTCGGAAATTTTCAGCGTGCTAGGTGTGCAGCCGCTGCGCGGGCGCGCTTTTACCCCGGAAGAAGCACAAGGCGGCGGAGCGCCGGTGGCGATCATCAGTTACCGGCTGTGGGAGCGGCTCTACGCAGGAAGTGAAGACGCGGTCGGCAAACAACTGGAATTCAATGGAGTATCGCGCACGATCGTCGGCGTGGCCCCTGCGCATTTCGATCCTGACGCCGAAATCGACGGCAAAGCCGACGTATTCATTCCTTTGGAGCAGGATCCCGACACGCACATGGCGACGCGCGTCGCGAATTTCATGCACGTGATCGGGCGGCTCGAGCCGGGCGTGACGCTCACACAAGCCAAGGTAGAACTCGACCGCATCGCAAAGCACATGGCGGAGCAATATCCGGACGACGTCGGCGTGGGCGCGACGGCGCATCCGCTGCAGCAAGACATCGTGGGAGATACGGGCAGCACGCTGTGGCTGCTGCTCGGCGCGGTGACGCTGGTGCTGCTGATCGCGTGCGTGAATGTGGCGAGCTTGCTGCTGGCGCGTGCCGTGTCGCGTGAACGCGAACTGGCGATGCGCGTTGCGCTGGGCGCGGGGCGAGGCCGGTTGATCCGGCAATGCCTCACGGAAAGCGGGATACTCGCACTCGCGGGCGGATTGCTGGGCGTGGTGATTGCCGCGGCGGGGATTCGTCCGTTCCTTGCACTGTGGCCCGGCGATTTGCCGCGCGCGAACGACGTGCAGCTGGATTGGCGCGTGCTGCTGGTCGCTACCGGCGTTGGACTTTTGTGCGGTCTATTATTCGGGATCGCGCCTGCGTTACGCGCGCCAACGAAAGAACTGGAACAGAAGATGCGCGGCGGAATGCGCACGGTGGGCGACGGTTCGCGGCGGCTGCACAACGGATTCGTGATCGCCGAAATTGGGCTCGCGGTGGTGCTGCTGGTTTCCGCGGGGATGCTCGGGCGCACGGTGCTGCGGCTCTCGACGGTCGATCCCGGAGTGCGGATGGAACATGTGCTGACGGCGCGAATGTCTGTATCGCCGACCGTGCTGCAAAACGCCGTGGCGACGCGCGCGGCGTATATGAACGTGCTGGACCGCGCGAGGAGCGTTCCAGGTGTGGAAGCGGCGGCGCTGACGGACATCGTTCCGCTGAGCGTAGGCGAAAATATCGGGCCTTACTGGGCGAGTGCCGCGGAGCCGCCGGCGAATCGAATGCCGATGGCCAACAGCACCAGCGTGACGCCGGAGTATTTGAAAGTGATGGGCATACCGCTGCGGCGCGGGCGATTTTTCAACGACGATGACAACAGCGACCATCCCCGCGTGGCGGTGGTGGATGAAGTGCTGGCGCAGCACGCGTTCGGCAGCATCGACGCCGCTGTCGGCAAACAACTGCACATGCCCGCGATTGGCAACCCGCCGATCGAAATTATCGGCGTGGTGGGACATGTGCGGCACGACGGGCTTGCGGGCGACGACGTATCGCGCGTGCGCGACCAGATTTACATTCCGTTCGCGCAGGTGCCGGACGTTTTGATGCATTTGTTTTCGACGTTTCTTTCGATCACGGTGCGGACGAGCGGTCCGCCGCTGGCGATGGTGGATCCGTTGCGGCACGCATTGCGGGGCACGGGAAACGATCAAGTTTTGTATCAGGTGCGGACGATGGAGGAGTTGGTGAGCGCGTCGCTGGCGACGCAGCGGTTTTTGCTGGTGCTGTTCGGCGTGTTCGCCGGGCTGGCGCTGTTGCTGGCGTGCATCGGCATCTACGGAGTGATGGCGTATTTGACGGCGCAGCGCGTGCCGGAAATCGGCGTGCGGATGGCGCTGGGTGCGTCGGCGCGTAACGTGATGTGGATGGTGCTGCGGCAGAGCCTCGTACTGATTTTGGGCGGCGTGGCGATTGGGACGATCGCGGCTTTCGCGGCGGCGCGCACGATGGTTCATTCGGTGACGGGAATGCAACACGTGGAGGCGATGAGTTTCGTGGTGATGATTCCGGTGCTGGTGTTTGCGGCGGCCGCGGCGAGTTGGGTGCCGGCGCGAAGG
>JBEKJW010000188.1:0-9107 GCA_050011035.1 Candidatus Acidiferrales bacterium
GCTTAGGATTCAGTGCGCCGAGAATGCGTTTGCGCCAACCGGTATCACCGAGGAAGTGTTGGCCGAGCTTTTGGCGGGACATCGGTCGGAGTGTAACAGAGGTGGCAGGCTCCCGCTCAGAGCGCCCCACAACTCCGAAACAGGCGCGACTGGCCGTCTTCGGCCTGTCTTCGCCGATTGAGCCGGAGCAGCTCCTCCGGCCGAAACCACCATTCGCCGGTAGCCTGCCGCAGCTCGCCGAATAGGAACTGACGCGATAACGGGGCCCGTCTATCCTTCGCTCATGAACGGCATCCGCAAAGCGACAGGAGTGACGCACATGGCAAGCACAGGGCGGGCAACGACGATCAATACCAGTCTGACGGGTTCGAGCTTCCTCTGGATCGCCTCGGCCCTGATGATCCTTGTCGGAGTGATCTTTCAGGTCGGCGAGCTGGGCCTGAGCCACATCCGGCTGGATAACCTGTGGCAGATCTCCGTCGTGGCGTCAGACCTGTGGAACCTGCTGGCTACGCACGTCGGAGGCCCCACCGTGACGCAAGTGTTGCGCTATTGGCCGCTGCTTCTGGTAGGGTTGGGGTTCTCGATTATGCTGGCCACGCAGGAAAACCGCCTAAAACGCTCAACTACCACTCGCAAGGGAGTTCGCTATGAACTGTGAACCCCGCACCGGAACCCGACGCTTCAGCGCAGCATTGCTGATCGGACTTTCGATCATCGGCTGGGGCGTCGCCATATTGCTTCACCAGCTAGGATTTGTCGGCGAGCGCATTTTCAGCCTGTGGCCGATCGTCCTGGTGGTCTTTGGCCTGGCCAACCTGTTCGAGGATGGTCGTGGCGGCAGGCACATCTGGGGCATCGTGATGCTCGTCTGCGGCTTGCTGCTGATGGGCAACGAGTTGGGCCTCTTCAAAGTCCGCTGGGACATGATCTGGCCGGTGATTATCATCGCGGTCGGCTTCGTGATGATCTGGCAGGCCATGGGTGGGGGGTCGCGCGATCTTCGCACGTTTATCAAGTTTGATCGCTGGACCACGAAACTGACCGATGCAGACGTCGACGCGGTGGCCGTGTTCGGCGGCTTCAAACGCAAGCTGCAGACCAAGTCGTTCCGCGGTGGGCGCGTGGTCGCGATGTTTGGCGGCTACCAGCTCGACCTGCGCAACTGCGACATTCAGGACAACGAGGCGATCCTCGAAGCGACTTCCGTTTTCGGCGGAGGCGAAGTGCGCGTCCCTGAAAACTGGAATGTGTTGATCGAAGCCACCGGCATTTTCGGCGGCTACTCGGACGACCGCCACGTCCTGGACAACGAGCTACCGCCGAACGCAAAAAAACTGATCATTCGCGGCGTCGCACTTTTCGGCGGAGTGGAAATCAAGAACTAGCGCGCGCACATACCAATGCACCCGCTCCTTTCTCACGTCCGGCGCCTGCTGCTCTACCTCGTGGTCTGGGAGGCGATCACGGCCGTCGTGGCGTACCTTTTCACCGCCACGGGAAACATCTCCGGCCGGGAAGCTTGCGTGCTGGCTGTTCCGCTGTGCCTTCTTTACGCGTTCGTCTGCCTGAGCGCGTGGTACACCTGCCGCGTTACGCCGCTCGATAAATCGAAAATCTCCAAGGTCTTGCTCGCGCACATCGGCGGCGCGCTGGTCGCGACGGGTTTGTGGGTGCTCGCGGCGCGCTGGTATTCGCACGCGCTCGGGCGGTCGAGCGCCTTTGCAGGACTCGATGAGCGGTTCCTGCCCGAGATTCCGCTGCTCGCCGTGACGGGCATCCTGCTCTACCTGCTTTCGGTGGCGTTCTACTACGTCTACCTGACGTTCGAAGCTTCCAAAGACGCGGAAGCGCGAATGATGAAGGCCAGCGTACTGGCTCGCGAAGCGGAGTTGAAAGCGCTGAAGGCGCAGGTAAATCCGCACTTTCTTTTTAACAGTTTGAATTCGATCAGCGCGCTGACGACTTCCGATCCTGCCAAGGCGCGTGAGATGTGCATCCTGCTGGGGGATTTTTTGCGGCGCACGCTGGGCTTGGGTGAAAAGTCGGCGATTCGGCTTGAGGAAGAGTTGTCACTGATCCATGCGTTTCTTGCGGTCGAGAAAGTCCGATTCGGTGCTCGCATCCAAATGGAAGAGTCGGTGGATGAGAAAGCGCTCAACGTGATGGTGCTCCCGTTGCTGCTGCAGCCGCTGGTGGAAAACGCCGTGTCGCACGGCATCGCGAACCTGGTGGAAGGCGGCTGGATCCGGCTGAAGATTGACTGCACGGGCGGCGACGTGGCGATCGCGGTGGAGAATAAATTCGATCCGGAAGCACCACCGCGACGAAAGAGCGGCGTGGGACTCGTGAACGTGCGGCAACGTCTTAAGGCGCGTTACGGCAATCAAGCGACGTTCAACTACGCGCCCGACGGAGAAAGCTTCCGCGTGAACCTGAAGTTCCCCGCGGAAAGAGAGGTCCAAGCCGCATGAGCGCCGGAGCCGGAGTGACGCGAAAAATTCGGACGATCATCGTCGACGACGAAGACCTGGCGCGCCAGGTGCTGCGCGAGTTCGTCTCAAAGCACGCGGACGTCGAGGTCATCGCGGAGTGCGCGAACGGATTCGAGGCGGTGAAGTCCGTGATGGAGATGAAGCCAGACCTGCTGTTCCTCGACATTCAGATGCCGAAGCTCGACGGCTTCGAAGTCCTCGAATTGATCGGCAATGAGACGGCGGTGATCTTCGTCACAGCGTACGACAGCTACGCCATCAAAGCATTTGGCGTGCATGCCGTCGATTACTTGCTGAAGCCCTACGGCGCCGACCGGTTCAACGGGGCGCTGGAGCGGGCGAAGGAGCGGCTGAGCGGCAAGGCGGGCAAAAACGCGCAGGACCTGCCGCTGCCGACGGACCTCTCAGCTTCGGCGCGCGCGCCGCTTCAGTATCTTGACCGGATCGCGGTGCGCGACGGCACCAAAGTGTTCATCATTCCCGTCGCCAAGCTCGACTACGCTGAGGCGCAGGACGATTATCTGGCGCTTGCGTCCGAGGGCAAGAAGCACCTGAAGCAGCAAACGATTTCGGGTCTGGAGCAGGCGCTCGATCCGGCGAAGTTTTTGCGCGTTCACCGGTCGTACATCGTTAATTTAGAGAAGGTCGTACGCGTCGAGCCTTACGCCAAGGACAGCCACGTCGCGGTGCTGTCGAACGGCTCCCAAATACCAGTAAGTCGCTCGGGATATGCTCGGTTGAAAGAGATTCTCGACAAGTAGCCGCCGCAAACAGCTCGCGCGCGTGAGCGAGTACTACGTTGTCGCAGTTTGATACACGGCCCTGTTCTAGAACTCTCACTACTCCCGATTCACTCCGGCGTAACCATCTGCTTATTGCGGCTCTGCGCGGTTTCGTAGTAACGTCCAGCCCATGCCTCGACCGCAAAGGCGACGGCCCCCCCGCAACGGCACGAAGTCCAAGAATGTGGTGGATATTCGAAGGAGAGGTAAGCGTATGGCATCCCCGGCGGACGCAAAAATTCCGAACTCATCCGGCAAAGAGAACGAGGGCGCGAATGTAGACAAGATTCGCGACATATTGTTCGGCACGCAGATGCGCGACTACGAGAAGCGCTTCGTGCGCCTGGAAGAGACCGTGATGAAGCAGATGGAGACGCTGCGCGAGGACATGACCAAGCGCCTCGACACGCTCTCAAGCTTCGTCCAGCAGGAAGTGGACTCACTGAGCCAGAGGATCAAGACGGAAAAGTCCGAACGCGTAGAGAACTCGAAAGAGTTCGCGCGCGAAGTGAAGGACGCGCACAAGGCGTTCGAAAAGAAGCTCTCGCAGCTGGAAGAGGGCATGTCCGACGGGCAGAGCGAGATTCGCGCGAAGTTCCTCGAGCATTCGAAAGCCGTTTCTGCGGAAATCGACAAGCTGCGCCGCGATTCGACTGCTGCTCTGGGCCGCGAGGTGGAACAGCTGCGCGACGAGAAGACGGATCGCGCCGGACTGGCCGACCTCTTTGCCGAATTCAGCCTGCGCCTGAAGAACAAGTTCGAGTTGCCCGACGAGTAGAACGCCCCGAGATCGCAACGACGAGAAGACGGTGGCTGATACGACCCAAACCGCCGGGCGAGACCTTCCACCTTCCAACATGGCCGAGCAAGCGCAACGCCGCGCACCCGTAGCGGGGCCCGCTCCCGAAGAACCAGCGGATGAGAAACGCGCGACTGACGCGCGTAATTACGAAGAGCTGCGCCGGCTCCTGAAAGTCCCCGAACAGGGCGAAATTTCCGAAATACGAGACAGGCTGGAGAACGTCGAACGGCGCACCGCCGACGTGGGTGAGGTTGTGGCCGAAGCGATCCAGCTTCGCCGCGAACGGGGCGACGACGAGGCGCTGGCCCAAGCGCTGGCTCCCACGATTCAAGCGACGCTGCGCGAATCGGTGCGCCGCGATCCGCACGTGCTGGCCGATGCGCTCTTTCCCGTGATGGGACCCGCGATCCGGAAGTCGATCACCGAGACGCTGCGATCGATGCTCGAATCGTTCAACCAGGCGCTCGAAAACAGCCTCTCGTGGCAAGGTATCAAGTGGCGCGTCGAAGCGATGCGGACGGGCAAGTCGTTCGCGGAAATCGTGATGATGCACAGCCTGTTGTTCCGCGTGGAGCAGATTTTCCTGATCCACAAGCAGACGGGCCTGGTGCTGAATCACGTGGTGGCGCCGTCGGTGGCGACGCAGGATCCAGACATGGTCGCGGGAATGCTGACGGCGATTCAACAGTTCGTGCGCGACTCGTTCCACTCGAAAGATGCCGAAGGGCTCGGCAGCCTGAACGTCGGCAACCTGGAAGTCTGGCTCCAAGAGAGCCCGGACGCGGTGCTGGCCTGCGTGATCCGCGGACATGCGCCGCCGGACTATCGCGTGGCGATGAGCGAGACGATCGAAAACATTCAGCGGCACTTTGGGACGAAGCTCGCGCAGTTTAAAGGCGATGCGGCGCCCTTCCGCGTGGTGGACGAGAAGCTGACGCCGCTGCTCGAAACGCATTACAAGCACACACCGGAGGATCGGAAGAAACCGATCGCAGCGATCATTGTTGGAACAGTGGTTGGGCTGATCGTTCTCGGCTGGATCGTCTATTCGACGTACTTGCTGATTCAGTGGTCGAAATTCCTGCACGCTTTAAATCATCAACCGGGCATCGTGGTGGTAGCGCACGACCGCGAGAACGGAAAGTTTCACATCAGCGGCTTCCGCGATCCGATGTCCGCCGATCCCGAGAAACTCATCACCGACGCCGGCTTGGCGCCGGCGGACGCGCAATTTGAATTCGCGCCGTACTTTTCACTCGATGACGCGATGATCGCCCGGCGTTCGACGGAAATGCTGCGTCCGCCGGCGGGCGTGAAGCTCGCATCACACAATGGCGACTTGATCGCGGAAGGCTCGGCGCCGTTTAAATGGATCGAGCAGTTCGAAGCGCGTGCGCCATGGATCGCGGGCGTGACGCACGTGGACGACTCGCGGGTCGAAAATTCCGACTTGATCGCGCTGAAGCCGCTGCGCACGCAGCTCGAATCGACCGTGTTCACTTTTCCCGTAGGCAGTTCGACGCTCGATCCCGGCCAAGGCGAAAAAATCGCGCAATTCCAGAAAGCTTTTCACGAGCTGATGGCACAGGCCGCCCACATGGGCGAAGCGGTAACCGTGAACGTGACCGGCCACACGGACACCACTGGCATCGAAGGAACCAACCTGCCTCTCAGCCAGCAGCGCGCCGACGCAATTCGTGGGATGCTGCAACAGAGCGGCATCCGCCCTGCGAATTTGCGAGTGGTAGGAGTCGGAACCTCCGAACCTTTGCGTTCCGAGGCCACCGAAGAAGATCGCCATCTCAATCGCAGCGTCACGTTCAAACTCAGCTTCACTCCACAAGCCAACACTGCCTCGCAAGGCGCGAGCCCCATCGCTCCAGCGGGCGAATAGAGAGCCGCGCCTGTGTTACAGAAGAAAATCTGCATGCTGGGATCTTTCTCGGTGGGCAAATCGAGCCTCGTGCGCCGATTCGTCTCGACGATTTTCGACGACACGTACCTCACCACCATCGGCGTGAAAATTGAAAAGAAAGTCGTGAAGGCCGCCAGTGAAGAAGTAATGCTGGTCATGTGGGACATTCACGGCGACGACATCTATCAGCACGTGCCGATGAACTATCTTCGAGGAATGTCGGGCTACCTTCTGGTGATCGACGGAACACGAAGACAGACGCTCATAGACGCGCTGTCGCTCGCCGAACGCGTCACAAAAGAAATTGGACGCGTGCCCGCGCTGCTCGTGCTCAACAAGTGCGACCTGATGGATCAGTGGGAAATCGACGACGGGCAGCAGTCGAAGCTCAAGAAAGACGGCTGGATCGTGGTGACGACCAGCGCGAAGACCGGCGATGGCGTCGAGAAAGCGTTTTTGCAGTTGGCTGAGGCGATGGTGGCGGCGAAGTAAGGTCTACCGATGGCAGCGACATCCATTTTCGAGAGCTTCGTTTCGAGCCAGGGCTACGTGTTGTTCGAAGCCGTGGGCCGAGGCGAGTTCAGGCTGCTTGGGGCGTGGCCCGATTGGTGCAGGAAAATGTGGGGCGAGGCGCCGTCGAATGGCGCTACGCTGCGGCTGGGCGACAAGTCGGCCTTCCTCGACAATTTTCTCTACGACGCCCAAGACTTTTGGAAGACCAAGCAGTCCGGTTCGATCAGCTCGGGCAACTGGATTGAGGCCGGCGAGTCCGGCGACTCGACGCCGCTCGAAGCTTCGGCCGTACTGATCGGCGGGCAAAGAATTCTGATCGTTCGCAATCTGGGGAAAGCGTACGTCGAACAGCAGGAGATGTATCAGACGGCGCGTGATTCCCTTCTCTCCCACGAAAAGCTTCTCCGCGAAATTCTCAAGAAAGAAATCCTTCTGCACTGCATCGTGCACGACCTTTCGCAGCCGTTGAGCGCAATGAGCGGAACTTTTCATCTGCTCAGCATGGAGCCGCTCTCGTCGCAAATGAAGAAGTATGTGAAGTCGGGCGAGCGCGAGGCGCAGCGGCAGGAAATGATGATTCGCGGAATCCTCGAAGCGTTCTCGTCGGATCTGGCCGCGCAGCAGGCGGTCGGCACGGAGCCCAATGACGTGCCGGACGTCGTGGTCTCGGCCAAGCGCTCGATCGAGGGGTTTGAAAATGCCTATCGCGATCGCGGTATCAAGCTGCGAATCGATCCGTCAGTGAACGCAGCTGTGAACTGGCGCGTCACCGGCGAATCGACGCGGCTCGAACGCATCTTCGGTAACCTGCTCGAAAACGCGCTGCGCTACAGCCCGAAAGGCACCACTGTGACGATAAACGTGGAGGACCAAGGCGAGTTTGTGCGCGCGTCTGTGAACGATCAGGGGCCCGGCCTGCCGACCGACAAGCCGCAGACGCAGTTGTTCCAACTTTTCGCGCGAGGCAAGGCGCACGCGGGTAAAGCTGGTCTCGGACTTTATTTCTGCAAAATCACGGTCGAGCGCTGGGGCGGGACAATCGGCGCGGAGACGCGCGGCGAAGGCGGCTCGCGATTCTGGTTCCGGCTGCCGCGAGCGAGCGTCGAAGCACAATCGGCTGCCGAGGCGGCCTCAATCAGCAAGGCGAAGGTCGCGGATGCGAAGCAAGACAAGGCTGCGGCACCTGCGAAGGCTATGAAGCCGCTGCGAGTGCTTGTCGCCGACGATGCTGATCTGAATCGCGAGCTGGTGATTGAGCTACTGGAGAAGCAGGGCTACACCGCAGTTGGCGTCTCCGATGGCAAGAAAGCGCTCGCAGCTCTCGAACGCGAGCCGTTCGACGCGGTGCTGATGGACGAGGAGATGCCGAACATGACCGGCGTCGAAGCCACCCTCGCAATTCGCGATCGGGAAAAAGGCGGCGTGAAGCACCAGTTCATCATCGGCCTCACCGGTAACGCGACAGCGGAGGATGAGCGCCGCCTGCTCGAAGCGGGCATGGACGCCTTCCTGACCAAGCCGATACACATGCAAAAGCTCTTTCAGACAGTCGCGCTGGCGGGGCTGAAGTGGGACGAGACGATGCGGAGTGGGGGCGCCGCAGCACCGACGGAAATGCCGATGGCGGTGAATGTGGTGACACCAGCAGCGGTGGGGGCGTCTGTGTTTTCCGCGCCGCACGCAGCGGCCGGTGCTGTAAACGTGCGCGAACAGCTGGACAAGATGACCGGCGGCAACGAGAAGCTCGCGCGGTCCCTCGTGAAAACGCTTCTGAAGGATGCACCGAAGACGCTCGCGCAGATCGAAGACGCGGTGCGCGGAAAAAAAGCCGAGAAGCTGGCAAGCACCGCGCATCTGCTGAAAGGTTCACTCTCGATTTTCGGCGCGCCGCAGGCCGTCGCCGCTGCGCGGAACCTTCAGAACATGGGCCGCGCCGGCAAGCTGGCAAATGCGGCGGACGAGCTGAAGGATTTGCAGAAGGCGTACGAGGAATTAGAGCGCGAGCTGCAGGAGATGTACCCTACCGAGTCGCGTACGAAAACTGCAAAGTCCATCCCGAAAAAAGGCACCGCCTTAAAAAAGGCCAAGCGGTAAGCACCGTTTACCAGCGGCGCGGCTTCACTTTTTTCTCGAGGAAGTATCCACGACGGTTGCGCCACACGCTGTTACCGTGACTCGAGTCGGAAAGTCAAAAATCGCGTGACTATTTGCGGCGCTGCCATTGTCTTCACACGTTAAGTTCGGATCGACCCGATAATCGTAAACAAGCGTTTCGACAAACGGTGCCGCCGCCGGCTTGTCAAACGTCCACGCCTTCACATTGGTGATCGCGGCGCTCCCGAGGAGCGGAGGGCCGCTTACCAATGTGGTATCAGTGACGGTTCCATCGGCGCCGATTGTGACCAGAAGGACCACTTGCCCGCTAATGTGAGCCGTGCGCGCTATTACCGGATACTGCGGCACAGTCACGTGGCGGGGGAAGAGCGAGATTTGTGCGCTGCAGGTTCCAGCGACGAGTAGCGCGATGGCAGCAAGAAGAATTGATTTCATGTCGGCCTCCGGATGTGGCTTGACTTTCGCCTTTTGTTCGCCTACGATTT
>JBEKJW010000189.1:0-9087 GCA_050011035.1 Candidatus Acidiferrales bacterium
GGACCGCGAGCCGGGATGTTTTCCGGCTCGCGACCACAAGTAGATGCTGTTTGTGATGGAAAGGATTCCAGACGCGGGAAACTCTAGGCAGCCACTCGCTTTGCCGGAAACAGAAAATGAATGCCAACGGCCGCCATCGCCAGCACGACGAGCGCGAACGCACTTCCTTCCGGCCCCACGCTTCCTCCGGAAATCCAGTGCGGACCGGTCAGCACGCCGTTGAGCAGATAACTCGTCCCCTTGAACCCGCTGTCCGGGACTCCGTAGAAGAATGTCTCGCCCCAGTCCCACCCCAAATGCATCCCGATCGCGAACCAGATGTTGCCGGTGCGGAAGAGCGCGAACGCCGCCAAGATCCCGAAAGACCCCGCCATTACAGCGCCGAACCAGTCCTCGCCGATGTTCTGAATGTGTCCGGCACCGAATAGACACGAGAGCAGCAACGCCGCGGGCCAAAAGCCGATCCCCGTTCCGAGCGTGTATTGCATGTAACCGCGCATCAGGAATTCCTCGGTCATACCGACGAAGAAGAACCCTATCGCATAGAGCAGCGCGAACTTCAGAGCAACCGCGCCCGCTGTGACGAAACCTTGAATCGAAAACCCGTGCAGCGCCGCGATGATCGCCATCAGCACAGACAGCATCGCGAATCCGTACGGCACTCCCTGCCAGAATCGCTTGCCAAACGCCTCTTTCACCGGAAGGTAGTAGTCGGCGAAGGAGCGTTTCTCGATCAGCGTCATCCAGAATGCAGTGAGTAGCAGCAGTGCCACAGACAACCCTTCGTCAAACATCAGCACGCCCGGCGTCATCACGTCGGGAGGCAAGCCCTGATGCATCGCGTGGACCGCGGGAATGCGGTGGAGAACGATATTGAGCATCTTGCCTTGGGCCGCGAACAGCGCGATGAAGATCAAAATGCGCCACCCGGCGCGCAGCCCGTTCGGGCCTCTGAACACGACGCTTAAGCCGGAGGGATGCTGTGGGGCCGGGCTGAACGCCGAATCGGCGACCAGCGGGTTAGGCTGCGAACTCATACTCATTTTCAGAATCCTCTGGGACGGCGTTTGACCGATAGTACGAGAATTTCAGCCGGAAAGTTTCACTTTGAGTCAGGCCGCCAAAATGGACTGAGCGCCTTGCGTCTCAACGAGTTGGGACATGTGAACCCGGTTGCGGCCTCACCGTACGGCTGTTAAAATCAAGCGTTTGCGTAACAGTAGCCCGCAATCCTGACGAACCCACCGCGCATCGAATGGATCGTCGCTTTCTTGAAAACTGCTAGGGAGAACTGGGTTGGCTAAATACGATCTTGTCGTGATTGGGAGTGGTCCCGGCGGATATGTGGCCGCGATTCGCGCCGCGCAATGGGGCCTGAAGGTAGCTGTAGTCGAGAAGGACTCGTTTCTCGGCGGCACCTGTCTGCACGTCGGCTGCATTCCCACCAAAGTGTTTCTGCACCACGCCGATATTTACGATCATTTCAAGCGCGCCGAGGAATTCGGCTTCGAAGCCAAGGATGTGAAGGTCAACTGGCCTTCAATCCTCTCGCGGAAAGATAAGATCGTGAAGAAGCACGCCGGCGGCATCGGCTTGCTCTTCAAAAAGAATAAGGTTGAGTCGATTACCGGCTGGGGGAAGATTGCCGGTCCGGGTCGCGTCTCTGTCGAGAAAGACGGCAAAGTCACCGAACTCGAAACCAAATACATCATGCTCGCCACCGGTTCCGAAGCGCGCTCGCTTCCGGGAGTCGAGATCGACAAGGACACGATCCTCACGAACCGCGAGATTCTCGGCCTCACCTCGATTCCGAAGTCGATGATCGTCGTCGGTTGTGGCGCTGTCGGCGTCGAATTCGCTTCGATCTTCAAGACGTTTGGAACCGACGTCACGCTGCTCGAAGCTCTGCCGCGCGTTGTGCCTCTGGAAGACGAAGAAATTTCCGCCGAGCTTCAAAAGGCCCTCACCAAGAAGGGCATGAAGATCGAACTCGAAGCCAAAGTCGAGTCCGTAAAGAAAGACGCGAACGGCGCGACCGTCGTCTATAAAGATAAGTCCGGCGCATCAAAAACCATCAGCGCCGAAAAAGTGCTGATCGCGGTCGGTCGCCGTCCGCTCACCGAAAACATCGGCCTCGAAAAAACGAAGATCAAAGTTGATCGCGGGTTCGTCCACACCAACGCTTACATGGAAACCGACGAGCCGGGCGTTTACGCGATTGGCGACATCGTCGCCGGCCAGCCGCAACTCGCACACGCGGCATCGCAGGAAGGGATCATCGCTGTCGGCCGTATGGCTGGCAAAGACGTTCAGCCCTTCGACCGCAAGCGCTGCCCGAACGCAACGTACTGCGAGCCGCAGGTCGGATCGATCGGCCTCACGGAGAAGCAGGCGCGCGAAGCGGGTTATGAGGTGAAGACCGGCAAGTTCCCGTTCCTCGGCAACAGCAAGGCCACGATCCTCGGCTCGCACGAAGGCTTTATCAAAGTCGTCGCCGATGCGAAGTACGGCGAGATTCTCGGCGTACATGCGATCGGCCCTCTTGCGACGGAAATCATCGCTGGACCAGTCAACACGATGAGCTTGGAAGGAACGCTCGACGACATGGCGGCTACGATCCACGCGCACCCGACTGTTTGGGAAGCGTTGGGCGACGCGTACAACAGCGTTCGCGGCTTGACGATCAATTTTTAAGAGCAGTGTTCCAGCGCTCGCGGCGCGTGCCGTTCCCGGCGCCCGCGAGCGTGGCCTTCACGGCCCAGTTGTCGCGAGTTGTGAATCGAAGTACGAGAGAGTTGTGAGCCAACCGTCCCGAACAACGTGCTGGGTTGTCGAGCTGGGCCTCGTCCCGTACGCGCAAGCCTGCGAGTTGCAGGCACGCGCTGTCGCGGCTCGCAAGCGCGGCGACGTTCCCGACGTCCTGCTCCTCTGCGAGCACCCCCACGTCATCACGCTAGGGCGCAACGGCAAGCGCGAGCACCTCAAGGCTGGCGATCGCGTTCTCGCGCAGATGAACGTTGAGTTTTACTCCAGCGACCGCGGCGGCGACATCACCTACCACGGCCCCGGCCAGATTGTCGGCTACCCGATTCTCGATCTCGCGACGCATAAGAAGGACGTGCGCTGGTACGTCGAACAGCTCGAAGAAGCTATGATTCGCGCGAGCGCCGACTTTGGCGTCACTGCGAACCGCTTCGAGGACAAGCACGGCATTTGGGTCGACACGCCCTCCGGCGAAGAAAAGCTCGCCGCGCTCGGCGTTCATTTGAGCCGCTGGGTCACTTCACACGGCTTCGCCTACAATGCGTCGACCAACCTCAACTATTTCGACCTGATCGTGCCATGCGGCATTTCCGGGAAACGCGCAACCTCTCTCGAACGTCTTCTCAACCGCGCAATTTCACGCGCGGAAGTTTCAGAGTCGCTGGTCGCTCGTTTTGGCGAGGTTTTTGATCGCGAGATGCGGACGATTACGCGTGACGAGTTCTTCAACGCGCTTGTGGCGTCTGAATCGCACTCCGAAGTAGCACCGCACGAAATGGAACTCGTAGTCTCCGCAGGGAAAGGAAGTGAGGCATGAGTCAGCCGCTTACGCGGGAACAGCACCTCGACCTCTATTACTACATGCAGCTCAACCGGCAGCTCGAAGAGCGCATGGTGCGCCTGTTCCGCCAGAACAAAATTGTCGGCGGCCTCTACTCGAGCCTCGGCCAGGAAGCTGTTTCAGTCGGCACCGCCTACGCGGTGGAAAAGCGCGACTGGATCGCGCCAATGATCCGCAATATCGGTGCGCTGCTGGTAAAGGGAGTTCCGCCGCGCGACATCTTCACGCAGCACATGGCGAAATTCACTTCGCCCACCAAAGGCAAAGACGGCACCAGCCATTTCGGCGACCTGAAAAATCTGCACATCGTCTCGCCCATCTCGATGCTCGGCGATCTGATTCCCGTGATGACCGGCGTCGCGATGGCCGGCCGCTATCTCGGCCAAAATATCGTCGCGCTCACCTGGATCGGCGACGGCGGCAGCTCCACCGGCGCATTCCACGAAGGCCTCGGCCTCGCTGCTGCGCAAAAAGCGCCCTTCGTCCTGATCGTTGAAAACAACCAGTGGGCCTACTCGACGCCGGTGTCCCGCCAGGTGCCGGTAAAGAATCTCGCGGACCGCGCCGTTGCCTACGGCATCCAAAGTTCGATCGTCGACGGCAACGACGTCGTCGCCGTCTTCAACAACACCAAGTACGCCGTGGAAGAATGTCGCGCCGGTCGGGGACCCCGCCTCATCGAAGTAAAGACCATGCGCATGCGAGGCCACGCGCAACACGATCCTGCCGAGTACGTCCCCAAGGAAATGTTCGAGTTCTGGAAATCCCGCGACCCCATCGTGCTGTATGAGAAATTTCTCACCGACAACAGAATCTGGGACGCCAAGACCAAGTCCGAACTCGACGCCAAGATCGAAAAGCTTCTCGATGGCGAACAGCAATTCGCGGAAGACTCCCCGATGCCGCCGCCGGAATTCGCCGCGGAAGGCGTCTATTGCGACGGCTGCCACGACATCGAAGCACAGTGGTCGCGCCCGAAAGATGAGGTGATGCCTCCGAAATCCAGCATCAACACATCCTACAAGCTGGCCGATTTGGGAGGCATGGGCGACGCCACTTCCTCCGCTGCTAAAGTCACAAGCGCGCCGACCTCGAGCGCCTTGCGCCATCCCAAGCCGGCGACGCAGAACCAGTCGTTCAAGCCGAAGCCGCAGCCTCCTGCGAAGCCTGCACAGGCCGTTGCATCGATTTATCCCGAAGATGAAGTCGTCGAGCCTGCAGCTCCTGCCGAGCCGGAAGGCCCGCGCGTTCCTTTCGGCCGCGGTCCAAAGGACAAGGCCTTCCGCGAAACCGCCGAGAGCCGCGTCTACAGCCGCGTACAAAAGGGCAAAAACTTCAGCCAGCAGGGGCAGCAGAAAAATTTCACCAAGAACGGCGGCAAGCCGTTCAGCAAGCAGCAGGGAAAACCGGGTGGCAAGACCGCCCAGGGCCGCACGTTTGACAAAAATTCGCAGGGCAAGGGAGGCCGCTGATCATGTCCTCCACAATGTCCTCGGCAGTGCAGGTCAAGACGGGCCCGATCACCATGGTGGAAGCCATCCGTCAGGCGATGATTGAGGAAATGCTGCGCGACCCAGCCGTCGTCGCCATCGGCGAAGACATCGGCGCTTATGGCGGCGCCTTTAAAGTCACCGAAGGCTTACTCGAAAAATTCGGCCGCGAGCGCGTTATCGAAACTCCCATCGCGGAAACCGCCATCATCGGCGCGGCGTGCGGCATGAGCTTTCTTGGCCTGCGCCCGGTCGCGGAAATGCAGTTCATTGACTTCATCGCGTGTTGCTTCAACCAGGTCACCAACTTCGTCGCCAAGTCCCACTACCTGTGGGGCGCGCCGGTGCCGATCGTGGTCCGCGGTCCTTCGGGCGGGGGCGTTCACGGCGGCCCATTTCACTCGGCGAACCCCGAGATGTATTTCGTCCACACTCCCGGGCTGAAGGTGATTTATCCTTCCACGCCGTCAGACGCAAAGGGCCTGCTGAAGTCCGCCATTCGCGACAACAATCCGGTCCTCTTCTTCGAGCATAAGTTCCTGTACCGCCGCATCAAGGAAGAAATGCCCGAAGGCGATCATCTGGTCCCCATCGGAAAAGCGGCCGTACGGCGCGAGGGACGCGATCTCACCATCCTCAGCTACGCGGCGATGGTTCACACCTCGCTCGAAGCAGCGGACCAGCTAGCGAAAGAGGGCATCGACGCCGAAGTCATTGACCTTCGCACGCTTCTCCCGCTTGACCGCGAAGCGATCATCGCGTCGGTGAAAAAGACCAACAAGCTTCTGGTCGTGCACGAAGACACGAAGACCGGCGGCATCGCCGGGGAAATTGCGGCCATCGTTTGCGAAGGCGCGTTCGAGGATCTCGACGGCCCGATCGCCCGCGTTACCGCGATCGATACGCCGGTGCCGTATTCGCCGACGCTCGAAGAATACTTTATGCCAAATACCGAAAAGGTCGTCACAGCCGCGCGCGAACTGGCAAAATACTAAAGCGCGTAGCGCACGGGGGAACATGGGAAAGACCAAAGGAGTGAACAATGCGGAGTTTCCGGCCGGGACGAGCGTGAAGATCGCCGATCGTCTGTTTCTCGAGGACTTTCTCGAAGTCGGCCAGTATCACAACGAGCTCGAGCCCGAGCAGCTCGAGTTTGCCGGACGCACGGCAACCGTGAAGAACGTCGAGTTCTTCACCGGCGGCGACGAGATTTATACGCTCGATGGAATTCCGGGCGTGTGGCACGAGGAGTGTCTCACCGCCGCTTAGGTAGTCGTTCGGCAGCCGCCGCCTCTGAGCGCACGCGGCCCAAAACGCGAGTTTCGATTTCAGGTCACAGGAGCGGAACCACCATGGCAACTGACGTCATCATGCCCCAGATGGGCGAAAGTATTTTCGAAGGCACGATCACCAAGTGGCTGAAAAAGCCCGGCGATAAGATCGAGCGCGACGAGCCCCTGTTTGAAATTTCGACTGACAAGGTCGATGCGGAAATTCCGTCACCCTCGGCCGGCGTGCTGAAGGAAATCAAAGTCAACGAAGGCCAGACGGTGCCGATTCAGACCGTCGTTGCGGTGATCGACGTTGCGGCCTCCGCGCCCGCTCCGGCGCCTGCCGCGCCAAAGCAGGAAGCGGCAAAACCCGCCGCAGCGCCACCGCCGGCGGCAAAGCCTGCGGCTGCTCCGCCGCCCGCACAGAACCCCGCGCCCGCTCCGGCGCCAGCGCCTGCCGCGCCCGTCACGGCTTCCGGCGACAAGGTCCGCAGCTCTCCGCTGGTTCGCAAGATCGCTCGCGAAAACAACATCGACGTCGCGCAGGTGCCTGGCACGGGCGCGGGCGGCCGCGTCAGCAAAGCGGACATTCTGGCTGCCGTTGAAGGCGGCTCGAGTGTACCCGCTGCTGCCGCTGCGTCGCACGCTGCTCCTCCACCGGCTGCGGCTCCCGCTCGTCCCTCGGCTCCTCCGCCAACGGGTGGTGCTTCCGCATCGGCCATTCTCGAAAACGCCGTGGCGCGCGAGAAGATGTACTTCGGTAATTACGAAGTGCAGCCCATGTCCGTGATGCGCCAGCGCATCGCTGAGCACATGGTGCTTTCGAAGCGCGTTTCGCCGCATGTCTACTCGGTCGACGAAGCCGACGTAACCAACATCGCAAACCTCCGCGCGAAGATGAAGAACAAGTTCGAAGAGCAGGCGGGTACCAAGCTGACCTTCATGCCATTCTTCGTTCGCGCCGCGGTCGAATCGCTTCGCGCATTCCCCACGGTCAACGCGTCGGTCGATGGCACGAACATTGTTCTGCACAAGGAGTGCAACATCGGCATTGCCGTTGCGCTCGATTGGGGCCTCATCGTCCCGGTGATCAAGAACGCTGAAGAAAAGAATTTCCTCGGCATCGCGCGCACGATGAACGACCTGGCCGAGCGTGCCCGTGCGAAGAAGCTGAAGCCCGACGAAGTCGCCGAAGGTACTTTCGCGATCACCAACCCCGGCGTTTTCGGCGGCCTCTTCGGCTTGCCGGTGATCAACCAGCCGAACGTCGCGATTCTCGGCCTCGGCACCATCGAAAAGCGGCCGGTCGTCGTCGACGACGCGATCGCCATCCGCTCGATGGTCTACCTCACGCTCTCCTACGACCACCGCGTCGTGGATGGCGCTGTCGCGCACCAGTTCATGGCCAAGCTCAAGCACACGCTCGAGAACTGGAGCGAGAGCATCCTGTAGTTGACGAGTCCTCGTTTCAAGGGCTCGTCATCCTGAGCGCAGCGAAGGACCCCTCTTCGCTTTTGTCTTTCCGGCGGGTTCGCGGCAAACGCTGCGAACCCGTTTTTGTTGTGAATTTGCGCCAGAGCGCCAAGTTGCCTTGGCAACTTACCCGCCGTTCGCGACGGATGCCGCCTTTGACGTCATCCAGAGGCCGCTTTAGCGGCCGAAGGATCTCTCTTCGGGTTTGCCGGCAGCCGTTGCTATTGTCGTTGCCTTTGGGTTCAGCGCGGCTTGGTTTCCAATCCGCGTCATCCTGAGCGCAACGAAGGACCCCCTCTTCGCCTTCGTCTTTGTCTTTGTCTGTAATATGGGAGTGCTGCTATGCCTCGCACCCTACATCACTGGGGCACGCCGCCCTGGCCAATCGACTTCAAACCCCGCGCCAGCCGCCTACCCTCATCCGCCGATTTTGCCGTCGTCGGCGGTGGGTTCACCGGGCTTGCCGCAGCCGCGTGGCTCAAGCGGCTCGCGCCTGAGAAATCCGTTGCCGTTCTCGAAGCATTCTCTATAGGCGCGGGCGCGAGCGGCCGCACCGGCGGCATGGCGCTGGCTGAGACTGCCGCGGGAGACATGCCCGGTCTCGGCGACGTCCTCGCCGGTTTCCAGAAAATTCTTCGCACGCTGAAAGTGAATTGCGATCTCGACCTTCGCGGTGCATGGGAAATCGCGCGCAAGGGTGGCCGCAACGATTCCCCGATTGCCTGGAACGATTCCGGCACTCTGCGAGTTGCAAAAGACGTTCCGGGCGGCACGGTCGATCCCGGAAAGCTCGTGGCCGGCCTGGGAAGGGCAGCCCAGCGCCTCGGTGCCGGAATTCACGAGCAGCATCGCGTTACGCACGTTGCGTGGGATCGGATGCCGGTGCTCACCATCGAGCGCCCGCGCCTCGCAAAGCGCTCAAGCGGCCGCGTGCATACTCTTACCGCAGGAAAAGTGTTGTTTGCCACAAACGCGTTGTCGCTCCGCGTCTCCGGCATGACGCATGGAACTCACGCGCGGCTCACGCTGGCGCTGCTTACCGAACCGGTATCCGAATCCGTTTTGCGCGCGATCGGTCTCGCGTCGCGGCGCCCTTTCTACACAACCGATTTCCCGTATCTTTGGGGCCGCGTTCGCAAAGACCGCTCGATCGTTTTCGGCGCAGGTCTGGTCACATCAAGCGACGTAGGCGACCTTGAAACCGTCGACATCGCAAAATCCGAAGCCACGGAAATTTTCGAGCGCCTCG
>JBEKJW010000190.1:0-9482 GCA_050011035.1 Candidatus Acidiferrales bacterium
CTGATCGAGCTGACGCCGAAGGAATTCTCACTGCTTGAATATTTGATGCGGAATGCGGGGCAGAACGTGACGCGTGCGCAGATTATCGAGCACGTGTGGAATCTCTCGTTCGACACATTATTCGCACTATTCGTTGTGATGTTTTCCACCGCACAGGTGGATCGGAGACGCATCGGAAGACTCGCCAAGGCAATTCAGGCGGGATTCCAGCAGATGGGCGTTTTCGATTCGTCGGCGTCGAAGCCGCCGCTGCTGATTAGCGAACCGATCTCGGCAGTCTCGAGTCCGACCGTTGAAGATGCCGAGCCCGCGGACAAGCCGGATCTCGACGTGATGCAAAAGAAACTGGAGAGCGCACTCTCCGGGCAGCTGGCCAATGGGTTTGTGGCCGTGACGCCGACGAAGGAGGGAATCGTCGTCAGCCTACGCGAAGCGGGATTCTTCGATAGCGGGTCAACGCGGCTGCGGCCTCAGGCGCTACCAACGCTCGCGGAATTTGTGAGCGTGGTTGGCCCGGAGCGGATGAAGATACGCATCGAAGGCCACACGGACGACGTACCGATCCACAACCGCAAATTCGATTCGAATTGGGAGCTGTCGACTGCGCGGGCTACGGAGATCGCGAAGCTCTTCATCACAAAATTCGGAATGGACCCGTTGCGGCTGTCGGCGTCGGGATACGGGCAGTATCATCCGACATCGCCGAACGACAGCATTGAAGATCGCGCAAAGAACCGGCGGGTGGACTTGGTGATCTTGAACGCGAATGTACCTGCGAGCCCAACAACTGTTGAGCTCACAACTCCGCCTGACGGGGCAAACCCCGAGACGGAAAAGAATGTCCGGCACTGAAGAGGACTGCTAGCCGGGGAATGTTGCGAGAGGGATACCGGACTCAGAACGCCGTTCTACTCCGGTTTCGGTGCTGTCGGTGGAGTTGCGTCGGGAGACTCGGGCGCGGAAGGTGCCGGTGTTTCGTTCGAATCGTGTGCGGAGACTGGTTGAGGCTTATCGGAAATTTGCGCGACGATTTTTGCGGCCAAGCCTTTGCTGATCGGGCAATTCGTGTCGTTGATGCGGCACTGAGCGAGCGTGAGGTTGCAGTTGCATGTGCAGGTGCTTGAGTTCAGGCGCTTCAGCGCCGCGGTCCTTTGCTCGGGTGTGAGGCCGGTAAAGTCGACATCGGGCAGCTCTGTTGCGCGATCAGCATTCTTCAGAAAGATTTGGCCAGTATCTTCAAACGTCTCGATCGCGGCATCCACGGGCAAACCGAGCAGCGCGCGAATTTCGCCTTCGTAGACAGAGCTGCGATACAGGCCGATGTGTTTTTGGACGACTTTGCCATCGGGATTGATCACGAAGGTGGTCGGAAGCGCCGGCACGCCACCGTATTCGGTGATGAGTTCGCGCGTCGCCATGATTACGGGATAGTTGAAACGGTTCGATGCGGCGAACTTCCTCACGTCCTCGGCGGGATCGTCATCGAGCGAAACGCCAACCACGACGAGGCGATCTTTGTAGAGATCCTTCAGCTGGATCAGCATCGGAATTTCGGCGCGGCACGGTGGGCACCACGTCGCCCAGAAATTCAGAAGCACAACTTTGCCTTTCCAGTCGGCCGTGGAAATTGTATGGCCGTCGAGATCGGTGGCGAGAAACGCGGGCGCAACTTGCGGGTTCGAGGCGAAGCGAATAATGCGAGCTTGATCGGGATCGGTGGATGAGGGCCGCGCTGGGGCTGCGGAAGTTTTCGTGTGCGAGAGACGCGCTCGAGCGGGACGAACTTTGGCAATGCCTATCGCCAGTCCTGCGAGCGCAAGAACGATAGCGAGAACAGAAATGAACGAACGTCGCATTCCGTTGAAGAGGGCGTATTCATTATGCGCGAGGGGCGCAAGTCGAACAAGACGAGAAGGAGCAAATGTGACGCTGAAGCGAGAATTCCCAGGCGACGAGCGCCGCGACACAGCCGCCGGCGACGGCACAAGTTCGATTCGGGAAGGAGAGCCGCGGGTCGGTTCCAGATTGGTCCGAAGGGACTAGTGAGGCGACGGCAGCGGGCCGTTAAGTTATTGAAAAGAAAGGCGCGGCAGAGTGGGGACGGTCATGGCCGCGATGGGCACGGGCGTGCATTAGGTGTGCTGTGGGTCGCGTTCCAACGATCCGCACCGTTTGCGATTGGGGAGGAAGGGGCCCGGTTGCGAATGGGTCGGGTCGTTCCCACCTGCCTCTGAGAGGGAAGCTAGGATGGATGACCCCATGGTCCGGTCACGCCTAGGCCGGGCCAAATGGAACGCGATCTAAGGGGACCGCTGATCCCAAGCAGCGGTCCCCATTTCTTTTTTGTCCAATCGCTCCGCTCGGCCGCTCGAGCGTCCCTGGCGGTAGGCGCGGCATCGTGAGGCGGACGTGCTGCTGTTAGTCTGGAGTTTCTCGATGACTCTGCGGATTTGATAACTCACGATAGTTGCCGCGATCGACGGCGAACGTTTTAGCTGGGTTACGGAAGTGGGTATAACACAAAGCGGTCCGTGCAGTATCCAGGTTACTTGCGGATTGTGGTGAGGAATTCACCGGCACGAGATGTGAGTGCGGACGATTGTTTTGATATCTCGTTGGCCGTAATTTCGACTTCCTTTACGCTGTCCGCGGTGGTGAGGGCTGCTTGGCTGACTTGGCCAACGCTGCCGGAAACTTCGCGGACGCGAAGCGAGGCAGCGTGAATGTTCTGGCTGATTTCGCGGGTGGTGGTGCGCTGTTCGGAGACGGCGTGTTCCATGCGCAGCGCCACTTCACGCATTTTTGTGATCGTTTCGTTTAACGCCGTAATCGAAGCCGCAGTTTGATCCGAGGTTTCGCGGACGGTCGCGATCTCCTTTGTGATTTCCTCGGTCGCGGTCGCTGTGCTTCGCGCGAGCTGCTTTACTTCGGACGCGACGATCGCGAAACCCTTGCCTGCCTCACCCGCGCGGGCGGCTTCGATCGTGGCATTGAGGGCGAGCAGATTCGTCTGCGATGCGATTTGCGATATGAAGCGCACGACGCCGCCGATTTTCTTCGAAGCTTCGCCGAGGTTTCCAATCACTTTCATCGCGGCTTCGGCGCTTTTGACGGCACTAGTCTCGGCAGAGGAAGTCTCTTCCACCATTCGGCTGGCCTCTTCGAGCGAAGCGGTCATCTGTTCGGCGGCTCCGGCGATGGATTGCGTGTTGGTGGACGCGTCCTCTGAGGCGGCGAGAGCCGAGCGTGCTTGCTCGGACGTGTGTTTAGCCATTTCGCCGAGGGATTGCGCGGTGGCGGCCAGTTCGCTGGAGGATGACGCAAGTGCAGCGACGACGTCCTTGATGTTGGCTTCGAAAGTGTCCGCCAAGTCGAGTTTTCGTTTTTCTGCGGACTCCAGGGCGCCGGCACGCTCCGCCATGTTCGCGCTGCACCGGTTTACGATCTCCGCGGTGGCCCGAAACGAGCCGCGCATGCCGTTCAGCAGGAATTTGCGAAAGAATTTCCCCTCGCTATTGTGTGCGAGGGTGGCGGCAGTTTCGCGCAGAAACGCGTCGGTAAGGTCCAGGAGATGATTCACCGAGTGAACGAGAGGTGCAAGCTCGCCGGCTTCCGCTGTGTGGATAAGCCGGACCTCGAGGTTGCCTAGGGCTGCTTGCTCCGCAACTTTTTCGATCTTTGAAACCCACTCGCGATAGAGTTCGGCATTATTTGCACGCGAGACCGCGCCACTGGAAGTTACCATTTCTTCGGTGGAGACTGGGTGTCTGGCGAGCTCGGCTGGTTGGCCCACTGCGTTTTACCTCCCGTGCGCAGGCGGTTGCTTCAAATCGAGAACACGTATTGTTCGTAATCCAGGCCCGCCGCTGCGGTGGTTTGCGCGAGAATTCGTGCGGACTCCTTGATGCCCGAACGCCAGTCTGAATGGCGCCTCTCTTCGGTGAGCAGCTTTTCGTAAAGATCCGAGAACATCGCAACGTGCTTGCGTTCTGGAACGCGGCGATTCGAATGAAAACCGATAACGGTCCGGTTCGAATCGAACGTAGGGGTGACGTGGGCAAGAACCCAATAGTGGTCGCCGTTCTTGCACATGTTCCTTATGAACGCGAAGATCTCATGCTCGCTCTTAATCGTTTCCCAAAGAAGTTGAAAAATGCAGCGTGGCATTTCGGGATGGCGAATGACGCTGTGCGGCTCGCCTAGCAGTTCGGCTTCGTCGTAGCCGGAAATGTCGATGAACGTGCGATTGACGTAGCTGATGTGGCCGCGAAGGTCCGTTTTACTGACGATGAGGTCGTCGCGCGGGAAGAAGACTTCCCGGTTGGTCGGTGTAACGCTAGTTAGTCGCATTGCGGAACCTCGCTCCCAAGGAACAGCTCTTATTTCGGTATATCGGCCAAGCGCTGCAGCTCTTGAGGTACACCTACTAAGCTTGAAAACCTGGTCGCGCTGCGCACGGGTTCCACTCCGGGACCGTTGTGTGATAGCGTCCCCGCCATGAACTCTACCCTTGTACTAGCGCTCGTTTTTCTCATTGGTGTGGTTGCGGGACTTCGCGCAATGACGGCGCCTGCCGTCACGTGCTGGGCCGCACATCTTGGATGGATCAACCTCAGCGGATCGCACCTGGCGTGGATGGCGTCGATCATCGCCGTCGCGATTTTCACGCTTGCTGCGATCGGCGAACTCGTCAACGACAAGTTGCCGAAGACCGGGCCTCGAACGGCTCCGCCTTCCGTCGTGATTCGGTGTGTGATGGGCGGGTTGTGTGGCGCTGCGCTGGCGATCGCCGGAGGGCAGGGCTGGATTCTCGGCGTGGTACTGGGAATCGTCGGAACGCTGGGGGGAACTTTCGGCGGATACCAGGTGCGTCACCAGATCGTGGGAGGACTGAAGATCAAGGATCTGCCGATCGCGCTGATTGAAGACGTGTTTGCGGTGGGTGGTGGCTTGCTAATTGTTTCCCGGTTCTAGGCGGCGGAGTACGGGGATTCGCGCGCTGCGAAGCACGCTCTCAACGACCGAGTCGCGAAGGCGCGACGCGTCGTAGTTAAGATGGAGATGGTTCGTCTTCTCGTCGAGATTGAAGCTGTGGATGCCGTAGGTGTTGGCAAACTGTCCGAGCGCGCGGAACTGCTCTGGCGTAAGACGATTCTGCAGTTCGTAGGAAGCGGTCATCAGTGTCATGCGCGCGATTATAGCAAAGGACTGGGCCGCCGATGATGCCTGTGCGAGCCACGGTGGGGCAACGGTGCGCGGAGAGTGCCTAGTAGGAGAAGCAGGGATTGATCGCGCAATTTGCCAAAGGCGAATGTGCCAAGCGAGCGGCCGCTACCGAACAGAGCGGACGTCGTTTGGAGGAAAGACGACGAATTCGCAGCCAGGAAGTTCAGGCTCGCAGTCGAGCACTCCGCGACGAAGAATTTGCACGTCGTTCTCGTCGGGGAACAGGGCGTTAAACTTAGCGGTGGCAAGAACCTTTCCGGCGTCCTTGAGTGCGTCCGAACCGCTGACAAACTTGGTGTCGAGGACCTTGGGCCCGGGTCCGATTAGGACGAAGAACTCTGCGCTGGCGTGCTCGCGCGGTTTACCGGGAAATTTCGCGAGATTGACCGACCGCAGTCCTTGCAGGCTGACGGGATTGGAAACCGGCGCGTCCTGTTTTCCGTGTGCTTCGAGCGCGTCCAACCGCGCGCGCGTTTCTTCCGGAGCGTGGCCTGCGGTTATCGCGTCCGCGTAGGCGGCCATCGCGAGTCGGCGCTTACCCTGCTTCTCGTACACCTGGCCGAGATGATCGCCGACCGTGGCGTCCTGCGTGATGTGCCACGCTGCATTCAAATATTTTTCAGCGACGTCGAATTCACCCATTCGAAAATGCACCCAGCCCAGAGTGTCCCAATCGGCGGCCAGGGCGAGGGGAGTTTGGAGGTCTGCCAGCTGCAGATTGTCGAGATCGATTTTTGTGGAGCTGTCTTCTGCGTCAGAGACCGCATCTTGTGAATAACGAAGCGCCTCTTTTAATTCAACGCCGTTGTCGGCCAACACGTAGGCGACATCGTTGCGCAGATTATCGTTTTTGGCGGCGGCGTTGAGCGCCTCGATGCCTTTGTCCTGCGACCCTGTGCGCAGGTAAGCTTCACCTAGCGCGAGTCGAAGCTGCGCGTCATCGGGTTTCTCTTTGGCGGCAGCCTCGAGGCCAGACAACGCCTCGGAATAAAGTTTTTTTCTCATGAGGATGCCCGCGATCGCGAGAGCCGCCTCCGAATTGCCAGGGGCTTCTTTTTGAAGGTCTTTCCACACGGCTAGCGCGTCGTCATCGCGATGCATTGCCGTGAGAGTATGGGCCACATAGACGTACGGCGCGGCGCGTTTTGGATCGAGCGCGATGGCCTTTTTCATCTCCTCGATTCCCAAGTCGACCTGGTTCATTCCGACGTGGAGCGATCCGAGAGCAAGCCACGCTCGCGCGAACTTGGGATCTTTTTCGACGGCGCGAGCCATCGAGTCCGCGGCGGCAGGGAAGTCGCGCACCTGCCAGGCTTGATTGCCCTTCGCAAAAAGTTCGAGAGCCTCCTGGTTGGTGGAGTCCTCGGCCGGAGCGTCATCCTCGGCGCGCAGTGGGATATAGGTGGTTTCGGCGTCAGTAACGGCTTGCGTGAAGGCGTCGTACTTTGAGATCTCGTTTGCGGGAACTTTGAGAGTCTTGGTGACGAGGCGCCGGTCAAAGTGGAGAGCGCCATTCGCGTAATTTCTCGACGAATGAAAATCGGCGAAATCCTCGTGCACATCGACGGGCAAGGACGAAGACGGATCGGAATTCGGAGGAAGCTTTATTGACCCCACGAACGTGAACTCCGACGGCGCACCGAGATCGATCGGCTGCGACTTATCATCAGCATCGTCCGGGGGAGGCGGAAGAGAGATGTAAGGGAAGGGTGAAAGAATCCGCCGATTATCCCAATCGCCATATTTCTTGCGGGTGTAAGTGTATTCGACGTGGAACGGAACGGATGTGTCGTCGGGCGCAGTGATGACAGTGTCGCTAACAGTACCGCCAAAACCGAGAAGCGTGGAGACTTGCTGCGCGACCTGGTCGTATTCCGCTTGCCCAACGTCGCGGAAAGCGCGCCGGTAGATCACTTCGGAGTCTCCCCGCAGGGTAATCTTCATCTTGCTAACAAAGGTGCCGTCGTCCCCCAACGTGCCATCCGCATTAAACTGAAATTGGGCCTTAAACGGAGGCTCGGCCGGCGTGCGGACGAGCTTTGCAGCGCCGGAGTCTGGAATCACGAGGGCGTCTTTATCGCGAAGCTGTGCCATGAGCAACCCGAACGGAGCGACTTCGGGAGTGGTATCGAGAAACAGGAAACTGCTTCCCTGGGGAATCGCCGTGATCACGTGGTTGAACTGGAGTGGCGACGGCATGTCAGGGTCGATTTTCGACGCCGAACTGATCAGCGCGGGATACGCCTGGATTTTTTCCGCAGCGAGAAGCGCACTGAACAGCGTGTGCTTGTCCTTGCAATCCCCATAGTTGTTGCTGAGAACGTCTTCAGCGGAGTGGGGCTGATAGCGCCCGATGCCGAGTGATATGCCAATGTAGCGAAAATTGGTGGAGACGTAGTTGTAGAGCGCTCGAATTTTCTGATCGTCGGTTTGCAGATTCTTGGTGAGTTCGTCGGCTTTGGCGTGAATCTCCGGAGTGGGAACGGCGCGGGGCGCGGACAGGCTTCTGAACCATTGGCCCACTTCATCCCAATTTTGAAAACTGGAAAGCTGGACGGAATCGGCCTGGCTATCTTCCGATGCAGCTTTTTTTGCGGTTTTCTTTTTATCGACGACCTCAAGGTTTGAGGTTTTCCAGACGTAGATCCGGCTTCCGTCTTTTTCAGTCACCTCGGGTTTTACCGTGGGGCTTTCGAGTTTGATTTGCCGTTTCGCGGGAATAGTGATCTGAAGCGTTTCTTCGAGGCAGATCCGTCTTTGTAAAAGGAGTAGTCGAACCAGAATTGGCCGGGAGCGAGAGCTTTGGTCGTGGATATGCGGTACTCGTACTCCAATTCATCGCCAATTTCCAGACCCTTCACGGCGATTTGTTTTTCCTTCAAGTCGCTGTAGAACGGCGCCTGGCGGGTTATATCCAACGGCATTTCAAGTTGGTTCTCCGCGGGAGTTTCGACGACACGTTTGTCAGGCTTGATGACGCGCACGGAAACGATGTCGAGCGTGGACGTGCCGGACGCGTAAGACACATTCAGGATTCCGAACTGTTGGACGGCGGCCTGGGTCTGAATGCGAAGCCGGGCGACCGTGTCGCGCGAGTTCAGGCCGTCATCCTGGAATGTGGCCTTGGAAACGATGCTTTCGTAGACATAGGGCTGCTTGGAGAAGTCGGGAGGCGCGGACTCTTTGGGTGCCGATTGAGCGAGTAGAGAGCCGGCGACCGAGACGGACAGGCAAACGAATAGTGCGAGAAGGATCGAGCGGCTGGGCGAAATCCTCAAGAAGCCTCCGACTTGGTTGACAACAATAGAAATCTGGCTCGAGTATAGAGGAAAGTCCAAGATCTGCCTGAATTATCGAAACATAGATTGGACAGAAAGATACCAGATGACTGCTTGGCAACACCGAGGAACGACTCAATACGGTCGCGGCGGCGAGTAGTGCGGACACTACAACTGGAGGCGGCGGAGACGGAGCGCGTTGGCGATTACGCTCAGGGAGCTGAAAGTCATCGCGGCGCTAGCGAAGATCGGGCTGAGCAGCAAGTGGAAGAACGGGTAGAGCAGGCCCGCGGCAATTGGAATTCCCACCGAGTTGTAAGCAAACGCGAAAAATAGATTCTGGCGGATGTTGCGCATGGTGGCTTCGCTCAGTTTGCGTGCGCGCGCGATGCCGCCGAGATCGCCTTTGAGCAACGTGATGCCGGCGCTTTCGAGTGCGACGTCTGTGCCGGTGCCCATGGCGATTCCGACGTCGGCTTGCGTGACGGCCATCGCGACGATGCGGCCTTCCGATTGAAGTTTCTTTACGACCGCGGCTTTTTGATCGGGCAATACTTCGGCTTGGAAATCGTCGAGGCCGAGTTTCCGCGCGAGAGCTTGTGCGGTGGAGCGGTTGTCGCCGGTGAGCATCACGACGCGAATCTTGTCTTTGCGCAGCGCGGCGATTGCGGGAACGGTGGCGGCTTTGATGGGATCGGCGACTGCGATCAGTCCGACGGCTACTCCGTTTAGCGCGACGAAGATGACGGTTTGCCCGCCGGATTCGAGTTTCGCGGCTTTGGCATCAAGATCGTTGAGTGGAATTCCGAGCTGCGCGAAGAGGGCGCGGTTGCCGAGGGCGGCTTCGCGGGCGTCTATGGCGGCGGTAATACCTTTGCCTGTGACCGAACGGAAATTCGTCACTGCGGCGGGCGTGATCTTTTTTGCGGAAGCGGCGCGCAGAATTGCGGCTGCGAGGGGATGCTCGCTGGCGTTTTC
>JBEKJW010000191.1:0-8980 GCA_050011035.1 Candidatus Acidiferrales bacterium
GGCATCGTCGACGACTACTGCGTGATGCGGCACATGAACAACATCGAGTCGGTCTACACCTACGAAGGCACCAACGACATCCACAAACTCATCATCGGCGAACGCATCACCGGTATCGCCGCGTTCGAGTAGATCGAGGGTCCATCCATCGAAACGCACTTGCTCGTCAGCACGCACGAGCGCCAGGAGCCGCCATGGAAAAGGAACTGAGTCTGGAGTTTTTGCGCGTCGTCGAGCGCGCCGCGATCGCATCGGCTCGCACCATGGGCCAGGGCGACGGAATGAAGTCCGACCGCGTCGCCGTGGAAGCGATGCGCAGCGAGATGGACTCGGTGAATATGGACGGCACCATCGTGATCGGCGAGGGCGAACGCGACAAGGCGCCGATGCTCTTTATCGGTGAAAAGGTCGGCGCTGCGGCGCACGACAAGTCGCGCAAGTATCCCGAAGTCGATATCGCCGTCGATCCGCTCGAAGGCACCAATCTGTGCTCGTCGGGCCAGCCCAACGCTATCGTCGTGCTCGCGGCAAGCAATCGCGGAGGGCTGCTTCACGCTCCCGATCTCTACATGGAGAAAATTATTGTCCCTCCGCAGTGCAAAGGCCTGGTCGAACTCGACGCTCCGGTTGCGCACAATCTAAAAATCATCGCGAAGTGCCTCGAGCGTCGCGTGGAAGATCTCGTGATCGTTGTGATGGATCGTCCGCGGCACGAACATCTCATCGCCGAAATTCGCGCTGCCGGCGCGCGCATTCAGTTGATCTCCGATGGCGACCTCTCAGCCGGCATCAGCGCTGCGGTTGCCGGCACGAACGTTCACGCCGTAATGGGCATCGGCGGCGCGCCCGAAGGCGTGCTCACGGCCGCCGCGCTTCGCTGCTTGAACGGACAGATTCTGGGCCGCCTCGTCGTGCAGAAGCCCGAACACCACGAACGCATCGCGCAGATGGGCATCAAAGATCCGCGCCGCATTTATGACACCAACGAACTCGCCCCCGGCGACAACATCATCTTCGCCTGCACCGGCGTCACCACCGGCAGCTTGCTCCGCGGTGTGCGCTTCTTCGGTGAGGGCATCCGTACACAGTCCATGGTCCTCACGCTCGATAATCGCCAGGTCCGCTTCGTCGATACAGTGCACCTCGAAAAAGGCCCGGACGTCCGCGTCAACTTCTACTAGCCAGCGCGCGTATCGGAACCCGAACCAGCGGCAGCGGGAGTAGAATCAACATCGTCGCGCTGCCAGCCGCGCTTCGCCGATCCTGTGCCAGGAAACATTTCCAGGCCGTCTCGCGTACATATCGATAGGGTGCATGGGGTGAACTATGTCTAGCGCCTCTTCAGGACGGCCGCCGGTGAATATGGCGCCCCCGCGCCGCGACAACAACGCGGTCTGGTGGATTCTCGGCATTGTGGTCGGCGGCATCCTCCTAATGATCATCTTCGGCCTCGCGCTGGCTGGCATGTTCCTTCATCGCGTCCACGTCCAGAATTCCGAAAAGAAGGTCGACATCCAGACGCCCGTCGGCGAGTTCAAGGTCGATACCGACGGCAGCCGTCACACAGGGCTTCCCGTCTATCCCGGCGCATCGCTCAGGTCCGACAAGGACGGCAACGCTCACGTCGAACTGAGCCTTGACGACGCCGGCGTGGGCCTTGCAATCGAGACGTATCAGACGGACGACGATCTCGGCGAAGTCGATGCCTGGTACAAGAAGCAGCTCGGTCCCTCGTTCAGGCGCGAAACACCGAAGTCCAGCGGTACCCATCACCACGATCATGACGATTTCGAAGCTGACGCGGACGTCGCCTACACCGACGACAGAGGCGAAGGCGCGCGAGTCGTCGCACTCACCAAGCAGGACGGCGGCGTCCGGATCAATCTTGTCCACGTTGGCAAGCGCGAAGCGCAGTAGTCGGACAGCCACCCCGGCGGTCCTCGTACGAACGACCTCGCCGCGTTAGATTGCCACTCGCGATCGAATAAACAATCTCAAATGAAGAGTGCGGGTGTGCAGCGGCAGGAACAAATCAACGAAGGGCGTCCCGCCGGGCCGCGCGTCGGGCACGAGCGGCGTCAGCAGGCATTGCATTTCCGGGAACTATATTGTGAGTTGAGGCTGCAGGCCGGGCGCTTGTCCGAGGAGAGAGGACGCGCCAAGCCTGCACCTGAACTTTTTCGAGCGACGCGAGAGCCGAACGAAAGCTCTAGCGGTGCAGCGCCGAAACCGTCGACGGGCGGCGGTGCGACAGCGAACCGAGGCCCGCGACCTGCGGAGCCATCGGACGCATTGCGTGGTTCGTGCTCACGTGCTCGCTGATCGCCTGTAGCCGTTTCAGAATTCCCTGCCACTGCGTCCAATCCAGCTGGCGCAGGTAAGGACGCAAGCCCTGAATGAACGGATCCTCGAGCACCGTCTCGCCGTTCGACTCGGGCACGAAGAAGCGGTTCAATCCAACACCGAGCGCTTCGGCAATCTTTTCGAGAGTGCCGAGGCTGGGCGTCATTTGGCCGCTTTCGATGCGCGACAGATACGAACGCGAAACGCGCGAACGTGCCTGCAGCTGGCTCTGCGTCATGCCGCGCGATTCGCGCAGTTGACGGATCCGCTGTCCGATGTTTTCCACCGTCTCGCGGTTCGGCCAGTTTTCAAACAGCTGACGATCGTCGCCCGGCAAATCCTGCGGCGACGGCGAAGGAATCACGAACGACACCTTCGGCGGCAGCATGCGCAGGCAACGGCGGCAGTTGTCCGTCTTGGTACGGTATTGCACCAAGCCGCAAACTGCGCAGCGCAGTACTTCACGATCGATTTCAGTGCTTGCTTCTAGAGTTGCTTTTTCGACCACCGGTTCTCCTCGCAGACCAACACGGGAATGCGAAGAGGAGGGACGTAGTTGTCTTTCGGGGGAAGGCAGTGACCGGCGCGAGAGCGATTCTGTATAGGGTGCCATTTCTTGTCAAGTCCTTTTTCGGATTCCCAGGATTTTTTGGTTTGCGCGATCTGCTCGCAAGCGAACGAATCACTGCACATGCAATGTCAGGACCAATGTGCTCGTCTCGATATTGATGGCGAGTCGCCCTTTTGCGTCCGCTAACGCACTGGACACAGTGCCGCGCCACGTCATTCGCTGACGTTTTTTGCAACACCTTTGGAACACGCGATTTGCGGACCAAATCTGCACTCCCCAATTTTCGCTCGGCTCGTTTTTCCGCTCGATTCCCGCCGGCTTTCGCTCGGTTTCGCCGTGAAAAATTGCGGCCGGCCGCATCTGTGTTCAAAAAATGACGCGAACAAATACCGAATTCCTCTCACAAAGTCACACGAGGCGTCTCAATTCGAGACGTTTTCGCGTCTCGTTGAGACGAATCTAAGTTTTCTAATCCTCGTGAGCTCAAACCGCGCTCACCCTGCTCCATCGGCAACCTTCCGCGCGTTCGTGAGCAAAATTTGGCGGCAATCAGGCGAAGGAGACTGCATGAACGCGTTCCGCGGCGGCACGCGCGTTTCAAATCGAACGTGTTTGCAGCTCGCGGGCGTCCAGCTAGAATGTCGCTCTATGCCTACACGCGACGATGCTTGGAAATTGCTCTGCGAATATACGCAGTCGGACAGCCTACGAAAGCACGCTCTAGCAGTGGAAGCGTGCGTCCGCGCGTACGCGAAGAAGAACGGAGCCGACGAGGAATTATGGGGAAATACTGCCTTATTGCACGATTTTGACTATGAGCGCTGGCCTAACGACGCGCACTCGGCGACCGCCGAGCACCCGTATCAGGGGTCCCAGATCCTGCGCGAGCTGGGATATCCAGAGGAGATGATCCACGCGATTCTCGGCCACGCCGACTACTGCAACGTCGCGCGCGTTTCGCCGCTTGATAAGACGCTCTTCGCCTGCGACGAGCTTTCCGGATTCCTTACAGCGTGCGCGCTGGTGAAACCGACGAAGAGCATTCACGACGTTGAAGCTTCCTCAGTGAAGAAAAAACTCAAGGACAAAGCCTTTGCGCGCGGCGTGAGCCGTGACGACGTCTACAAAGGCGCTGAAGAACTGGGCGTTCCACTCGATGAACACATCGCCTTCTGCACCGCCGCGATGCGCGCTGTCGCTCGCGATCTTGGACTCAACGGAGTCGCCGCCGCATCGACCGCGTCATAAAATATTTTTGCAAGAGCTCATGGCAGAAATATTTCGCGATATCAAAAATTTATCCTCAGCCTTTGCACAGAAATTCGCTGTCGACTCCTATCCGCGCGCGAATCGCGTTGCTAGACTCTCGCATACATGGAACGCGCCGGAACTTTTCTGGGAAACACATTCCGAAAAATGAAGCGGCCCGAAGCCACCATCACGTGGCTTTCTGCTGTGTGGCCAAGCGTTGTGGGCCGCACGCTCGCCGCGCACACTAGGCCAGTCCGATGCACGCATGGCCGTCTTGAAATTTCAGCAGACGCAAAGCCGTGGCAGAGGCAGATCGAAGGCTTCTCCGCCGAGTTCCGTGCGAGCGTCAACAAAGCCTGGGGCAGCACGCTGGTCCGCGAAGTGAAATTCGTCGCCACGCAAGCCGAGCTGCGCCACATCTCCAAGGAATTCGACAACAATCACACGCCGTTCGTGCGCGGCAATCGCAAGCGCTGACTTTCCGCCGCCAAATTGATCTGTGTGCGGTGGCTTGTCGCGTTTGCCGCTCGGAATTTCTGTACTAAGATGGAATGACGAGCCGCCATGAAAATCAGCCGTGAAGATGTCTTGCGCGTTGCGCAACTCGCCCATCTGGAGCTTTCGCCCGAAGAAGTGGAAACCTATCGTGGCCAGCTCGACGAGATCCTGAATTACGTCGGCAAGCTGCAGGAACTCGACGTGACCAACGTCGAGCCGATGGCGCAGATGGCGTTTGCCGGGGCCGGCGAATCGAGTCTCCGCGACGACGCGCTTGTACCCTGCACGGTCGTAAACGATGTCCTCGACAACGCTCCCGACGCCGTAAAGCCCTTCTTCAGGGTGCCGAAGGTGATCGAGCGATGAGCGCTTCTGCACCCTGGACCATCGCGAGCGTTCGCGAGTCGCTCCTCACCAAGAAAATATCGGCGCGCGAGCTGACGCAGGACTTCTTCCGGCGAATCGAGCAACGTAACCCGGAGTTGAACGCCTATCTGGCGCTATCGCCGGAGCGCGCCCTAGCCCAAGCCGACCGCGCTGACGCGGCAATCGCCAAAGGCGCGTCTGCGGACAGCCTGTCACCCCTAGCGGGCGTCCCGATCGCTATAAAGGACGTCCTGAGCACCAAGGGTGTCCGCACGACCTGCGGCTCCAAGATCCTCGAACCTTATATCCCGGCCTACGACGCCACTGCGATCGAGCGGCTCGAAGCCGCTGGGGCCGTCATTCTAGGCAAGACGAACTGCGACGAGTTTGCCATGGGCAGCTCGAACGAGAACTCAGCATACGGCCCCGTACGGAACCCCGTCGCGCCGGATCGCGTTCCCGGAGGCTCGAGCGGCGGGTCAGCGGCCGTAGTCGCTGCCGGTTTGGCCGTCGCATCACTCGGGACCGACACCGGCGGCTCCATCCGGCAGCCCGGTGCCTTCTGCGGCGTCCCCGCGCTGATGCCGACATACGGTCGCGTATCGCGCTTTGGCCTGATCGCCTTCGCGTCGTCGTTGGATCGTATCGGCCCCTTCACCACCAACGTAGACGACGCCGCCACGATCCTCAAAATCATGGCCGGGCATGACCCGAACGACTCGACGTCGGCCCCAGTCTCGGTCCCAGACTACCCTGCGGAGGCGCGCCAGGGCCTCTCCGGGATGCGCATAGGCGTCCCTGAGGACTACTTCGGTGAGGGGCTCGACACTGGCGTGAAAGCCAAGGTTCAGGCGGGGATCGCCCTCCTAGAAAAGCTCGGGTGCAAGCGCATCCCGCTGAAGATGCCCCACACCGACTACGCCATCGCCACCTACTATATTGTCGCCACGGCCGAGGCCAGTTCCAACCTGGCGCGCTTCGACGGCGTGCGCTACGGCATCCGCGTTCCCGGCAGCACCCTGATGGACATGTACCGTAAGACCCGCGAAACCGGCTTCGGCCCCGAGGTCAAGCGGCGCATTATGCTAGGCACCTACGCACTATCCGCCGGCTATTACGACGCCTACTACCTGCGCGCCCAGAAGGTCCGCTCGCTTATCGCCCGCGACTTTTCCGACGCCTTCCAGAAGGTCGATGCGATCGTCACACCCACGACGCCTACCCCGGCATTCAAGCTGGGCGAAAAGACCGCCGATCCGCTCCAAATGTATCTCGCTGACATATATACGGTTACGGGATCGCTGGCGGGCGTGCCGGGTATGTCAGTCCCTTGCGGCAGGACCTCGGCAGGCCTCCCGATTGGCCTTCAAATCTTCGGCGCGCACTTTGGCGAAAGCAAGATCCTGCGGCTCGCTCGTGCCTTCGAGCAAGCGGGCGGATTCTCAATCTAGCTCGCCGCATCCGATACCAGCGAGGCCCATGATGAAGAACCTCGAGCCTATTCTTGCGCTGCTGTCTGACACTCGCTCCCAATTCATCGCCATCGTCGATCAGTTTCCCGCTGACCGGTGGCGCGAATCGCCGGGAAACGGCGCGTGGTCTGCCGGAGAAATCGTTGCGCATACAATGCAGATCGAGGAATCGATCATAGCGGCATCGCGAAAAACGCTGAAAAAACCGCCCTATCCCGTGCCCTTCGTGAAGCGCTTCCACATCCCGCTGGCACTCGCCACCATGCGTGCCCGAAAATTAAAATCGCCAATCCCTATCAACCTCGATCGTATTCCGGATCAATCGAGCTATGCCGCGGCGATCACCGCTTGCCGCCGCGGAACGCTCGATTTCGTTGAGGAGAATCGCGGCAAAGACCTCAAGCCCTGGACTTTTCCGCATCCCACGTTCGGCCCGCTCAACCTCTACGATTGGCTCCGCCTCATCGCCTACCACGAATTACGGCACGCGAAACAAATCCGTGAAGTAGCAGAAATATTCCATCGTTAGGATTATGTTTCCCTGACGGGTGCGCGAAAATTTGCAAGCACCTTCGGAGCACTTTCGCCCGCTACGGCGTCAAATACTAGAGCGGACTGAGTTTCGGTCTTAGCTCGAGTTTCACGAGTTTTGGCCGAATAGAACGGAAGGACTATTGCAGGGGACATGTGCCACTCGTAGTCTGACGTCAGCAACCGGTGATTGTGAGGCGCTCACACATGGTGCGAATCAAGCTCAGCCAGAAAGTCTTCACCGAAGACGAAGTCTGTATCCTCACCGGCATTTGTCTCGATCATCTTCGCAACGTTGCGAAGAACAAGCACCTCGGCCGCATCGTCCGCGCCGCTGAAGCAGCCGGCGCCGAAGCCGAAAAGTGGCTGTTCACGCAGGCCGAGTTGATGATCCTGCATGTGCTCCAGCCCCGCTGCGAGCATCAGCCGGTGGTCGTAACTACGAACTAAGTTCTTCTCCGGCGCTGCCCAGCGCCGGCGTTGTCGCTCCGCTATTCCCGCGTTATTCTAGCTTCGCTCAACCCTGCATCGTGTTTTAGCATCCTAGTGTTTAACTGCGTTCGGACGAGGCCCTGAGTGGTCCGCTTCTCTCGAAAATCGCTTCCCGCTTCGCTGATTGCGCTGCTGCTAGCGCCGTTTGCGGCTTCCACTCTTTTCGCGCAGGCCGGGCCGGCGGGCCCTCAGCCGGCAGCCGCGAGTTCGCAGCCCGCTGCTTCGCGGGACAAGAAGGACGACGCGGCCGCTAACGCCATCCCGCGCGGCAAAAAACTCGTGCTGAAAGATGGCACCTTCCAGCTCGTCCGCGAATACGAAGTCGACGGCGATCGCGTCCGCTACTACAGCATCGAGCAGCATCAGTGGGAAGAAATGCCCGAATCTCTCGTCGATTGGGACGGCACCAAGAAAGCCGACGCGGACGAGGCCCAACGCAAGGCCGCAACGATCGCGAAAGTCCACGCGCAGGAAGCACAACGCGGCGGCGATGTGACCGACGTTGACGCCAGCATCGAAATCGCCAAGGGCGTATTCCTACCGGACGGCGAAGGCGTGTTTCTGTACGACGGTGACAAGATCGTGAAAATTCCGCCGGTCGACCCTGAAATCAAATTCAGCAAAACGCAGATGCTGAAGCAGGTTCTCGTTCCGGTGCCGATTGTTCCGTCGCGGCATACCATTTCGCTCAATGGAGCCCGCGCCAAGCTTCGCGCGGATCCCGGCCAGCTGGAAATTTACTACCGCACGGCCGACGGCCACGACCCACAGGTTCAGTTGATCCAAGCCAAGGTGAAAAGCGGCAAGCGCGAACTGGAGAATCTGGACGAGCTTTTCAACACCACCGCCGCAACCGGCGTCGTGGAGCTGCCGATCCAGCAGTGGGAGATCGCGCGCGGCGTCTACCGCTACACCATCACGCAGAACGTCGCACCGGGCGAGTACGCCTTTGCGGAAATCGTGCCCAACGGCGGGAACAGCCTCTACTTCTGGGACTTTGGAGTGGACGGACCCACCGAGAAGAAAAAGTAACCGCAGAGTTCTTACGTTTTAGCTGTGTGGCGCGGCGGGCGGTTGCAGCAATTCAATCAGCATCGACGCCAGCGCGGCGATGTGAAACGGCTTCTGCAGCACAAACGCGCCTTTGTCTCGAAACAGCGCCATCTCCGATGGCTCGAACATCGCTCCGGTCATGAATACAAATTTCGTCTTCGCCGCGAGGTTCTTCGCACGCAGCTTTTCGAAGAACTGGTCGCCGTTCATCCCGGGCAAATTGTAGTCGCACAGAACGATGTCGTAGGTGCGCTGGGGCAGTAGCGTCAGCGCCTCTTCCGAGCTCGCGGCGCCTTCGACGATCATTCCACGGGCGGAAAGGCCTTCCTGGACCAGTTCGCGGATGCTCTCTTCGTCGTCCACGACGAATACCGAGTGTCCTTGCAGCTGAGCTCTTCCCGCA
>JBEKJW010000192.1:0-15700 GCA_050011035.1 Candidatus Acidiferrales bacterium
GTGGTGGTGGCGCACGGTTGGACGTTCCTCTACGTCCTGATCGGGCTTGCGGTGCTGGCGTTTCTGGTGTGGTTTTTCGGGTTCCGGCACAAGAAGCCTGCACTCGCTCACGGCGCGGATTAAATTGTGCGGCGTGCCTCGTTGAAAACTTGCTTCAGGAGCTAAGGCTCCAATCAGAGAAGTCCGCAGCGTACGGGCTAAAGCCCGTACCTTCATGGCTCCGGGTCAGGTCCTAGGAGTACCCACCTTTACCCTTTTCGCACAGTTCCGGAAGGTTCATCCCGTCTCCCTGCGAGAAATGCTAGCGTTATGAAAAGCCCCTGGGAGTAGTGTGTGACCGAGTTTGAGGACACCAATTCGCCCGGCGCAGAAAAGCGCCGAAGCACGCGCATCATCAAGTCTCTGCCCATCACGGTGACGGGCACGGACGCGCTCGGACAGGAATTCCGCGAGTCCACGCACACGGTGATGATCAACTGCTACGGGTGCAAATACCAGTCGGTCCACTACGTCCCGAAGAATACGCAAGTCTCGATCGACGTTCACCGCCTGCACAAACGATTGCCGTCGCGCGCCGTGCGCGGGCGTGTGATCTGGGTGCAGCGGCCGCGGTCTTATCAGGACGTCTATCACATCGGGTTGGAATTCGAAGTGGCGGGCAATGTGTGGAGCCTGTCGGCGCCGCCGGCGGACTGGTTTCCGTTTCCTGGCGACGAACAAGAGACGCGCGAATTTGAGAGCGAGGGCGAACCGGGGTCCGCGAAGGTCGCGCCGATCGGCACAGGGCGGCGTAACGTAGAATCCGAGCAGGTGCTGCTGGTGCCGTCGTCAGTAGCGGTAAGCGAGGACTTCGAAGTCGACGTTACCGCGGAAATCGCCGCGGTGTCGAAGCCCGCGCCACATCGGACGCCGAACAGCGAACGCTACCGCGACCGGCAGAATCTCTCGATGCGCGAAATGGTGCGCGAGATCGTCGACGAAAAACTGAACGAGCATTCGGTGACGATGAGGCGGCACTTCGACGATTCTCTGCAGCAACTGCTCGAAAAAGTGTACGAGCGGATGCAGGCGACTGCCGAAGAATCGAAGCAGGAAATTCGCGCGATTCGCGAATCGCTCAGCGTAGTTCCTTCACCGTCGGCGCCTCCGATTTCGAAAGGCCGGCCGAATCGCCGGCGTCGCGGCAATTTCAACGGCGGCGGAAGCACCCAAGTCTAACTCTCCCTTTTCCACAGCCTTAGCCCTTTCGGACGGTAAATTAAAAAGGGCAACTGTCCCCAAGTACCATTGACTTTCGCTTTTGATTCGCCCAGACTTGCGCAAGATACTACGACCCAAAGGGGCGTTCGATGTCGTTAACGAAACGGCAAAAAGAAGTTCTCAACTACCTCGTAGGATTTCTCAACAAGAACGGCTACTCGCCGAGTTTCGAGGAGATCGCGCACGCGCTGAAGCTGACGTCACTTGCGACGGTGCACAAGCACCTTTCGACGCTCGAGAAAAAAGGCTTCGTGCGCCGCGGTTACAACCAGAGCCGCTCGATCGAAGTTCTGCAGTTGCCCAAGCCGGTGCGCGAGCAAGTGCTCGAGCGCCAAGTCGCCGAACTTCCGCTCGCTGGCCGCATCGCAGCGGGCCGTCCGCTGGAAGCGGTGGAAGTGAACGAGACGATCTCGCTGGCGGACTTTGCGCGGGGGCAGGGAACGTACGTGCTGCAGGTGAAGGGCGAATCCATGCGCGAGGATCATATTCTGGATGGCGACTACATCGTCGTCGAGCAGACGCAGGTAGCAAACCCGGGCGAAATTGTGGTCGCACTGGTGGGCGATGACGATGCGACGGTGAAGCGTTTCTACCGCGAGCCAGGCGGCAAGGTTCGTTTGCAGCCGGCGAACTCGACAATGTCGCCGATCATGGTGGCGGCGTCTGACGTTAAGATTCAGGGACGCGTGGTGGGCGTTCTTAGAAAGTACTAACGTCTCTCTCGGGACTTAGCGCACTACTTCCGAAGCCGGTCCGATTCGCTTTGAATCGGGCCGGCTTTTCTTTTTCCACCGGTTTCGCGAAATAGGACCTTGCCTTCGCGTACCGGTAAGGTTCAAACTCCTCGAGCCTGCACCCAGCAGCCCTCAGTCGAATGCCTCGAAAATGGGGCGCCCTTATCGGGTCGGACACATCTGTTTCATTTTGAATTTGGCACCGCCTGTACGCGGGACTACATTCAAAGACCCGGTCCTTATATTTATCCGATTCTCTGGGCTCCTCCAGCTTGAGCCGAGGAGGGCAAATGTGGGGAGATAAGAAGCCGGACACCGCGAAGGGTCCGCTCCCGCAGCAGTCGAACGGGCATTCGGTTCAGAACGGCAACACGGCAAGCAATCCGAACGGGCCGAGTGCGAATGCACCGGCTTTCACTGGGGAGGCAAGAACAATGGCACCAGAGGCGAATTTTTCCAACACCACGCCGAGCGGAATCGCGCGGCTGGGATCGACCCTTCACGTGAAGGGCGAAATCACGGGCAATGAAGACCTGCTGATCGACGGAAGCGTCGAAGGCCTCGTGCAGCTGGAAGACCGCAAGCTGACCGTGGGCGCGAGCGCCAAGGTCACGGCGGACGTGATCGCGCGGGAAGTGGTGGTCTACGGCAACGTGAAGGGCAATTTGCGCGCCCGCGACCGCATCGAAATCAAGAAAGACGGCTCGGTGGTGGGCGATTTGACCACCGCGCGCATTTCGATCGAAGACGGCGCCTACTTCAAGGGCTCGATCGAGATTGACAAGACGGGCGACCTGGCGGACAGCGACAAGGGTTCGATCCGCCGCACCGCGAACGCGACGACGTAATTTAGCGCGCGCGAAGTTCGATCACTTCCAACGGCCCGTGGCGAAAAGCTTCCGAACTTTTCGCCGCGGGCTGTCTATTTTCCGAATCCCGCCCCGGGACTTTGGTTGACAGACCCCCCGCCTTCGCTTAGACTCTACGTTTGTCTCTTGAAGGAAGGGTGTGACTGGCTGATGGCTACATATATACCGCGGGGACGTCAGGCGGAAGAACTGACAGTCGGCAGCAACTGGTTCGTGATCGATGCTAGCGGCGTGGTGCTAGGCCGCCTGGCGACGAAGGTCGCGCGGATGCTGATCGGCAAGGACAAGCCGACGTATACCCCGCATCTCGATTGCGGTGACCATATCGTCGTTGTGAATGCCGAAAAGGTGAAACTGACGGGGAACAAGATCGACCAGAAAGTGTACTACCGTCACAGTGGATGGCCGGGCGGACTGAAGACAACTCCGATCCGGGCGTTGATGCAACGTCGTCCAGAAGAGGTCGTACGCGAAGCGGTGCTGGGCATGCTGCCCAAGAACAAGCTCCGCGCACGAAGAGCAAAGAAGCTGCGTGTTTATGCCGGAAGTGAAGGCCTCGCGCGCCACACCGGACAAAAGCCTCAGCCGATCGCGCTGTAACCTCGCACCATTCGGTCCTTTAATTTTTTGTGTCCGGCGGAATCTTCCGCCAGGCCTACTTGTCTCCGCAGCCCTGCTGCGAGGGACGCAGTACGAGGGGGAGCTTTGAGCTCGACGAATACGTTTCAGGGATCGGTAAAGCAGCACTATGGCACGGGCCGTCGACGCGAGTCGATCGCGCGCGTCTACATCAAGCCCGGCGCCGCGAAGTTCACGGTGAACGGACGCCCGGTGGATGAGTACTTCCGCAACGTGGCGTGGCATAAGGCGGCGACCGAGCCGCTGTCGTTCACGCAGATGCAGGACCAGCTGGAAGTGCGCGCCGTGGTGAAGGGCGGCGGCACGGGCGGACAGGCCGGAGCGGTGCGCATGGGCCTTTCGCGCGCGCTGTCGGTGCTGAATCCGGAGCTGCGGCCGTCGCTGCGCACGAACGGATTCCTGACGCGCGATTCGCGCATGAAGGAACGCAAGAAGTACGGGCAGAAGGGCGCACGTCGCCGCTTCCAGTTCAGCAAGCGCTAAGGCTTACACGCCGCGCGGACGGGTGAATCCGGCGCAGCACGTCGAAAAGTTTGGACCCGGTTTCGGAAGTCCGAAGCACAAACGAAGCCGGGTTACATCACGGCCGGCAAGATGCCGGCAAAAAAGGAAGCTGCCGAGCGGAGGGCACGATTCGCCGCCGTGCAAAGTTTCCCTTTCTGAAAAGGAGAATCATGGGAGTCGAGATCACAATGAAAGAGCTGCTGGAGGCCGGCGTTCACTTCGGCCACCAGACGCGCCGCTGGAACCCCAAGATGAAGGAATACATCTTCGGGGAACGCAATGGGATCCACATCATCGATCTGCAGAAGACCCTGAAGATGTTCCGCGAAGCTGCGCGGTACGTTTCGGAGATCACGTCACAGGGCAAACGAATTCTTTTTCTCGGCACCAAGCGCCAGGCGCAGGAGGCCATCGCCGAAGAGGCGAACCGCTGCGGCATGTTCTACGTGAACCACCGCTGGCTGGGTGGCACGCTGACGAACTGGGTCACCCTTCAGAAATCGATCAAGCGCCTGAAACTTTTGAAGGCGATGAACGAAGACGGCCGCATGGCGGAGCTTTCGAAGAAGGAAGCGGCGCGGCTCGATCGGGAATTGAAGCACCTGAAGCAGAACTTCTCGGGCGTGGAGAATATGACCACGTTGCCCGACGCGATGTTCGTGATCGATCCGAACGCGGAGCTGATCGCGGTGCGTGAAGCGCGCCGTATGGGCATCCCGGTGGTTGCGATCGTCGATACGAACTGCGATCCGGACCTGGTGGATTGGGTCATCCCGGGCAACGACGACGCGCTGCGCGCGATTCGCCTGTTCACGTCGAAGATTTCCGACGCGGTGGTGGTCGGCAATCAGTCGTTCGAGCAGACCCAGATCGCCGATCAGAAGTCGGTCGACGGCGCGGACGACGGCGTCGATTACGTCGACACCAGCGCCTACGAAGTCTACGAGAAGCAGGAAGGCGACTTCGTAGAAGGCGAGCCCGTGGAAGCACTGGCGGATGAGAATTTGCCGCTGCCGACCGAGGACGAAATCCAGCATCGATAGTTTTGGAACTAAACCCCGACGAGCGGGGCGATGACGGCTCCGCTCCTAACGCAGGGAACTCCGGTTTGAATTTTTCGTCGGTACAGGCGGGCGTTGCGCCGATTGCTGTGCGGTGCAGCTTCCAGCTCGAACTCATACAAAGGGATTGGTGTAGAGATGGCAACTCCAGGGAAGAACATTTCAGCGCAGCAGGTGAAGGAACTGCGGGACCGCACCGGCGCGGGTTTTTCGGCGTGCCGCGATGCGTTGGCGGAAGCGAATGGCGACCTGCAACAGGCGATCGATGTCCTGCGCAAGAAGGGGCAGGCGGCTGCGGCTAAGAAGGCGCAGCGCTCGACGTCCGAGGGACTAGTGAGCAGCTACATTCACGCGGGCGGCAAGATCGGCGTGCTGCTTGAAGTGAATTGCGAAAGCGACTTCGTCGCGCGCACGGACGATTTTCAGAAGCTGTGCCACGACATCGCGATGCACATCGCCGCCCTCGATCCGCGCTTCTTGCGCCGCGAGGAAGTTACGCAGGAAATTCTCGACCGCGAGCGCGAAATCTACCGCGATCAAGCGAAACAGACCGGAAAGCCTGAAGCCGTGGTGGAAAAGATCCTCACCGGAAAGATGGAGAAGTTCTACGAGGAAAATTGCCTCTACGAACAGCACTTCATCAAGGACGAAGGCATCACGATCAAGGAACTGGTCGACCAGGCCATCGCCAAGATCGGCGAGAACATCACCGTGAGCCGCTTCTCGCGCTTCAAGGTGGGCGAACTCGAGAGCGGCAAGGACAACGCGGCCGATACGGCTGTGGCGGTTCCGTCGGTCTAAATTGAAACGTGCTTCAAATTTCGGAGCGAAAGAAAATCCGCCGCAATGCCGGCGGATTTTTTTTGCCTGCGCGACGATTCAAAAGCGAACAGAGCGGTTGAAAGATTCAATCAAACAGCCCGTTTTCGAGCAGCTTGCGGAGTGTCGCTCAGCGATTCTCTGCTAGAATGCTCGGCGGGCCAGAGGGGCTGGCCAATTCTGCGATGACCAAAGCACAGCTGGCAAAAGACAAAAAGCAGCCTACCGGTTCGCCGGTATACGAAAGAATTGTGTTGAAACTCTCGGGCGAATCGATGGCGGGGCCGAATGAGTCCGGCATTCACGCCGAAACGGTGCATGAGATCGCGCGCGAAGTGAAGGATACGCACGATCTGGGCGTGCAAGTCGCGATCGTCGTCGGCGGTGGGAATATTTTTCGCGGCGGCCGTCAGAAAGATTCAAGCCTCGCGATCGAGCGCGCCACGGGCGACTACATGGGCATGCTCGCGACGGTGATCAACGGCCTGGCGCTGGTGGATGCGCTGGAAAAAGTCGGCTGCCACACGCGCCTGATGAGCGCGATCGAGATGCACCAGGTGGCCGAGCCGTTTATCCGGCGCCGTGCGACGCGCCACATGGAAAAGGGGCGCGTAGTGATTTTCGCCGCTGGCACCGGTAATCCGTATTTCTCCACGGACACGGCCGCGGCGCTGCGTGCGATGGAAATCAAAGCCAACGTGATTTTGAAGGCCACGCGCGTCGACGGCGTATACGACGCGGATCCCGAAAAGGTGAAGAACGCGAAGAAGTTCGACCGCATCACCTACATCGACGTGCTGCAGAAGGGGCTTTCGGTGATGGACTCGACCGCCATCTCGCTCTGCATGGACAACAAAATGCCGATCGTGGTGTTCGACATGAACGTGGCGAACAACTTGCGCCGCGTGGTGCTGGGCGAGCACGTCGGTTCGGTGGTCACGGCCGGTTAACGCTGGGATTCTGTTCGATTCGTCCGGAGGCAATTTTTCGATGACCGCAATTCCGACAAGCAAGGACGCCATGGCTCAGGCGCGCGCCCGCATGGAAAAAGCCGTGGAGGATTTTCGCAAGGAACTTTCGACGGTGCGCACGGGACGCGCGAACGTTTCGGTACTGGATCACGTGCGAGTCGATTATCACGGCACGCCGATGCCGATCAATCAGCTCGGCACGTTGAGCGTCCCGGACTCGTCCACCATCCTGATTTCGCCGTGGGATGCGGGAGCGGTGCCACTGATCGACAAGGCGATCCGCACGTCCGACCTCGGCTTGAACCCCACGAACGACGGAAAGGTGGTGCGCGTGCCGCTGCCGTCGCTGACGGAAGACCGCCGCAAGGATCTTGTGAAGCACATCCACAAGATTGCGGAGAACCACAAGACGGCGCTGCGCAACGTGCGCCGCGACATCAAAGAAGCGCTGGAGAAGCTCGAAAAAGAAAAGAAGATGAGCGAGGACGACAAGAAGCGCGGCCTCGACGAGCTCGAGAAACTCACGCACTCCGAGACGAAGAAAGTCGACGACCTGCTTGCCGCGAAAGAAAAAGAATTGATGGAGATGCGCTAGCGCCTCTGCGTGATTTTGTTTTGGCGCGACCTTGGTCGCGTCCTGCGGCGCGATTCCTCCGATGATTGACGCCCGACCCAGCATCACCGCGCAGCGCGTGGCGATGCGGCGCGCGGCTCACCAACTGTTCGACCATCCCCTTGTATTAAATGATCCGGTCGCGCTGCCGATTCTCTCGATGCAAGTGCGGGAGCGCGTTCGCGCTGAGGAACGCAAGACGCGCGGCCGGGCGGCTTCGGCGTTTCGCGCGTTTATCGTTGGGCGCAGCCGCGTGGCCGAAGACGAGCTTGATGCATCGGTGGCACGAGGGGCTTCGCAGTACGTGATTCTGGGCGCGGGGCTCGATACCTTCGCATACCGCAATCCGTATCCGGAGTCGCAGCTCCGCGTGTTTGAAGTCGATCATCCCGCGACGCAGGCGTGGAAACGGAAGCGGCTTGCAGTGGGCAAAATCGCAATCCCCGCGTCGCTGTCGTTTGCGCCGGTCGATTTTGAGAAGGAAGCGCTCGCCGACGGGCTCGCGGCGGTCGGCTTCGATCGCGCGAAAGTGACGTTCTTTTCATGGCTCGGCGTCACACCATATCTCACGCACCCGGCGATGCGATCGACATTGGAATTCATCGCGGCGCGGCCAAAGGGCAGTGGCGTTGCATTCGACTACGCGCGGCCTCGCAACAGCATGGGATTTCTGGGAAGGCTTATGTTTGACGCGATGGCGCGGCGCGTGGCGCGCGCGGGCGAACCGTTCAGGCTGTTCTTCGAGCCCGCGGATCTCGCGGCCGCACTTCGGGGGCTCGGTTTCACGACGATTGATGATCTAAGCGGCGACGATTTGAACGCGCGCTATTTTCAGAATCGCACCGACAACTTGAAAATGCGCGGACGCGTCGGACGGATTATGGTCGCGCAGACTTAATTGGCCGCCGCGTCCGGCTGGCGCGGCTTGGTGTTGCGTTAATTCAGCGCGTGAACGTCTTCCGGCAACATCAGCGTGAAGGTGCATTTGCCCGTCGCCGCTGTGCACGTCACCGTGCCGCGACGCACGAGCTTTGCCGGCGATGAATCGGGGAACATCGGGCCGAAATCAATCCCCTTCAATTTTTCCGTGAACGGCCGCAGATCCTGGCTGCCGTTGATGAACTTCGCGGCGTCCACATTGGGATTCTTCGTTCCGGCCGCACCTGGGGAGAGCAGCACGAAAAAGTCCGCCTTGGCGTCCTGTTTCAAGCCGTCAGCTATTGGGAACTCGCGCGACTTCAAGAGTGCTGTTTTGCCTTTTGCAACGAGCGCGTCGATGCCGGAATTCGTGCCCAGCAGCACGATCAACCGCGCCCGCGTTTCTGGCTTCTGCTTGTCACCGCGCTTTTCGAAAATCTGCGCGAGATGATCGCCTACCTCGCCGTGCTGATTGAGCAGCCATGACGCACGAACATAGCGTTCCGCGACATCGAGATCAGCCTGCTTGAAGTGCACCCAGCCGAGCGTGTCCCAGTAAACGCCCAGGCTCGAGACTTGATTGAGATCGTCAAGGGTGAGGTGCAGCAAGCCCACATTGCGCAGCGCCGCGGCCGTCGTAGAAACTGCGGACTCGGCATACTGGCGCGCCTTGTCGAGTTCGAGGCCGTCTTCGGACAAGTTGTAGGCGACGTTGTTCCAGACGACGGGCGTCTGCGCCATGTCGATGGCTTTGTCGAAGGCGTCCATGGCCTTGTCTTTCTGGCCGGAATTAAGCAGCGCGCGTCCGAGGCTCACTTCGAGCTCGGCGTTGTCCGGTGCGAGCACGGTGGCTTTATCGAGTTCCGGCACCGCATCCGCGAATTTGTGCTGGTCGAGATAAATTCCGCCGAGCGCGGCATGCGCCACGTTGTCGAGCGGGTTGATTTCGATTTGCTTCTTGAACGCTTCAATGGCTTCGGGGAATTTTTCCTGCTGCGTGAGCGTGAGTCCGAGGTAGTTGTAGACGTGCTCGTCGTACGGGTCGGCTTCAATCTGTTTGTGGAACGCGGCCGCGGCATCGTCGAATCGGCCGAGGCGCAAATAGGCGAGGCCGAGATCGTTCCAGACTTGCTTGGTCTTCGGATCGATGTCCGTCACGCGCTTCAGCAGCGGAATCGCTTCCTGGGGATTGCCGGCGTTGAGCGCGGCGATGCCGGATTCGAGCAGCTCCTGCGCCGTGGCAGTCTTGGGAATTTCCGGCGAGCCCGGGGTGGGATTGTCAACCTGCAGCGTCTGGGTTTCGTCGGCGTCGACGGTGCGCGAAAACGTGAGGTATTCGCTGGTGCGCGAAGCAGGGAGTTCGCGCATCTTGAAATTGAGCACGCGTTCGGCGGTGAGCACGCCGTCGGCGAAGTGGTAGGTCGATTTGTAAGCCGCGTAGTCGCGATCGACGTTCACTCCAAACGGCGGCTGCGCCGTGAAGCCTTTGGGTAACGTGAGCGTGAGCTTCTCGGTAACGTCAAGCGGGCTGCCGAGCTTGATGGGATCGACCTGGTCCTCCGACGCGTCCGGCAAGCCCAGCGAGAGCATCGGGATCCCGACTTTCGTTTTCTTGCTCGACCAGTCGAGAAACCCGGTCTCCGAGTACTCGAGATCAAGCTCAAACGGATTCGCCGTGTCGGAGGGATCGCTCGGCTTCACGCTGGTCACTTCGCCCTTGATGCCGTCGAGCGACGCGATGGTCTGGCCGAGTTCCTTCCATTGATTTTGAGGCGTGCGGCGGAAGGCGACGCGCAGCACAAATTCGTTGTCGCCGCGCAGGAAGTATTTAAGCTTCACGTTCAGCTTGCCGAGATCGGTGACCTCGGCGTTCATGTCCACAACTTGCGTCGACGTCCACGGCGGGTCGACGGGCGTTTCGACAAGTTTTCCACCGCCATCCGGAGGAACGAGTAGGGCCTGCTTATCTCGCAACGGCGACGCGAGCAGCCGGAACGGAGCGACTTCGGCCGTCGAATCCATCCAGACCAATTTTTCCTGGTAGGGAACGGCAGTGATTAGGTGATCGAACTGAGAAGGTGATGGCACGGTGGGATCGATCTTGCGCGCGGAGGGAATCAGCACGGCGTCCGACGGAATGTCGATCGCATTGAGCATCGCCGCGAGCAGCGTCACTTTGTCTTTGCAGTCGCCATACTGATTTTTGAAAACGTCCGCGGCTGAGTGCGGCTGAAAGCGGCCGAGGCCGAACGAAAGGCTGACGTAGCGGACGTTCTGCGCGACGTAGTTGTAGAGCGCAGCCATTTTGTCGAGCTCGGCGGCTTTGCCCTGTGTGAGTTCCTGCGCCTTCGCGCGAATTTCAGGCGTCGGCGTGGTGCGGCCTTTTTGCAATTCGGCGTACCACGCGGCCACGGCCAGCCAATTCTTGAACGTTGTGATTTGAACGTCAGCCTGCTTGTCTTTGGCGGGCTCGGCCTTCTTTTTCTTTAGCTCGTCGTCGGTCGGCCGCGTCAGAACGCTGTGCTTCCACTGATAGATCGTGCGCGCGTCCGCGTCTTTTTTTGAAAAGCTGGTCGCGGCGGACGAAGGCTTTGCGCCGTCGATGTTGGAATAATCAGCGGACTTCACGATCAGCGCGCGCTCTTGCGGCACGTTGATCTCGAGTTGCTCGTCCAGAATGATGGCGTCCTGGAGAAAATCCTGCGAATACCAGAATTCGTTGGGCGCGAGCGCTTTTACCGTTTTGGTAACAATATCGTACTCGATCGTGTCGCCGGTGTGGAGCGACGGCACGGTGATGTGCTTTTCTTTGTAATCGGTGTATTCGGGGGCATCGCGCTCGACGCCCGCCGTCATTTCCTTGATCGCGTCGGGAGCCGCAGTAACGACTGTGCCGTCAGCCTTCGCGACGCGCACGAGCTTCACATCCATTTCCTCGTTGGCTGAGTTGTAGCCGAAGACGAGTTCACCGAGCTGCTGCACGCCGGCGTCGCTCTGCACCTTGATCCGCGCGATCAGGTCGCGCTCGCCGGTACCGTCATTCTCGAAGCGCACCTTCGTCCAATATTTTTCGACGACGAACGGTTCGCTCGAATAGTCCGGAGCGAGCTTTTGCATCGGCGCGGGCACGGGAGCGGATGGCTGCGCCGGAGTCGGCGAGAGTTGTTGTTGAGCGAGTGCGGTCGTTGCGAAAAGGAAAACCAGGAAGGCCGCCCAGAGGTTCTTCATTCCATCTCCCAAGTGAGATACGCCCCGAAACAGTGTAGGGGCGACGTGAGCGTGAGTAAATGCCGCGAGGGAAGGGTGTTGAACAAATGCAAATCACTACGAGCCGACGCGGCCGCCAAAATCGTGAAATCCAACTCACCCATCGAAATGCAATTTTCCGCCTATTTTCGCGACAAGTCTCTGGAATTTTCTGTATAGCGTTGAAAATGGAAGGTTTAGTGCGAGCCAGTCGAAGCGCAGAAAGACCACCCCAGATGTGCTCGATTGGTCAACAGTTGTGGTACTATTACGTCGCTGCGAGCATCGCGCGCGACTTGCGCGATCCGCTTTGGAAGTTGGAAGCAAGCCGTTTAGCGCTCGTTGGCACGATTTGGTCCAAAGCCTCAGATTTATTTTTTGGATTGATTCGAGTTGACAAGGCTTACTGGCTCTCCTATACTTACGCGGTTGCTTTGAGCAGTTGCATGTGTGTGATTAGGGAAGTCTTTCCGTCCCCGGAACAAAGAACGACGGATCGGGGATCGAGAGAGCGGCCGAAATGGGGCGCCAGCCCCGCAAAGCCGTGACAGCCTCCTCCGCAGTCGAATAGATGCAGTTCACTCCTTGGGGTGAAGTCGCGTCATCGCGGAGTACCTAGGTTTAATCCTACGGTTTGGCACCTTTTCTGTTCATTCACTCGCCGATTTTCGCGCGGGGCGGAACACTGCGCTTCAAAATCGGATTTATTCGATCGACCGGTTGAGGAGATACACGTGCCGACGTTTTCACAGCTTGTACGCCATGGCCGCGAAAAGATTCGCGTGAAGACCAAGTCGCCCGCCCTGGAAGGCTGCCCGGAAAAGCGCGGCGTTTGCGTCCGCGTCTATACCCAGACGCCGAAGAAGCCGAACTCAGCGCTGCGCAAGGTTGCGCGCGCCCGGCTGACCAACAGCGCTGAAGTCACCACTTACATTCCCGGCATTGGCCACAACCTGCAGGAGCACTCGATCGTGCTCGTGCGCGGCGGCCGTGTGAAAGACCTGCCGGGCGTTCGCTACCACATTATTCGCGGCACGCTCGATGCGGCCGGCGTTGAAAATCGCAAACAGGCGCGGTCGAAGTACGGCGCCAAGCGGCCAAAAGCCGCCCAGAAGTAGGAGGGTCGAATAGATGCCACGCAAGGGTTGGGTACTTCGCCGCAAGATTCCTGGGGATCCGGTCTATGGTTCGGACCTGGTGCAGAAGTTCATCTCCAGCATGATGTACGACGGCAAGCGCGCCACAGCGCAGTCGATTTTCTACAACGCGATGGATCAGGTCGCGAAGAAGTCGAACGACGACGCGTTCAAGCTTTTTAAGAAGGCGGTTGAGAACTGTAAGCCGGCGCTGGAAGTGAAAACCCGCCGCGTCGGCGGCGCGAACTATCAGGTTCCCGTCGAAGTGAACCCTTTCCGTAAGCAGTCGCTCGCGATTCACTGGCTGGTGCTGTACTCGCGCACGCGCGGCGGCCGTTCGATGACGGACAAGTTGGCTGAAGAAATTCTCGACGCGGCGAATGGCCGCGGCGGCGCAGTCAAAAAGAAAGAAGACGTTCACCGCATGGCGGAAGCCAACAAAGCTTTCGCGCATTATCGCTGGTAATCCAGGCCCGGGGATACGATGGCACGCGCGTTTCAACTCGATCAGACCCGCAACATCGGGATCATGGCTCACATCGACGCCGGAAAGACGACGTCGACCGAGCGCATCCTGTTCTATACGGGTGTGACCTACAAGATCGGCGAGGTGCACGAAGGCACCACGGTCATGGACTGGATGGAACAGGAACGCGAGCGCGGCATTACGATCACGTCCGCCGCGACCACTGCATCCTGGACTCGCTTCGCCAAGAAATACCGCATCAACATCATCGATACGCCGGGCCACGTGGATTTCACGGTGGAAGTCGAGCGTTCGTTGCGCGTACTCGACGGCGCTGTCGCGATTTTTGACGCGGTCGCCGGCGTGCAGCCGCAATCCGAAACCGTTTGGCGCCAGGCGGACAAGTACCGCGTTCCGCGCATCGCGTTCATCAACAAGATGGACCGCATCGGCGCCGATTTCGATCATTCGGTCCGCTCGATGCGCCAGCGTCTTGGCGCGCACCCTGTACCGCTGCAGTTCCCGATTGGCCGCGAAGACAACTTCATCGGTGTGGTCGACTTCCTCGAAGAAAAAGCCATTATCTGGAAAGACGAAACACTCGGCGCGCAGTATGAAACGCATCCGCTCGAAGTTCTGTGGGACGCGGAATTTTTGAAGGCGCGCCCGGAAGTGGAAACCGCCGTCAAGGCGTCAGGCCTCACCAAGGAATTCTACAAAGAGCACCGCGACAAGGTCGTCGAGTACATTGCCGAACACGACGACGAAATCATGCACAAGTACCTTGAACAGCATAAACTCGAACCGGCCGAACTGCGCGCTTCGCTACGCAAATCGACCATCGCGTTGAAGCTGGTTCCTGTGCTCGCCGGTTCCGCGTTTAAGAACAAGGGCTTGCAGCCGCTTCTCGACGCCGTGATCGATTACCTGCCGGCGCCAATCGACGTTCCTCCAGTCGAAGGCACTGACCCTAACGGCACCGAAACGCTGGTTCGCAAGGTTTCGGATGACGAGCCATTCTCTGCGTTGGCGTTCAAAATCATGACCGATCCGTTTGTCGGCCACGTGACCTATATCCGCGTTTACTCCGGCGTCTTGAAGGCCGGGCAGAACGTGTACAACTCCACGCGCAAGACGCGCGAGCGCATTGGCCGTTTGCTCCGCATGCACGCCAACAAGCGCGAAGAAATCGATTCCATCGAAGCGGGTGACATTGCAGCCTGTGTCGGCTTGAAGAACGTCACTACCGGCGACACGCTGTGCGATGAAGACAAGCCGATCGTTCTCGAGAACATTGACTTCCCGGCGCCCGTGATTCAAGTGGCGATCGAGCCGAAGACCAAAGCCGATCAGGAAAAGATGGGCGTTGCGCTCGGCAAGCTCGGCCAGGAAGATCCCACGTTCCGCATGCACACCGATGCGGAGACCAATCAGACCTTGATTTCGGGGATGGGCGAGCTGCACCTGGAAATCATTGTCGATCGCATGATGCGCGAGTTCGGCGTGCAGGCGAACGTCGGCCGCCCGCAAGTCGCCTACCGCGAAACGATCCTGCGCGAAGCGGAAGGCGAAGGCAAATACATCAAGCAGACCGGCGGACGCGGCCAATACGGCCACGCGGTGATCAAGCTGCATCCGCTGCCGCACGCGAACCACGACGACATGCACGAGTTGTCGGAAGAAGAAATCGCGGAGATGGCCAAGAACATTGGCGGCGGCAAGGGCGGCAAGTTCAGCTTTGACAAGGAACATCGCCTCCTGTTCATCGACAAGGTGGTCGGCGGATCGGTGCCGCGCGAATTCATCAAGCCGATTGAAGACGGTATTCGCGAAGCGATGGAAACCGGCATCCTGGCGGGCTACGAAATGGTTGACGCCGCAGTGGTTTTGACCGACGGCAGCTACCACGACGTGGACAGTTCGGAAATGGCGTTCAAAATCGCAGGCTCGATGGCTTTCAAAGATGCGTGCAAAAAGGCCAATCCGAAGCTGCTCGAACCGATCATGCGCGTCGAAGTGGTGGTTCCGGAAGATTACATGGGACCTGTAATCGCGGACCTGAACTCCCGCCGCGGCCAGATGCAGGGGCGCGAATCGCGCGGCGGCACCGAGATCATTAACGTGTTGGTTCCTCTGTCGACCATGTTCGGCTACGCGACGGAAATCCGCAGCCGCACGCAGGGTCGCGGCAGCTTCACGATGCACTTCTCGCACTACGAACAGGCGCCGAACAACATTTCGGATGAAATCATCAAGGGCAAGAACGGCGACGCCCCGAAGCGGTAGGTTTTTAAAGCGAATTTAGCAGCGAAGATCGGTTTGACACAGGAGCTGAGAGAGAAATGGCGAAAGAGAAATTCGAGCGGACAAAGCCGCACGTAAACATTGGGACGATCGGACACATTGACCACGGCAAAACGACGTCGACGGCGGCGATCACGAAGGTATTGAGTAAGAACAACCC
>JBEKJW010000193.1:0-12226 GCA_050011035.1 Candidatus Acidiferrales bacterium
TGGGACAACGATCGCACTTCCGACTACCACTTTTATAACGACCGCTACCCGGCAGCCTTCGAGCGCGATTTCGCCGAAGGCTACAACGACGGCTACAACGACCGCACCAGCCGCTACTAACCCGTGGCACAGGCAATCGTGCCTGTGTGCCTTTGAGCCTTAGACTTTTGCAAGTTTGCGCAGCACAGGATTGATTAAGAGGAGACCGCTCAACGCCATGATTCGCGCAACGAATACCGCATCGTACATCGAGCTACGGCTGCTCACCGGCGTAGCTGTACTCATCTTCGCTGCAAGCATCGCCACGTTTGCACGTCCGCAAGACGCCGCGCCCAGTGCTCAGCCGCAAGCCGCGCCGCCAGCGAAATCTCCGACGGCGAACGCATCCAAATCTGCCGGCGCAGAACAGCCCGGCGCGCGCCCCGGCCACCGTACCGTCACGCCCCGCGTCACCGCCGACACTCTCGTCGAGATCGAAAAAGCCGGCGTGCTGCGCGTCGGCGTCGCGCTAATCATCCCCTGGGCGATGCACGATAAAAACGGCGAGCTGATCGGCTTCGAGATCGACGTCGCCAAAAAACTCGCGCGCGACCTCGGCGTGAAACCCGAATTTCATCCAACGCCGTTTCGCGACCTGATCCCCGACCTGCTCGCCGGGAAATACGACATCATCATTTCCGGCCTCTCCATCAGTGCCGAGCGCGCGCTCAAAGTCGACTTCAGCAATCCCTACAACGAAACAGACGTGAAACTGATCGCCAGCGCGAAATCGCCAGCCGGCGCGGAGACCAAGCTCGAAGCTTTCGACAAGGAGACCATCAAGATCGGCGTTCTCGAAGGCAGCACCGCCGAAGATATGGCCGGCGTCGTCCTGCCCAACGCGCAAATCATCGACTACACCGACTCCGGCGAGGCCTTCAACGACCTCGTCGACGGCAAGCTCGACGCCGCCGTCGCCGACAGTCCCCGCCCCGACATCGTCGCCCAACTTTTTCCCGACAAAGTGAAATGCCTGTGCGACATCGCGCTCTCGACGTACCCCGCCGCGTTCGCCGTCCCGCGCGGCGACGTCGAGTTCGTGAACTTCCTCAACGCCTGGATCGCCTCGCGCACCAGCAACCACTGGCTCGAGCGCAAACGCGAATACTGGTTCAAGTCCACCGACTGGCAAACCAAGTTGTAGCTCGCGCGGCGAAGCGAGCGGGTCGGACAGGGCCGAAGCCCGGTCCTCCTACGAGCGCGACACGCAATTTTGGCAGCCCCTCCGCCGGACCGCGATCACAGTAACCGCGAACGCCAGTGGAATAGGCAAGTTGTGCCTGTGCACTTTGCTTTGCGCTTCCACACCCACAACCCACAGCCAAGACTGCCTATTCCACAACCGTCCTCACCTAAGTTGGTTCTCGTTCGGCATAGAGCCGGCCAGCATATCGTTTGTAGCTGGGTCGAAATCCCCCGCTCTCCGTTCCTTCGGTTTTTTCCCGCGGTTAACAACGACACGAGTACCATGGCACGTACATTCCAACCCATGCGAGGCACCATGCTAGTCTCCAGTTCCACCGTCGCCGTCCCCCGTCCCACTTCGCCAATCGCGGCACGACGTTTCCCGCCCCTTCGCGCGATCGCAGCGCTCGCGGTCCTCGCCGCAGCCGCAGCAGCGCCCGCACACGCGCAGCAATCCGCCTCTCCGCAAACACTCGTCGTCAACGGCCAACAAACCGCCGTCCCCGTAATCCAAATGAAAAATCGCTCGTACGTCGATCTGGACTCCCTGACGCGCGCGCTCGGCGGCTCCATCAACTACGCCGGAGGCCAAATCGCGCTTTCGCTCCCTTCCGCGAGCGCCGGCTCATCGCCTGCAACGAGCACGTACACCAACGCACCGCCGCCCGCTGCAACCAGCGCTTCTCCGCCCACCGGATTTTCCAAAGGGTTCATGGGCGCCGCCATCGAAGAAGCCGCCACTCTCCGCGAATGGCACGCCGCGCTGGCCAGCGCCATCAAGAACGGTTATCCGATGGCCCCCGGAATGTTCACGCCCTATCGCGCGCAATCGCAAACGAACCTGCGGCTCGTCTCCGTCGCGATCGCCACCGATTCCGATCGCAACGCCTACGCGCTTCTCAACACGCTATTCCAAAATATGTCCACGCTGACCGATCGTTACCTCGATAAGCGGGCCAACATGAGTTACATCTCACCCGACTCGCTTGAAAACGACAGCTTGAACCAGAGCATCGTCACCTGCGGCCACTCGCTCAGCGCGATGGCAGCCAGCGGTCAGTTCAACGACGACGGCTCCTGCCGCTAGAACTTTCTCAACGTGCTTGCCGTAGCTTGGACTTCAGTCTGAGCATCGGCGTCCCAGCGGCGACGTCCGTCAAAATCGGACTTGCGATTCGCACCAGCCGCCATTATCGTGGGCGCGCTCTTCCTTCCGCACCATCGAGAGGCAACGAAATGCAACGTCGCGCATTCTTGCAAACCGCAGCCGCGGTGTTTCCCGCCGCAACGCTTCCCGAATTTCTCGCAGCGCAATCAAGTGCAGCGCAGTCCGCGCCATCATCCGCACAGGATTCCGCGCAAGCGCCCGCGCTCCGCGTCGTCTTAGCAAACGAAGATCGCTTCGGCCACCCGCACACGCTCGGCTTCAGCACCATCCTTTTCAAAGTTGCCACCGCCGACACCGACGGCCGCCTCTTCCTAATCGAACACCAGCACGCTATGCCCGGCGGAGGACCGCCGCTGCACTTTCATTTGAATCAGGAGGAGTGGTTTTACGTGATGGAAGGTGAGGTCGCGTTTCAAGTCGGCGATAAGCAACTTCGCTTGCAGGCTGGAGAATCCGCGCTCGCGCCACGCCGCGTCCCGCACACTTTTTCGCCCGCCGGCCAGGGCCCGGCGCACTTGCTCATCGCTTTCACACCCGCTGGAAAAATGGAGCAGTTCTTCCGCGACGCCCAGCCTTTGAACCAGCCCGCCGAGGTTCTCGCCGTGTTGTTCCGCGGCTACGAAATGGAATACGTCGGTCCTTCGCCCTTCTGGAAAACCTAGCGCCGCGCTGATCTGGGTACGACGCGTCGCCCTACGAGCGCGACACGCAACTCTGGCAAATGCGGCGCCGGATCGCGATCACGCTAGGCGAGCACGCCAGTGGAATAGGCTGCTGCCTGTGCACTTGTAGTCGCTGTTCGCCCAACAAGCCCACAGGCAAAACCTGCCTATTCCACAACCGTAGTCACCTAAATCGAGGTTCTTTCGACATAGAGCCTGCCAGCAAATCGTTTGAAACTTCCGCGAAATCCTTCCCCGCTACTTCCCCCTGTGGTATTTTCCGTATCAGAGACCGCGCTCGCACCTCTCAGGCAACTTCCTCCGCGCCGCGCACGTCCAACTCATCGACGACCCATGAACGCCATTGCACGACCGGCTGTCGACCCTGGTTTCGAGCCCGTCCTCGCTATCGACGAGTTTCGCGACCTGCCCATCACCGGCGTCGCGGAGTGCGACGGCCAGCCCTACTATTTCGAGCGCCTCTTCGATTACGACAACGACGTCTACTCCTCCACCTTCGTCCTCACGCCGCTCGACGCCGCCACCTTCGAAGCTTCGCTCGAACGCCACCAGCTCCACGCCCGCTGGTACGCCGCATTTCAGGCCGGGCAAATTAAACTGATCACGCACCCGACGTTTCCGGAAGACCGCGAGCGCTACCTCCACCTCAAAAAGCTGTGCGACGAAGCCATCGCCGCCGCTGAGCCGCGCTCCGTCCAGAAGACCGGCAACATGATTCCCCTCGGCTCCCTTCCACACAACGGCCGCCACCAGGCCCCCTGGCAAGTTTCCTGGTCCACCACGATCTAATTTTCTGCCCAGCTTTTTTGAATGAGCTTTCTGACTTTCCAGCGTCTCGGATTGCGTACCAGGGCGCGCGCAGCCGGAACACGACTGTCATCGTCGTGTTCAAAACAGATTAAAAATCACCGAAATCGTAGTGTCGACTTCCACCGGCTCACCATCAATCAACGTAGGCCTGTAGCGCCACTGTTTCACCGCGTCCATTGCGGGGGCGATCAGATGCTCCGGCCCGGACACCCACGTTAGCGTCTTCACTGTACCGTCGGTCCCGATGATCGCGTGCAGCACCACGGTTCCCTGTTCACGCGCCTGCCTGGCCTGCTGCGGATAAATCGGCTGCACCTGATGAACCAACTGCTTCGCGATCACGTTTCCAGCCACTTTTACGCGCTTCGAAGTCGCACGATCGCCGGGCTTCGCCGCGTCGGCTTCGCTCGTCACTGATGGCGAACCTTTGAACACAAAACTGGCCGAGCCCTCCGTCGGGACCGCGCGTCCGGAGACGCGTGCCGGCTCGTACGTCCACTGCTTCACCGCCGCGACGGCCGCATCCCCATACTCCTCCGGACCCGAAACAAACTTCACGTCGCTTACCGTGCCGTCCGCCTGGATCGTGTATTTCACTACCACCGTGCCGCCCTTGCTCGATCCATCCGCCTCCACGTGATAGCTAGGCGACACGCTGTGCAGCAGCTTCGCCTCCGTGACTTCATTCGAAGGGGCTGGCTGCGCACTCGCCGTCGCGGGCGCCACACTCGCCTCGGAGTTCTCGGCCACAATCGCTTTCGCCGTCGCTGCACCGTTATCGGCCACCTCCACGGCACTGCTGCTCGCGTGATTCGTACCCGGCGTGAACTCCACCGTGAACACGATCCGCGCCAGCGCATCGCTGTCGACGGCCTCGCCTCCCTTTTGCATCGGCTCAAACGTCCACTGCCGCACTGCCGCCACTGATATATCGCTGAAATGATTCGTCGTCACCGCCTTCACGTCGCGCACACTGCCGTCCTTCGCGATCGTGAAGCGCACCACTGCAGTCCCGGTGAATCGCCCCTGAATCAGTTCGTCGGGGTACACAGGCTTCACCATGTGAACGAGCTTCGGTTGCACTGTGGCCGCTGCGCCAGTCGCGCCTTGCGCGGGACTTTGCTCCGCAGCGTTTGCACCACTCGCGTTCTGCGCCGCGCCTTGCGCTCGCGCAACACCACACACCAAGCTCGCCGCCATCGCCGCCGCCGCACACGCGCTCAGCCATCGCCGCATCCACATACCTCCAAATCAACTCGTCGCACGAGTTATCGCCGCGCCAACATACCACACTCCATATCGCGTGAGTTTGTAGCCACGCGCGGCGCAGCCCGCGCGTCGGACAGGTCCGAAGCCCGGTCCTCCTACGACCGCCCATCGCAATACTGGCAACCTCGCCGCCGGGTCCCAATTACACTAGGCGCGCACGCCAGTGGAATAGGCAGTCGTGCCTGTGGTTCACTCCTCAGCGACAACCCCGCCACCGCCAATTGCACGCGCCCCGCAGTTCGTCGTATTATGGTCCCATGTAGGGCAAGGAGTTGCCCTTTAACCGCTGTCCTGTAGCCGGGACAGATGATGACTCCTGACGGGACCACCGTCGCGGAGTCATGTCCCCGGCGAAATCCCGACAATCTAACCGGCGCGTGCGTGCCTCGCTTTCCATCAAACACGTCCGCGCCTCGGGAGAACGCCATGCAATCCATCACCACGACCGGCGGCGCCAGTAACTCCGCCCTCGCCGCGCTCAACGAATCGCAAGCCCGCCGCGTCCGCGTCACCTGCGAGTACATCGACCGCCTGCTCGCCGACGTCGAGCGCTTCCTAGCGCTCCCCGGCCCGCCGGTTCTCTTCCCGCGTTACGCGCAGGACATCGGGCCCGTCACCCACGCGCGCCTCGAAAAATCCATCGCGCAAATTCGCGCTGCGATCGCGCGCTCGCTCGAAGACGTGCACGCGCCCGCGGACGAGCCGATTCCCACGTCGCGCGCCGTGCACGTCGCGCTCGGTGCCGCCGCGATCGCCGCCGAAGAACTCAAGCCTCGCTACATGCGCGGCTATGGCGAGCTCACCGATCCCCTCGCGCGAGCGTTGCAAATATTTTCCGTGGAGTTGTGCGGCCTGCTCGCCGAAGCCGATTCCGACTTCGCCGCGTTCGACGCCACCCCGATTGCGCCGCGCACGAACGAAAAGGCTCACGCATGATCGCGACGTCGCCTCGAGTCACGAGCGCCGCTCCATCGCTCATCGGCCGACGCGCCGAACTTCACGAACTGCTCACCGCGTTTCGCTCACGCGAGCCGCGTCTGATCTTTGGCCCACGCGGCGCAGGCAAGACGGCTTTGCTCGCCGTCGCGATCGCGCGCCTGCCGCACGCGCAACGCTCGCGCGTTCTCGCTCCGCCGCCGTGCGCGACGCCCGCTGAATTCGTCGCTGAACTTCTCGCGCAACTCGTCAACGCCCGCGATCATATCGCGTGCGCTCACGGCGCTACCCCGCGACGTGCTTCTGCCCGCGCTCAGGCCGCCACGCTCATCGAAGCACTCTCCGCCTCGCCCTACTGGATCGTCGTCGATCCGTTCACTCCCGCGAGCCGCCCGCTGGCGCGCCTGCTGAAGCACGTCTTCACCCGCGCGATGACTCCCATTTACGCCGCCACTCGTACGCTGTCAGCATCCGATCTCGGCCACGCCGCTGGCCTCTTTTGGTGCGACGAGGTGCGCATCGAACTCGGTCCGCTCGCACCGTCTTCGGCTCGCGAACTCGTCACGCGCGAAACCGCGAGCATTCCTCTCGCCGTAAACGAGCTCGCCGATCTTCGCTCATCGGTGCTGCGCTTCGGAGCGCGCTTGCCCGGCCCGATGCTTGAAATGTGCCGCCTCGCGAACGATCCCGCGTACCGTTCGTACGCGCGAATGAAATCCGCGCTTCTGCAAATCGACGCGCGCATCGCCGCGCATCATGCCGCAACCGCGTCCCCTCCAGCCGCCCAACGCCAAGCACGAATCTCCGGAGCGCGCCCGTGACGCAAAACTCCACCGTCATCGAAACCGGCGCGCCGCACGAAGCATCGCCCACCGCGCTTCGCGAACTCGCCGCCATCGCCGAACGCCACGACGCTACCGCCGTTGCCGCCTTCGCACGCGCAGCCGCCGACCGCGTCGCCGAAGGCCGCTTTTTCCTCGCTTGCGTCGGCCAATTCAAGCGCGGCAAATCGACACTGATCAACGCGCTGGTTGCAGGTACGGAGGCCCGCGCCATTCTTCCCGCCGGAGTCGCGCCCGTCACCTCCGTTCCCACTGTGCTGCGCCACGGCTCGGAAGTTTCCGCGCGCGTCCGCTTCACGTCGGGCGAATGGCTCACGATAGATCCCGGCACACTATCCGCTTACGTTTCTGAGGACGAAAATCCCAGCAACAAGAAGTCCGTCGCGGGTGTGGAAGTTTTCGCGCCCGCGCCGCTCCTCGCTTCAGGCATGAATCTCGTCGACACGCCCGGCATCGGCTCCGTCTTCGCCGCAAACACCGCCGCCACGATCGATTTTCTTCCGCACATTGATGCCGCTCTTGTCGTCCTCGGCGCCGATCCGCCCATCTCCGGCGAAGAGCGCGCGCTCGTCGCCGAACTCGCGCCGCGCGTCAGCCGCATGATCTTCGTGCTGAATAAATCCGATCGTGTAAGCGCCGCCGATTCCGCCGCCGCGTGCGATTTCACGCGCCGCATCCTCGCCGAAACTCTCGGCCAACCGTCGTTCGACATTTTCTGCGTCAGCGCGCTTGAGCAACTCGAAAGCGCTGATCGCGACTCTCGCGACTGGGCCGCGCTTACCGCCGCTCTGCGAGACATTCACACACGCTCCGGCCGCGCCATCCTCGACGCATCCAATCGCCGCGCCGCCGCAACCGCCGCCACGCGCCTTCTCTCTGCACTCGATAACGAACGCCGCGCGCTCACCGAGCCCCTCGCCGATTCCGAAGCCCGCATCGCCTTGCTCAACGCCGCACTTGCCGGCGCCGATGCCCATCTCGCCGATCTCGGCGCGCTGCTCTCCGTGCAGGAGCGCCGCATCACCGCCGAGTTCGCTCAGCGCCGCACCGATTTCCTGGCCGCGGCAGGCCGCGCCTGCCGCAATGAATTCCGCAAACGCGCCGCTCGCTTTCACGCCACTCGTAACGGTCCCGCACTCCGACGCGCTCTCAATCACCTCGCTCAGGACGTCGTCCGAGCCGAACTCGAACCTTTTCTCGCGCGCGAATCCGCGCACGCCGAATCCGCCTTCGCCGCCGCGAACGCGCGCTTCGCCGAACTCGGCAACGAATTTCTCCACCGCCTCGCTGGCGCAAGCCCCGCCACCCTCGACGCGCTCTCCCCTGACGAACTCGCCCCGCCCTCGCTCTCCGCACACTCCGAGTACCGTTTTAATTTCATCGAACGCGTCGCCGCTCCAGCCTCACCCTTGAGGTTCGCCGCCGATCTCGCGTTAGGCGCACTTGGAATCCGCGGCCCGCTCATCACTGGCTCCGAGGAATTTCTCGACCAGCTCCTCGACACCAACAGCGCTCGCATCCAGAACGATCTCTCACGCCGCGTAGCCGAAAGCCGCCGCACACTCGAATCCGCAATTCGCGCCCGTCTTGCCGAAGCCGCTGCGTTAGGCTCCCGCTCGCTCAACCGCGCCCGCACCGCACACGCAGAAGGCAGCGCCGCAATCGCGCAAGCCCTCGCCGACCTCTACGCCTCCGCCGCCGCTGTCCGCGCCTTGCAGGTCGCCGCTTCATCCGCGACGTAGACCACCCGGGTCACACGCCGTGGCACAGACATTCGTGTCTGTGCGCGCGCCAGTTTCACTGGCGTGCGGGTTCTGCCATCCATATTCTGGCAATCACGCCGTGCTTGTCCGGCCGTGGCACCACCGCACGTTCCAAGGTGGAACGCGTTTCGTCCCACGAAAAATTCTCGATAACGGCTTTCCACTTGGGCCGTCTATGGTAATTTTAGTCGCCCCGTTTTCGTTTGCGGCCAACCGTATAACCGCCTGCTCGGAGGTCCGTTGGTTCCCTCGCGCTTTCGTCGCGTCTTACAGTGTTGTTGTGTCAGCGCAGCGCTTCTCCTCGCTTCGCAGGCTCCCGCCCGCGCACAAGCATTCCACACCGATTTCGCTTCCGCCGAAATCGCCGATCTCGAACCTGCATCTGAATCCGTCGTGCTTGCCGATTTCGGACATTATTCGCTCGTTCCGTGCGATTTTATGACCGCGCCACCCAGCCATGGCTCCGGCGGGGACGCGTCAAACGCAGCAACGCGACTCACCACCGCGCCCACCGCGAAATGTACGACCGAAAAATCCGTCCCACCGCGCTATCACCTTGACACCAACCTTGACTTCACAAGCACCACGAACGCGTCCGACGAAGCACCCTCGGAAGACGTCGACGCCGACTCCCCGCTCCACGCCACTCTCTCCTTCGCCTCGCCCACTCCAAATAAAACGTCCTACTTCGACGCCCTCGCCTACGAAGACCGCACCATCCCCCATGCCGAAGGCTTCCACTGGTGGCCAGCCCTCCAGCAATCTTTCTTCTTCCTGCTCATCGAACACGGCTTCCGCATCGCTGACGATCCGTTCCTCCGCTACCTGCTCTGGCACAAGCCGTTCTGGCACGACTATCTCGCCTCCACGAAACATTTCTATTTCAATCAGTGGGGCGACGGCGACGACTTCATCGTCAACTACATCGGCCATCCGATGGAGGGCGGCGTCACCGGCAACATTCAAATTCAGAACGATCCCCGCGGGCGCTCGCTCACCTTCGACCGCAGCCACGCGTACTGGATGAGCCGCTTGCGCGCGATGGCCTGGGCCGCCGTCTACAGCGCGCAGTTCGAAGCTGGCCCGATTCTTTCCGAGGCTGCGATTGGCAACGAAGGCGGCTACTTCTATCAGCCCGGCTGCGATCCTTATCTCACTTGTTCACATCCCGGAAATAAGCCCATCACCAACAACACCGGCTGGGTCGATTTCGTCGTCACCCCCACCATCGGCACCGGCTGGATCCTGCTCGAAGACGCGATCGAAGCCGAACTCGTCGACCGCTGGGCGCCCGGCCAGCCCGACGATCCCTTGAAATGGAAAATCCTGCGCGGCGCGCTCAGCCCGACACACGTGATGTCCAACTTCGTCGCCGGAAAAGTTCCCTGGTATCGCTACCGCATCTACGGCCCCGATGATGGCAATCTTTTTCCGTATCGCAATCACAGCGCGCAAGATCCGTACGACTGGACTGGCATCGAGCGCTGGGAAATCGGAGCGCACTATTCTTTCCTGAGCCTGCCTGTCGACACCGAGGCCTGCTACTCGTGTCGCGTCAACAACAGCGGCTTCGGCGGAAACTTCGCCTATCGCATCACCAATCGTTTGTGGGTTGATTCGGACGTGAATTATTTCCCGTCAAGCGGCGGCTTCGGCAACAAGGGCTCGATGATTCAGGGCGAGTTCGGCCCACGCTACGGCTATACAGGAAAAAACTGGGGATTGTATTTGAAGCTGCGGCCCGGCTTCATCTACTACGACAAAACTCTCACCATCGACAGTGGCAGCGCTTTTGTCGACGCCACGCGCTTCGCTTGGGATTTCGGCTCAATCTTCGAGTGGTTCGCCACGCGCCACTCCACCCTGCGCGTCGACGCCGGCACCACCGTCGTCCGCTACCTCACCTCGCACACTGACCCGCGCCAGCCCCCCGGCAACATCCTCTCCACCGACTACTACGTCAGCCAATCCAACTTCCAGTTGACCACGGGCTACACCTACCGCTTCTAATCCGTGGCATAGGCTTCAGCCTGTGTGCGAGCGTAGCTCGCACTTTTTTCACGCCCGCCAACGCGACTCACACCAACAACCGTGCGAGCCTCCGCGCCAACTTCACGCGCTCCAACTCGCACACAGACTGAAGATCTATGTTACAGGCGCTCTTCGAGCGCCCTGAACAACGCCCGTTTCACGCGCGGCGCACCCCGCGCGTCGGACAGGGCCGAAGCCCGGTCCTCCAACGACCACGCTCGATCGAACGCGCACCCACACCGCCGGACGCATCTCTCCAGTCGTGGCGCCGGCATTCGCACTTAGGGAACAACTAGCCGGGAGTCTGTCTCACGCACTGCGCCAGTCTTTCCGCCACATACGCTTCCCCCATCTCCGTATTAAACATCGCATCGTAGACGTGGTAGTCGAGCCAGCTCAGCTTGAAGTATCTCTCCACAAACGCGGCGCGATCTCGATCGACCGTGTCGACGTGCTCGATGGCATCGCGCTCCGCCATGCCGCCACACACCAAACGATAAATCTTGAAATCGCGCGGAGCGTAGAGAAACGTCCGGAATACATCCTTGCGATTGCGCAGAAAGAATTGCGAGCCTCGTCCAACGATGACGCACGGAGCGTCAGCAAGCGCGAGATTCACGGCTTGCTCGGAAACGGCGGCGATGCGGCTGGCGTCAAGCAGTGCCAGCCGGTTCGTCGGCGGCAAGCCTCCCTCAAACGCTCCACGAAGAAACGAGGAGAACACGCGGTAAATGGCGGGATCTCTTTTCCACTCCATCTCTTTCACAGCTTCCGGAGAACTTTGCGTCAGCCGCGCGATTTCCTGCGTCAACCGGTCGTCCCACAGCTTCCAGCCCAGAAGCGCGGCCAGTTTTGCGGCAATCTCCGCTCCGCCGCATCCGAACTCGCGCTCAATTGTGATCGCTTGAATCATTGCGCGTATCCTTACCCGGCCGCTACAGCTCCGCCCGCTCCGGGATCGTTCTTCTTCAGGAAAAATGCGAGAACGAACATGAGCGAGCAGAACGCGCCCAGGATCCAAAACGTATCCATATAAGACAGCGCGTGTGTTTGTTGATTCACCAAATCGTAGAACCTCGCGATGGCCTGATCGTGAGCGTCTTTATGCCGGAGCCCGGAATGCGCGATGTCCGAGCTCAGCGCGCGGAGAGCCGAACGATACGCAGGCGTATCCGGCGTGGCATGGCCGACGAGGATTTGCTGGTGATACTGAGCGCGCCGGATGATTACCGTGGTCACCACCGAAGTTCCGATGCTGCCGCCAATATTGCGCATGAAATTGATGATCCCGGAGACGCTGTTCCCTTTCTCCGGCGGAATTCCGATATAGCCCGCCGCGGTGATGGGGACGAAAAGAAATCCCACTCCCACGACTTGCGTGACGCGCAGCCACATTGCAAAACGGAAGCTGACAGTTAAATCGATATGGTGAGCCGAATAGAAGAGCCCGACGGCAAGGCACAGCCATCCCATCGCGATCAGGTAGCGGGCCTGAATTTT
>JBEKJW010000194.1:0-9280 GCA_050011035.1 Candidatus Acidiferrales bacterium
CCGTTCAACGTCCTAGCCATTTCGCTACTGTCGCTCGTAGCTGCAACTTTCGCGCCGGCCGTTGGCGCTCAGCAGACTCCACAGTGCAGCGTAAAACCCGCGTCGATCCCGCTGGGTCAGACGGTTCGGTTGCACTGCGATGTGGAAGTTGCCACGGCGGTGATGGTCCGGGACCCAACCGCGAAGCTGATCGTGCGTTCGGTGCCGATGTTCAAGCAGGCAGACGGGTCGTGGGAAGGGCTGATGCCTGTTGCCGTGGAGGACGATCCGGAGACGAATGGGATTATCTTTAAGGCCGCGGACGGCACTGCAGTTGCGGGCGCGGAAGTGTCGATTCGTAAAACAATTTTCCCCACACAGAACGTCACGCTCGCGCCGCAGATCGAAGCGCTGCACACCACACCGGAAGAGAGACAAACTCTCGTCACCTTTCGCGACGCCGTCTCCGACGTGAAATATTGGGACGATCCGCTCGTCGCGCCGCTTCCCGGCTGCGTCATTTCCCCCTTCGGCGTGAAGCGTCTGCACAACGGAAAGCCAACCGGCGAAATTCACGCCGGAATCGATCAGCGCGGAGCAACCGGAACTCCGATTCGCGCCGTGGCCGCGGGCGTCGTAAAAATCGTGCAGCCGTTCAACGTGCTCGGCGGCACAGTGGCCATCGATCACGGCCAGGGCCTCGAAACGATGTATCTGCACATGTCCCGCGCCAACGGCCCTCACCTGCACTGGGTCGTCTACGTAAACGGCGTCCCGCAAAATCCGCTGCAGTGGGTCACGCTAAAATCCTGCGCCGCGCCCAAAAACAAATCGCAGCAGTAGGCCGCTCTAGGGTTTCGCCGTCAAACGCCCTGAAGAACGTCTCCAATGAAATCTCACGCTGCCCTAAAACCGTTGTCCGTCTACGGCTGGTACCCGTCCGCCATCCATTTAGCGAACAGATCAATCCGAGTTTGAGGCCAAGGCCCCTCTCCTCGTGGCGGCGGGGGTGGCATTATCGCGCCACCGATTCCGCGGATGCGATCGTAGATGGCGGCGGCGTGTTTTTTGACGTCATCATAATTCGCCAAGTTGAATCCCTTCATCATGCCCTGAATGTCTCGCTCGGTGAAAAGCGGGCGGATGTCCGCTTGAAAGCTTGTCGGCTTCATAATCGTGCCTCACAGTTGTTGGATCGTACGTTGCGCTTGCATGCCGCGAAATCTAATGCGTTCTCTCCTGTGTCGTCAAGCTGTGACATTACGCTCCCAGTTTCTCGTAGCCACTCGTCCGACTGCGCGGCTTTCTCACCCAAGCTGAACCCCTTCGTCCCTTTCCCTCTTCTTGCGACGCCTGAAAAACGCAACGACCAGAAAAGTCGGGTCGCATTCACAATGGTAGTATTGGCTCCCAAATGTCTCAGCTACCCCGTGTTCCCGATCTTGAAGCACAGCGCGAAGCCATGAAGAAGCTCGCATTTCTGATCGGGAAATGGTCTGGCGAGGCGCGCCTGCTGCGTGGCCCCAATGAGTCGGTGGAATTACTTCAGACGGAGGAAGCGCAGTACAAACTCGATGGCTTGATTCTCACGATCGAGGGTGTCGGTCGCACAAAACCCGGCGGCCAACCTCTCTTGCAGGCTTTTGGGATCGTTTCCTACGACGACGAAAGCGGGACATATCGTTTCCGCGCGTTCAACGATGGACGATTTCTCGAAACCGAAATAAAACTACTCGAAAACAGTGAGGGAATGCCCTGGGGGATATCAAGACCAATTCCGTGCTGAAGATCAACGAGCAAGGCGAATGGACCGAATCAGCCGAGATATCAATCGGCTCGCAACCGCCGAAGAAGCTCTTGGAACTCACCGTCCGCCCCCAAAAGTAGTTGGCGCAACACACAGCCCCCGATTAACGCGATACGCGCTGTAACCTACCCAGATTCCACGGATCCCCACACCCCTGTTGCTTTCCAAAAGGAGACATGGCATCATTCCTGTTGGAAACCAAAACATCCACCTCGAGCGAGCGCGCATGAAACAAAAAATGGACGTGATGCAGGGAACGTTGGCACTGATGATCCTCAAGACTCTCGATGTCCTTGGCCCGCAGCACGGCTACGGCATCGCCCGGCGCATCGAGCAAATCAGCCGAGACGTTCTCGCCGTCAATCAGGGCACTCTCTACCCCGTCCTCCTGAAGCTCGAGCAGGAAGGCGCGATCGCCTCCGAATGGAGCGCCTCGGAAAATAATCGAAGGGCCCGCTTCTACCGCCTGACCAAGGACGGGCGCAAGCAGTTGCGCGCCGAGACGCGCGACTGGGAGCAAACCGCGGCGATCATCGGCCGCTTTTTCGAAGTGAAAGCGGAGGATTTCTAATGCGGCCCGTGAAGCGGTTCCTTACGCGTCTCGCGAACTTCGCCGCCCGCCGGCGAAATGACGAACGGCTCGATGACCGGATGAATGAAGAGATCCAGGAGCACATCGCTCTGCAGACCGACGCAAACCTTCGCGCCGGCATGCCTCCCGCTGAGGCGCGCCGCCAAGCTGCGCTGAAATTCGGCGCGTCCGAATCCATCAAGGAAGAGTATCGCGACGAGCGCGGTCTGCCCTTCATCGACAATCTGCTGCAAGACCTGCGCTACGGCCTGCGCATGCTGCGGAAATCTTCCGGCTTCACCGCCATCGCCATTCTCACTCTCGCCCTCGGCATCGGCGCAAACACCGCGATTTTTTCCTTTGTGTATGGAGTCTTGCTCGCCCCGCTTCCCTACCATGACGCGTCCCGGCTCGTCGTACTGAACGAAACCACGCCACGCGTGGGCATGATCAGCGTGTCGTATCCCAACTTCGTCGACTGGCGCGCGCAAAGCCGGTCGTTCTCCGAAGTGGCTTACGTCCAGGAAATAAACTTCAACCTTGCGGGCGCGACCGTGAGCCGTCCGGAGAACATTCAGGGCGACGCCGTCCCGCCGTATTTTCTTTCCATGATGGGCATTCGCCCGTTTCTAGGACGCGATTTCGAACCGTCCGAAGAAAAGCCTGGAACGCAGCGCGTCCTGCTGCTCGGCTATCAGCTGTGGCAGTCGCATTTCGGCGCCGATCCCAATGTGGTCGGCCGTTCGATCGCGCTCGATGGAAACGATTTCGTGATCGTCGGTGTGTTGCCGCCCGACTATCGCTCGCTGGACAAAATTGACGTGATGCTGCCCATCGGAGTGTGGGCCACCAACAATCCGGATATAACGGATCGAGGCAGCCGCGGCGACAGCATCGTCTTCGCCCGACTTGCCCCAGGCACGTCGCTCGCGCAGGCCCGTGCCGAAATGGAAGGAATCGCAGCGAACTTGGCCAAGGAATATCCGGAAGACAATGATCAATTCGGAGTGCAGCTACGCCCGATTCGTGACGCCTTCGCCGGCGAAATGCGGACGGAGATTCTTGTGCTCTTCGCCGCAGTCATGTTCGTCCTGCTCATCGCCAGTGCGAACGTGGCGAATTTATTTCTCGTTCGCGGCGCGGCCCGCACCAAGGAAATCGCGCTCCGCATGGCGTTCGGCGCCAGCCGCTCGCGCATCGTCCGTCAACTGCTCACCGAGAGCTTCGTCCTCGCTTTTCTCGGCGGCGCGTTGGGACTGGCTTTCGCGCTTGGGGGAATTCGCCTCATCGCGCGGCTGATTCCTGAAGATGCGCTGATGGGCGCCACCGTCGGCCTGAACGGCGCCGTGCTGCTTTTCACGGCGTGCGTGGTGGTGTTCGCTGCGCTCGTGTTCGGCATGGCCCCGGCAATGCTGTGGGCCAAGCGCGATATGCAGGGGGACCTCAAGGAAGGAGGCAGAACAGCGAGCGTCGGCGCTGCACAAAACCGCCTGCGCGGATTTCTCGCCGTCACCGAAATTGCGCTCGCGCTGGTCCTTCTTGCCGGCACAGGACTCATGCTGAAAAGCCTCTACAGGCTGATTAACGTGAATCCGGGCTTCCAACCCGATCGCGTGCTGACCATGGAAATGTATTTGAGTTCCGAGCGCTACGAAAAAGATCCGGCCAGGCTCGCTTTTTGGAAGCAAGTGCTCGACGGTGTGCGCGCACTGCCCGGCGTCGAAAGCGCCGCGCTGGGAAATCACATTCCGCTCACGGATGCCCATGGCCGCACGGACATCACCATCGAAGGCATGGCGCTGCCAAAGCCGGGAAGTTTTCCTCATCCGGATGTGCATGCAGTCACTCCCGACTACATTCGTACCCTCGGAATAGTGCTTGAGCGCGGCAGGACATTCACCGACGCCGACAATGAAACCTCTCCCGAGGTAGCCATGGTGAACGAGAAACTCGCGCGGCAGTATTGGCCCAACGAGGATCCCGTCGGGAAACGATTCCTGTGGGGGCGCTTCAATCCCGCTTCGAAGGCGCCGCCCAAGTGGATCACCGTAGTCGGCGTGGTTGGTGACACTAAAATGTATGGCCTCGCGAACCCGGCGCGATTCGAAGTGTATGCGCCGCTGCAACAGGCCGCCGAGAACCAGATGGACCTGCTCGTGAAATCGCGGATCGATCCATCCGCGCTCACTTCGGCAATCCGTGGCGTGGTGGCCGGCGTAGATAAAGATCAGCCGATCTTCGCCATCGCCACCATGAACAAGATCGTCAGCGACGGCGTCTCCGCGCCGCGGCTCACCCTCGTGCTGCTTGGACTTTTCAGCGCGCTCGCCTTGATTCTCGCGGCCATCGGAATCTACGGTGTGATTTCGTATTCCGTCGCGCAGCGCACACACGAAATCGGCGTGCGCATGACGCTCGGAGCTCAGCGCTCGGACATTCTTCGTATGGTCCTCGGCCAGGGAATAAAAATCGCACTCGTCGGGATCGTCATCGGCATGGTCGCTGCTTTCGCGCTTACCCGCTTGATGACCGGCCTTCTCTTCTCCGTCAGCGCCGGTGATCCCGCCACGTTCGCCGCGGTGGCAGCTCTGCTCGTCCTGGTCGCGATTCTGGCGTGTTACATTCCCGCGCGCCGCGCCATTCGCGTCGACCCCATGGTCGCGCTCCGCTACGAATAGTCAATAACGCGCAAGCAAGTCGCCACACGCCGCAGCCGCCGCAAGAATAAAACGCAACTGGACAGGCGAGGCCCCGCCCAATTCATTTGTCGCCAACGCAACGAATTAGGCAAGTGGAATCACTCTCTGGTAGCTCGTGTTCGGAGAGCCTGGTTCGCAGCGCTCACGGCACGGCGCTCTCAGTCATTCGACACAGTTGCGGGCGGATCCTCGTCTTCGTGTCGCTTCACTAGAGAGCCGCTGACAACCGTGTTCGCGTCCGTCTCTACGGCCAGTAATTCCCTCCCGCAGTCCACAACCACGAAGCTGAAGTGCATTTCCGGCTGGCCCTTTGGGGTTATGGTAGCCGTGCCCGTGCAGTTTTTATCGATCGTGTAAGAACCGGTCACGGGCTCGTCTGAGAGCGTTTGGTACGTGCCATCCTCGGAACTTGCCAGGTGTCCGCTGATCTCTCCCTCGCCAGAAGAGTTGACCTCAAACTTCAACTCGCCGACGAAATCCACGGCTCCTGTCGAGGGCGCGCCCGCGAGGTCGACGCCAGTTGCTTCGATCCCGAAACTGCCCTGAACTCCGGCAAGGTGGCAGGACGGTGAGCCCTGCTTCACGGCGAATCCCTCCGAAAGAAGGTGAAGAGCCAAGAATCCGTTTGGCGTAATCACGATGGAGAAGGGGCTGCCTCCTGACGGTATGCCCGTCCCGGTGCAGTTCGAGGCGATTGCGTATGTTCCGGTGACGGGAAGCGTGGATATCACGCCGTCACGCGATGTCATGTTTTCCCCGGTAAACGTGCCTGTGGTTGAGTCAAACGTGAGCTGCGTTACGGCCGCGCTGTTAGGGCTGCCGTTGTTATCCGTGGTGCCGTGCACAAACCCGTACGTGCCACTCAGCGAGGCGTTTCAACAAGTCGCCCCGGCAGCCGAACGAACCGCAAAGCTGGCAAGAAGAATCATCGCGGCGATGCCAAAGATTTTGGAAATCATGATGCTCTCCTCCTACCGTTTTTTGGCTTGCACTTGGCTATCGAGCCCGGAGTTTCTGTGGTGTCCCCGATCTTTACAATTTGCGAACGGCGAAATTCGAATAAGCAGCACAGAATCGCTCCGCCTTTCATGAGCCGATCGTTCCGATGAGCGTCAGGGCTCCGGTGGTCGTATCGATACTGAACATCGAGATGTTGTTTGAGGCGGAGTTCGTTACGTAGACGAACTTTCCGGACGGATGTACGGCTATCGAAGTAGGAGATTGTCCGGCAGCAATTGTGCCTATTGACGTCAAGGCCCCGGAGGTCGCGTCGATGGTGAACATCGAGACGTCGTTCGAGCCGAAATTCGCAACGTAAGCAAACTTGCCAGATGGATCCACTGCCACCCAGTCAGGACCTGTTCCCACAGAAATCGTTCCGATGGACGTTAACGCCCCAGTCGTGGCGTTGATCGTGTACATCGAAACGTCGTTCGAGCCGGCATTGGCCACATAAGCGAATTTGCCCGAAGGGTCCACGACCACCGAAAGAGGAGATGTTCCCGCGGCAATCGTTCCGGTGGACGTCAAGGCCCCAGTCGTGGCGTCGATGATGTACAGGTAGACGTCGTTCGAGTTGAGATTCGTAACATAGGCGAACTTGCCCGCAGGATCGACGGCCACCGAATCGGGACCTGTTCCTGTGGCGATCAACCCAATGGACGTCAGGGCTCCGGTCGTGCTGTCGACGCTGTACATCGTGAGGGTGTTCGAACTGCCGAAGCTGCCCTCTGGGAAAGCTCCGCCATTCGACGCATAAGCGAACTTGCCGGACGGATGGAACGCCACCGAATTGAAAAGTCCCGGATTTCCGTTTACCCCTGTATCGATTATTCCTACGGTGGTGGAGGTCAGGGCCCCCGTCGTGGGATCGATGGCGTACGTCAAGAGGCTGCCATCATCGATGTCCCACACATCCCCCGAACTCGCGACGTAGACGAACTTGCCAGAAGGGTCCACGGCCACGGAGTCGGTATATTCGTCATTGGTAGGTGGCGGTGGTCCTATCGACGTTAAGGCCCCGGTGGTGGAGTTGATCGTGTACATGGACACGTAGCCACCAGAGCCGCCACCGCAGCCTTCACTCGCCACATAGGCGAACTTTCCGGCAGGGTCCACGGCGATGGATTGCGGATCGATCGCTCCCGTCGATATGGTGAAGGTCGATGGGCTCGAGCTACCGCCACCGGTTCCAGGGTTGAAGACGGTGACCGCCGCTGTTCCGGCTGCGGCAACGTCACTCGCCGAAATCTGAGCAACGAGTCCGTTAATGGCATTTTGAGTGGTCGACCGGTCGCTGCCGTTCCAGCGCACGACTGAACTGGGCTCAAAATTTGTCCCAACTACCTCCAACGGAAAGGCCTCTCCTGCGGGGGCGCAGCTTGGAAAGAGCTGACTGATCGTCGGGGCGACGTTATCGGTGCTGGTCACGGCGAACGTAATGGCGTTCGAGATCCCGCCGCCGGGCGCAGGGTTGGTGACGGTCACGGCGGTGTCGCCGGCTGAAGCGATACTCGAAGCAGGGATCGCCGCACTCAACTGCGTGGAGTTAACGAAGGTGGTGGCAACCGCCCCGCCGAAATTGACCGTCGAAGACGCGCTGAAATTCGTCCCGTTGACCGTGAGCGTGAAGGCGGCACCGCCGGCAGCAGCACTGTTCGGCGAGATGCTTATGACTTTCGGCGTGGAATTCGATTCATTGGGAGGAGGCTGAGTGGCACCGCCGCCACACGCGTTGAGGATACCCAGCGCACAGAGGAAAAGTGGGGCCCACAGGAAAGATTTCATATGCCCTCGCAATTGGCGCAGCCGTTCCGAGGCGCGCCCGCATGCTGCGTTGGGCGACATTGGTGCGGAGGGAGTTCTGGCGCAATGGCCGGTGAGTGGTCTTTGGCTGACTTTTTTCTGACCGTGCAGCCCCATGAGTGCACGAGGGTTAGAGGGGTGCAAATATTACATCGGCCAAAAGTCGTTAGTGGTAGACTGCCGCCAATCTGGTCCCGGTAGGCCCCCCATGGAATTTAGTGATCGAACCCGCCGGATGCGATTTGGCACGTTTGATGTCGATCTACGTGCGGGCGAAGTCCTCAAGCATGGCATCCGTTTGAAGATTCCGGGACAGCCCTTCCAGGTACTCGCGTTGTTGTTGGAGCATCCGGGCGAGGTGGTCACCCGCGAGGAGTTTCGCCAGAAACTCTGGCCGGGCGATACGTTTGTCGACTTCGATACCGGCCTGAACAGCGCAGTCAAGAAGTTGCGTGAGGCGCTTTGCGATTCAGCCGAAGAACCCAAGTACATCGAGACATTGCCGCGACGCGGATACCGGTTCGTTGCGCACGTTGAAAACGGGGCTTCTCCCTCCGCCGCTGCTCTGCCAGTCCCCGCTGTGCCAGTCTCGGAGGAGTCTGTTTCCGTAGCGCAACCGCCTGCTGCGGTTCCCTCTTTACCTACAACTTCGAAACGCAAATGGCGCCTGTTGATTGCGGCCGCCGCCCTCGCGCTCACCCTCGTTGCCGGTTTCGTTGCATGGCGGTTCTATTTCGCGCGGCCCGTGCTAACCGGCACCGACGTCATCTTGCTGGCCAGCTTTGCGAACAAAACCGGCGACCCCATCTTCGACAATTCTCTGGACAAAGCTCTCCAGATCAAACTCACGGAGTCTCCCTTCCTGAGTGTGCTTCCCGAAGGAAGCGTCCGAGAGACGTTGCGCACTATGCGCCGCGATCCGAACGAGCCGCTCACCCGCGACGTGGGTATCGAAATCTGCAAACGCCAGGGGTTGAAGGCCGTGGTGGTGCCGGAGATCGACGCCATGGGAAGCAAATACCTGATCACCCTGGAAGCGATCGATGCGCGGAGTCAAAAGCCCATCGCGCGCGAACAAGTACAAGCGGACTCCAAGGATCAAGTCATCGCCGCGCTCGGAAAAGCGGGCTCGCAGTTGCGCAAACAATTGGGCGAAAGCCTGGGTTCTCTGGAGCAGCACGATGCGCCTCTAGATCTGGCCACCACCAGTTCGCTTGAGGCACTACAGGCTTATCGCGCGGGGCTCGCGCCGTTGCGCTCCGGAAAATCCGAGGAAGCCATTCCTTTTTTTCAACGGGCGATCGAGCTGGATCCGCAGTTCTGTTCCGCCTACGTCATGCTCGGCAGCGCCTACCACGGAGCGGGTGACGATCAGGCTTCCAGAAAGAACTATGCCCGGGCCTTCGAGCTGAAGGATGG
>JBEKJW010000195.1:0-8750 GCA_050011035.1 Candidatus Acidiferrales bacterium
CACTTCTCGTATTCCGGGAAATATTACTCGGTGCAGGATCTGGTGCTTCAACCAAAGCCCGTATCGAACCCACGCCCCACGATCTACGCGGGCGGAGAATCCGAGACTGCGAAAAATCTCATTGCAGAAAAGTGCGACGCCTACGTGATGCATGGCGACCCGCCCGATCGTATCGCCGAGAAAATTCGCGACATGCGCGAACGTCGGGAGAAAAAGAATCTCCCGCCGATGAAGTACGGCGTAGCCGCATACGCGATCGTGCGTGAAACGGAGGCTGAAGCGAAGAAGGAGCTCGCGCGCATCACCGACGTGCATCAGAACGCCGCCGGCTATCGCAATTACGAGCAGTGGCTAGCAAACACGCAGCTGGAACGCCGCGTTTCTCTCGAGGAGTATTCGGTTTCGAATCGCGGCTTGCGCTCCGGCTTGGTAGGCGCGCCGCAGCAAATCAGCGACCGCATTGGTGAATTTGAGGACGCCGGTACCGATCTGCTCCTACTGCAGTTCAGCCCCCAGCTCGAAGAAATGGAAAGATTTTCAGACTTGGTGATTAAGCCCCGTGCCGCACGGGCTGCTGCCGACTAAGGCGCTTAAACCTGTCCCGCAAGCGACTCTCGTAGCAACTGCCGAGCGCGCGAAAACCGATTCTTCACGGCCGACCGCGACACGTTTAAAATCCGTGCGGCTTCCTTGGTCTTGCGCTCCTGCAATCCCACGAGGTGCACCACATCCCGTGAATTTTCGCCCAACGATCCGATCGCCGCGCGCAGCGCCCGTTGCTTTTCGCTCCGCTCAAATAGAAAGTCCGGATGATACCGGTCGCCCGCCGGGATCGCGTCGATGATGCTCATCCCATCTTCCGAATTCGTGTCGGACTGCTTGCGCTTTTCTTCCAGCTTCCGCTTGCGCACCACCATCAACGCCTCGTTGATCGCGATTCGCGTCAACCAAGTCGAAAACCGCGCGTCGCCCTGAAATTGATCCATGTGCGAATACGCCTTCAGCAGCGCCTGCTGGCAAGCGTCTTCCGCGTCTTCGCGGTTCCGCGTAATGCGGAATGCGCCGTGATACACCTTGCCCATGTGCGGCTCGATGAGCTGCGTGAACGCGCCGTGCTCGCCGGCCTGCGCGCGAGGAATCAATTCCGAGGGGTCATGCAGCTCGCCGCCACGCGCCCCTGCTTCTGATGTCGATGCCCTGAATGGCTTGAATCCCGACTGCGTGTCTTTCAAGTTGGCGGTGCGCACGGTTGGCTCTCTTCGACGGCAAATATGAATGCGTCGTTAAAAGATAGTGGTGCAATGACTTGTCGAAGGTACTGGAACGAAACAGGCGGGCCTATCCGAGTTATCCCGTAAATTGATGGGGGTATCGCTGTAGGTGTTCACGCGGTGGAAAACTCTCCCCGCGCTTGAAACTAAGAGTCTTACTTCTTGGCAGCCTTCTTTTCGCCTGCGGCCGGCTTACCGGATTTTGCGCCTGTAGCCTTCGTGCTCTTCGCTTTTGGCGGTTGTGGATCGCCGGTAGACGCCTTCTCTACGTCGCCCTTCTCATCGCGCGCGATGTCCGCGAGCAACCGGCGGCTCAGGATCGATTTCGGTTCGTTCGCAGTAATGTCGTCGCTCGATGCGAATTGATCTTTGTGCTTGATCAGCAGCCACGATGGTTTCGAACTTCCTCCAAATCCTCGTGTCCGCACCAGGACCCACGATCCCTTCAGTTTTTTTCCGTGCAGCGTAAATTTAAAATCGCCCTTCGCGAGCGCTGCTTGCGGATCATCCTGCTCCGGTGTCCACGTTCCGGTGTCCCACACCATTACAGTTCCGCCGCCATACTCGCCTTCCGGAATCACGCCCTCGAAATTCGCGTAGTCAATCGGATGATCTTCCACCTGCATCGCAAGGCGCTTCACCGAAGGATCGGTCGACGGTCCCTTCGGCACTGCCCATGAAAGCAGCGCACCATTCCACTCCAGCCGGAAATCGTAGTGCAACGCCGTCGCGCGGTGCTTCTGCACCACGTAAATTCGCTTCTCGGAATCGGCTTGCTTCGCCGACGTCTTGCCTGCCGGCTCGGGTGTCACTTTGAAATTCCGTTTCTCGTTGTAGGTCTTCAGTGTCATCGCAGTCTCACTTGAGTGCCGCGCCCGCAGTCTAGCTCATCCTTTATTAAGGATGCGAGCGCCGCCCTTTCTGGCCCGCGTCCTGCATCTTTTTGGAACCGAATCTGCCTATCCGCCGAACTATTTCCGTGAACGGAAGAGCAACGACACAGCGCTGTGGGACGTGCGATTCTCGCAGCCCCACTGCGTTCGATGGTCCGGTCCGCTGCGCAAATAATGCGATAATTCGCACCTGGGGTTGCGAAGCGGACCGGGACCGCCAGATTCTGCGCCACCCGCTCCACTGCAAGTTCCGGCGCGACGCTCGACACGCGCCGTTCGTGAGGCAAGGCAACCCCCTGCCCTAGTTTCGCTTCCTTTTTCGAAGAGAACGCTGAATGCATCTGCCGCTCCGTGGCAAACAGTCCTGGCAAAAGTGTCGAGTCCCGCTGCTACTCGCCTTTCTCTGTCTTTTTGCGTTCGGCTTCGTTACGTCCTCGTGGGCGCGGGACACTTCGCAGTCCAGTCAGCAGTCCAATCAGCAGCCCGACCAGCAGGCCGCGCCGCCCGCGCGCACATCTTCGGTCGCAGGCGCCGTGAAGACCGCAGAAGGAACGCCCGTGCCCGGCGCTACCGTGAAACTTTCGGATAGCGCCTCTGGGAAATCCTGGCAGAGTTGGACAGACGAGTCCGGCAACTTTCTTTTTCCTCAAATTCCCGACGGCCTCTACAAGATCGAAACGAGCCAGATTGGTTTCAGTCCTTCCTCGATCGAAATGAAAGTTCCCGTCGTTCCCGCGAGCCCGATTCCCGTCGAACTTCGTGTTGCAACGCTTGCCGAGTTGGCGCCGAAGCCCGAAGCCCCTGCGCCCGGAAACGAGAATCATCCCCATCGCGACAATGGCAACACGCAAGCGAACAACAACAACGCCAACGCGGGCGCCTCACCCGGCAACGCCGCGAGCGGCAACAACGGCGCCGGCCGTCGCGGCCAGAATGGTCAAGGCGGACAAGTTCCCGCCGGCGTGGCAAACGCTCTCAACGCTGGCATCGCGAGCACCGGCTTTCAGCAGACCGATCTCACCGGTGAAGGCGTCGCCGGTCTGCAAAATGAATCTGCGACCGGCAACGCCAACGAACCCGCCCAAGCAAATCTCTCCGTCGGCGCGAATGCAGGCAACGCCAGTTCCGACTCTTTCCTGATGCAAGGCACCGTCGGCCAAGGCTTGGCGGCGATGAATGGCGGCCCGGGAGGCTTTGGTCCCGGCGAACTCGTTCCCAATTTACCAGGCGGTGGTCGTGGTCAAGGCGGCCCCGGTGGCCAGGGTGGAATGTTCGGCGGCGGCCCCGGCGGTGCGGGCGGTCCCGGTGGCGGATTCGGTGGTCCGGGCGGCGCAGGCGGCGGCCCCGGCGGCGGTGGCGCCGGAATGTTTGGCGGACGCGGGCGGATGAATCGCCAGGCCGTGAATCGCGTGCGATTTAGTTTCTACGATCGGTTCGACACCTCTGCGTGGGACGCACGCCCGTACTCCATCACCGGCACCGAAGTTCCGAAGCCGAATTTCTGGGACGAGCGCTTCGGCGGCAGCATCGGCGGCCCACTGAAAATTCCTCATATCTACAACGGCGCAGACAAGACTTTTTTCTTTATCAACTATCAGCACGACACGCAATCGAGCGCGATCGACAATTACTCCACCGTCCCAACCATGGCCGAGCGCAGCGGCGACTTCTGCGGCCTCGGCGTCACGCTCTACAATCCGTTCTCGAATTTCAGCGGCCCGCGGACGCCGCTGGGCAACGGCTGCCAGATTCCCACGATCGACTCCGCTGCTGCCGGTCTGCTCGCCTACTATCCGGAACCGAACCAGCCCGGTACCGTGCAGAACTACCTGCTTCAAACCACCGTGCCCGTCAATAGCGATACCGTGAATCTTCACGTGATTCACACCATCAATTCGAAGTTCAGCGTCACTGGCGGCTACAACGTGAGTTGGCAACGCTCAAACACCTTTGGCAATTTTCAGGACACTGCGGGCACGAGCAACGCGCTGAGCCAGTCCGCGACGCTCGGTCTCACGCACAACTGGTCGCCCTATCTCGTCGAAACGTCGCAATTCATCTGGAGCCGCGCGCGCACGCAAATCCTGAGCGACAATTCCTACGTCAATAACGTCGCCGGAGATCTCGGCATCACTGGCGTCTCCACCGATCCGATCACTTACGGCATTCCTGCGATCGATTTCACCAGCTTCTCGCCGCTCAACGATCCGACCCCGTCGCTGGTGCGCAATCAAACGCTGCGCTTTTCAGACAGCCTCAAGTGGGTCCACGGCAAGCACACCATGACTTTCGGCGCCGAACTTCGCCGTATCCAGCTCAACAACGAATCGAGCCCGCAGCCGCGCGGCCAGTTCACGTTCACCGGCGTTCTCACTTCACAACTCGACGCAAGCGGCCAGCCCATCGCCAACTCGCCCACCACCGAGCCTTATTACGAATTGGCGGATTTTCTTCTCGGCCTTCCGTACACCACGTCCGTGCAATTCGGTCCCAACATCTATCTCCGCAGTTGGGATGCGATCGCTTACGCGCAGGACGATTTCCGCGTGAACAAGCACTTCACGTTTCTCTACGGCGTACGCTACGAAGCCGCCACACCCGCCGTCGACAAGTACAATCGCATCGCGAATCTGGATCTGAACGCCGATGCGACCGGCGTTGCGGTTGTCGCTCCCAACGGCACCGGTCCTTTCAGCGGCGCATATCCGCGCGCTTTAATCCACGGCGACTACGGCAACTGGGCGCCTCGCATCGGATTCGCCTGGCAACCACAATTCATCAAGCCGAAAACCGTCGTCCGTGGCGGCTACTCCATCTTCTATAACGAAGCGATTTACAATTCGCTCGCGCGACAATATCTTTCCTACGAGCCGCCCTTCTCGACTTTCACCAGCCTCTACACCACTGGTGCGCAAGTCCTAACGCTCGAAAACGGATTCCCTTCGACCGGATCGACCACCATCACCAATCGCGGCGGCGTCGATCCTTTCTACAAAAACGGCAACGCGCAGATCTGGACGCTCGGCACCGAAACGTCCTTCAGCCAAAATTGGATTCTCGATCTCACGTACACCGGCACGAAGGGCACGGACCTCGATCTTCTCCGCGCGCCCAATCGCGCGCCGCTCGGAACCAGCCCGCTCAACACGCAAGCCGAGCTGCAGATTCCCTACGCCAACAGTTTTTATTTCGATCAGTCCGGCGCGAACTCGATTTACAACGGCCTCCAAGTTCGCCTCGTCCACCGATTCACCAAGGGCTTTCAGCTCCAGGCTTTCTACACGTTTTCCAAATCGCTCGACAACGCGAGCACCATCGGCGGCACTTCGCCCGTCGTGGTTCAGCAGGACGGCAACTACAAAGCCGAGTGGGGCCTGTCTTCGTTCGACGTTCGCGATCAGGTCCGCCTCTCCACTCTCTACGAGTTGCCCTTTGGCGAGCATCACCGCTACGGCAATCACGGCTGGACTGCGAAAATCTTCAGCAATTGGCGCTGGCAGAACATCGTCACCTGGCAGACAGGCAATCCGTTGACGGCGTATCTGGGCGGCACGTCCGCCAACAACGGCACCGGCGCTGCTTTTAGTCTTCGCGCCGACCAGGTCGGGAACCCGAATCTTGGCATCTGCGGCGGCTCGCCTCTCAGTTTCTTCAACACGGGCGCATTTGCCACGCCCGCACCCACGAGTTACGGCGACGAGCACCGCGGCGCGATCGAAGGCCCGTGCAAATTCAACTGGAACGCGTCGCTTGGCAAAACCTATCGCTTCGGCCCGCAGGAACGGCATCACCTCGACGTGCGCTGGGAAGTACAGAATCTTTCGAACACGCCGAGCTTCTCCGGCGTTTCTACTTTGCTGGGCTCCTCGTCCTTCGGCCGCGTCACCAGCGCGGGCTCGATGCGTACGATGGACATCACAATGCGGTACAACTGGTGACGCCCATGCGTATGCCAATGTTTGCTCGCCAAATTCTCGCGCTCGTTCTCGCGGTCGCTCTCGCGGAGACGCCGCTCTTCGCGCAGCCGGCGCCGCAACAATCTCCGCAGCAAAACTCATCCGCGCCCGCGCAACAATCCGCGCCGCAGCAGCAAGCGCCGTCACAACCCATCGCCGTTCCCGCTCCGGCGCAAGCGCCTTCACAACAATCGAAGAAGCCCGTCTCCCCCGTCCTGCGTTCTTCGTCCGACTTCGTCCGCATCGACGTTGAAGTCACCGACAAATCCGGCAAGCCCATCAAGGGCCTCGCCGCCGACAAGTTCACCGTGTGGGACGACGGCAAGCCCCAAAAGATTTCCAGCTTCTCGTACTTCGACATCGAAAGCATCGAGACTGCTGCGCCAGACGCCAACGCGAAACCGATCGTCGTCTCCGTCGACAACGAAGGCCCTGACACTCCTTCTTCCGAAAAAGCGTCCGAAGCTCTGCAGAATCGCCGGCTCCTCGTCCTCTTCTTCGATCTAACTTCGATGCAGACCGACGATCTCGTCCGCGCGCACGACGCCGCGGACAAATTCGTAGCTTCACAAATGACACCAGCCGATGTCGTCGCGATCGTCGTCTTCTCCACGCGCCTCACCGTGCTCGCCAATTTCACCAACGACAAAGCCGTGCTGAAGAAAGCCGTTGCGCAACTGACGCCCACCGGCGAGGCCGCGCTTGCGAGCCCTCTCTACGCTGCCGCACAAAACGGTGAGTACGACGTTCAGGAATACACCGGCGACGCGTACACCGCCGACGAAACCGAGTTCAACGTCTTCAACACCGATCAGAAACTCGCCGCCGTCGAAGGCCTCGTCAACGTTCTCGGGGGTATCAATGGCCGTAAAGCACTCGTCGAATTCACCGGCGGCATTACGCAGACCGGCGAGGAAAATCGCGCCGAGCTTCGCGCCGCCACGGACGCTGCGAATCGCGCCGACGTTTCGATCTACTCGATCGATTCGCGCGGCTTGATGGCTGCGCCTCCGGGCGGAGACGCCTCCACGAACGCGGCCACCGGCACCTCGATGTTCACCGGGGCCTCTGTATTTCACCAGACAGACCAGCGCGAAGATTCGCGCGACACGCTCGCCACGCTTTCGACGGACACCGGCGGCAAAGCTTTCTTCGATCTCGGCGATCTTGGCGACGCGTTTCCAAAGATCCAGCAAGACAACACCGGCTATTACCTGCTCGGCTACAGTCTTGGCGCGAACGTGAAGCGCGACGGCAGTTGGCGGCAGATTCGCGTGAAGGTCGACGCGCCCGGCGCGAAAGTCCGCTTCCGCGACGGCTACTACGCACCGCGCGACTTCCAGCATCTACAGAAGGAAGACCGCGACCAGCAGCTCGCCGATGCCGTCAACTCCGAGAATCCCATCGTCGATCTTCCCGTCGCCGTTGAAACTGCGTTGTTCCGCATGAGCGATCAGCAAACGTACGTTCCGATCGCCGCGAAGATCTCTTCCACCGCCCTGGATTGGGCCGCGAAGCACGGTAAGCGTCAGGCGGAATTCGATTTCGCGGTCGATGTGCGAGACGCGGCGAACGGGCGCGTAATCGCGCAGCTTCGCGACACCACGAACATCACGCTCGATCCTGAAAAGTTCGAGGAGGTCAGCAAGAAGAACCTGCTCTACCAGGGCGGCGTGGTGCTCGCGCCCGGGCGCTACAAATTGAAATTTGTCGCGCGCGAAAATGAATCGGGGAAAATCGGCACATTCGAAGAAGATCTGGTCGTGCCTGCGGCGCCGGCAGGAAAGATGATGCTCTCGAGCGTCCTGCTTTCGAGCCAGCTCGTGAACGTGGCGAAGACCACCGAAGTGCAGGTGAAAGGCCAGGGCACGCGCGCGAAACTTGCTGCGTCACCGCTCGAAATGAACGGCCAGGCCATCGTGCCGAGCGTGACTCGCTTCTTCACGCCGGGCCAGACGCTCTACGTTTTCTTCCAGGCCTACGCCCCGCCGCACGCAGCGCAAAAATCCAGCGGCGAAACTTCGGCCGATGTAGCCCCGGTCGATCTGAAGTCGATTCGCGCCGGTCTGATCTTCTTCCGCAACGGCTTGCAGGTGAACGCTACGCCGCTTCTCGCACCCACCGGCGTCGACGAAGCCACGCACACCGCCTCGTTTCGCATCAGCTTGCCGTTAACGAAGCTTCCTACTGGTCGCTACACTGTCCAGGCGGTCGCCATTGCCCCCGGCACCCAACACTCCGCGTTCTCCCGTGCTTATCTTGCGTTGCAAACTCCTGCGCCGACGCCAACGCCGGCACCTCCGAGTTCCGACGCAGCGCCGGCGCCTACAGCTAAGCCCTAGAGCTGGCAGAGGCTCTTCGGCGGACTGTTCACTTGTGAACAGCTTAGGCGGAGTGTTCCGGGCACAATGGGTGCGGACAAATACCTTCCTAAGAATCCGGACATTGCGTCACGGAGATCTCGAAGGCAAGTTGATAAAGGGGTTCTCAATGCGTTTCGCAGCTACTGTTCGTTATCTCGTCCTCTCCTTCCTGGTTCTGGCTTTCTCGCACGCTGCATTCGGGCAAATCGGTATCTCGGTGGGGTTCGGTCCACCACCGATCCCGGTCTATGAACAACCATACTGCCC
>JBEKJW010000196.1:0-8741 GCA_050011035.1 Candidatus Acidiferrales bacterium
TCGTGAGGATCGCGAGCGGTGAAAAAGGTCGTCGTGGACGCAAGCGTCGCGGCGAAATGGGTCCTTCCCGATGTCGACGAACCATTCTATCGAGAAGCGTTGCGGCTGGCAGACTCGTTCACCGCTGGACGAATCGAGTTTATAGTTCCCGATCTCTTCTGGATCGAGGTGGGCAGCGTGCTTTGGAAAGCCAAACGGTCGAATCGGATCAGCTCAAGAGAGTTTCAAGAGTCGTTGGCCATTCTCGACAGCCAAGAATTTAAGTCAGCTCCGACGAAGCCTCTTCTAACCCGGTCACTCTCGATTGCCGTTGAGTTCAATCGGTCCGTTTACGACAGTGCTTACATCGCTCTGGCCGAGGCAAATTCCACTGTCATGGTCACTGCCGATGAAAAACTCGCGAACGCCGTACGTTTGAAACTTCCCGTCGTGTGGTTGGGTTCGGATTCTGCGTTATTGTTATAAGCAAACTTGAATTGCATGCCATCCGTCGTCATCGATCGCTCACGCCTCCAAGCGCTCCAGCAGCGCGAAGAAGCCGCGTTCCTGGCGCGCCACCCAAAATCCGCCGCGCTCTACGACCGCGCCCAGAAATCCCTCCTCGGTGGTGTACCCATGCACTGGATGAAAAAGTGGGCCGGCAAGTTTCCCGTCTTCGTCGCGGAAGCGCACGGCGCCCATTTCACCTGCGTCGACGGCCTCGAGTACATCGACTTCTGCCTCGGCGACACTGGCGCCATGACCGGCCACTCCCCCGCGCCCGCCGTCGACGCAATCTCGGCCCGCGCACACCAAGGCATCACGCTCATGCTTCCCACCGAAGACGCGCTGTGGGTCGGCGAAGAACTCGCCTCGCGTTTCGGCCTTCCGCTCTGGCAGTTCGCGCTCACCGCCACCGACGCGAACCGTTTCGCCGTCCGGATCGCCCGCGCTATCACCGGCCGCCCAAAAATCCTCGTTTTCAACTACTGCTACCACGGCACCGTCGACGAAACCTACATCACCATCAATGACGGTGTCGCCGGCGTCCGCCGTGGCAACATTGGCCCGCCCGTCGATCCCTCTATCACCACGCGCGTCGTCGAGTTCAACAACCTCGCCGCACTCGAAGCTGCACTCGCGCAGGATGATGTCGCCTGCATCCTCGCCGAGCCCGCCCTCACCAATGTTGGCATCGTCCTTCCCGCTCCCGGCTTCTGGGACGCAGCGCAGCAGCTCGCGAAAAAAGCGAGCACGATCCTCATCATCGACGAAACGCACACGCTCTGCACCGGTGCCGGCGGCTTCACCCGCGCGCACAATCTGAAGCCGGACATGCTCGTCGTCGGCAAAGCCATCGCCAGCGGCGTTCCCGCCGCGGCTTACGGCATGTCCGCCGAAATCGGCGAACGCATCTCCGAAAAAATTCACCTGGAAGATTGCGACACGGGCGGCATCGGCGGCACTCTCGCCGCAAACGCCCTCTCTCTCGCCGCGATGCGCGCCACTCTCGACAAAGTTCTCACCGCCGGCGCGTTCTGGCACATGATCCCTCTCGGTGAAGCCTGGGTCGACGGCGTCTCCACCGCCATTCGTGCCGCGAACCTCCCGTGGCACGTCACGCGACTCGGCTGCCGCGCCGAATACGGCTTCTCCGAAACTCCGCCACGCAATGGTGGCCAAGCTGCCGCCGCAATGGATTTCGAACTCGAGCGCTTCATGCACCTCTACGCGCTCAATCGCGGCATTCTGCTCACGCCATTTCACAACATGGCGCTGATGTGCCCGGTCACCTCGCGCGTCGACGTCGACAAGCACACCGAAGTTTTCGCCGCCGCCGTCGGCGAACTGATCGCTTAACGCAACGAAAGGGAATCGCATCCACAAATGCCCGATCGCACTCGCACTCGCGCCCGCCAGCTCGCCCGAGAATTCAACGACAAGCACGACCCCACCGGCTGGTTCGAGCAGCTGTACCGCGAAGCCGACGAAGGGAAGACCGAAGTGCCGTGGGCCGACCTTCGCCCAAACATCAATCTTCTCAACTACGCAGCGAAGCACCCGTTCGACGGAGCCGGCAGGCGCGCTCTCGTCATCGGCTGTGGTTTCGGCGATGACGCGGAACAACTCGCCGCGTGGGATTTCATGACCACAGCCTTCGACATCTCCGAAACCGCAATCCGCAACGCACGCAAGCGCTTCCCGCAATCTCACGTCGAATACCGCACCGCCGACATCTTGAATCCTCCGGCTGATTGCCGCGCCGCATTCGACTTCATCGTCGAGGTTTACACGCTCCAAGTTTTGCCCGGGGCGCTGCGCCCGAAAGCCATCACCGAAATGGCCGCCATGCTCCGCCCGCGTGGCGAACTCCTCGTCATCGCTCGTGGTCGCGAAGCGGACGATCCCGCCGGCGAAATGCCGTGGCCCCTCACGCGTGACGATCTGCGCCACTTCGCCGACGCCAGCCTCGTCGAAGTTTCCTTTGACGATTTTCCCGATCCCGACTCGCCCGAAACCCGCCGCTTCCGCGTTCTCTATCGCCGCCCGTAGCGTGCGCGATCGCTCACAGCTTCAGTCTTCGCGCGCCATCCGCACGGTGGTAGGATGCGCGCATATGAAAACGCCCACCGCTCGCAATCCGTTCGTGATTTTCATCACCGCCGCGATTCTGCTCGGCGTCACACTCTCTGCGTCCTCGCAATCCGCTTCGCCTCAAACGCCGGCGCGTGTCACCGTCCTACACGCCGCCCGCCTGCTCGACGTCGGCACCGGCAAAACCCTCACCCCCGGCGAAGTCCTCGTCGAAGGCGACAAAATCAAAGAAGTTGGTGCCACCGTTTCACGTCCCGCCGGCGCCCAAATCCTCGACCTCGGCGACACGACTCTCCTTCCCGGTCTAATTGACGCCCACGTTCACCTCTTCCTCCACCCTGGCGCCGAAGATCTGCAAACCGTCGTGGAATCTGTCCCGCAGCGCACCATAACCGCCACTCTGGCCACGCGCGACGATCTCATGGCCGGCTTCACCGCCGAACGTGACATGGGCACCGAAGGTGCCGGATCGGCCGACACCGCCGTCCGCGACGCCATCAACTCCGGCCAAATTCCCGGCCCGCGCCTGCGCATCAGCGGCAATGCCATCGACATCCTCGGCGGCCACGAAGACGCCAACAATTTCAATCCCGCCCAACGCGTCCTCTCGAACGCCACGTACGCCGACAACGCCGACGAACTGGTAGCCGCCATTCGCGAACAGATGAAAGAAGGCGCCGACTTCACCAAGATCTACGAGACCGGCAAAGACCGCGTCGTCGACGGCCAGCTCGTCACTCCCTACCAGTACACCGAAGAGCAGCTCGCCGCCGCCGTCGCCGAAACTGCCCGTGTTGGCAGCCGTGTCGCCGTCCATGCTACTGGCGAACCCGGCACCGGATACGCCGCGCGTGCCGGAGTCGCCTCCGTCGATCACGCCTACGTACTCAGCGAAGACACCATGCGCATCATGCGCGAAAAACAAATCTTCGCCGTCCCCACCTTCACCATCTCCGAATATTTCGCCGCGCACGCCGCCACTCCCGAAGCCGCCGCCTACGAAAACGCGCTCATCGACATCCACACGCGAGAATTCAAAAAGCAGATCGCCGCCGTTCCCATCGCCATGGGTTCAGACGTCGGCCCGTTCCCGCACGGAACGCAGGCTCGCGAATTTGTCTTGATGGTGAAATTTGGAATGACGCCGCTGGCTGCCATCCAGGCCGGCACTCTCAATGGCGCAAGACTTCTAGCGTGGGAGAAATCGATCGGTGATCTGAAGCCGGGCTACTTCGCGGACATCGTCGCCGTCCCCGGAAATCCTCTCGACGACATTTCGCAGTTACAAAAAGTTTCCTTCGTCATGAAAAACGGCGTCGTCTACAAAAAATAGCGCACCCAAAAAGACCAATGGCCACCCCCGCCGTCCGCGGGAGTGGCCACCGTCTACGCAGCTTTGCTTTCGGCTAGGCTACGCCCCTAGATATTCCACGTGTACGTAGACTCCGAGCCGCGTGTTGTATGCGAGGTACCAACCAGGATGGTCCGGGTCCTCGTAGATCACCACGTCGTCGCCCGTCCAGTTCCATCCATCGCAATACTGAATGTCGTACGGCGCCACGCTGAAATAAAACCCGCCGAACCAGAACCGGCTAGGTCCGCCTCCCGCCAGATGCCATACGTGCGACGGTCCAAATCCCGCCGTGAAGTGACCGTGTTCCCATGGGTGATCGAGGTGGTAGTGCGGGTCGTTCGGGCCGCTGTCGTGACCGACCCAGTGGCCGTTATCGACGTGCGGCGCCACCGGATGTCCCGGTTTGTCCGGGCCCGGATGCGCCGGCGGCGGAGTTCCATGGAACGGTTCGGGTCCGCGTTCGGGCGCGGGATGCGGTGCCGGCGCTGGATGTGGAGCGCGGTCTTGCGCCACGGCGGGCATCGTGAACATCACAAGTGCCGCGGCGAGCGGCAATATCTGCAACGCCTTCTTCATCTGCTGCCTCCCCCAGAAATGTCTTCGGTAAGCAGTCCGCAATGGAATCGGTTGAGCGTGCGTAGGCGCGACTGCCCCAATTACGTCAGACAACCGCGAAACGCTGAATACAGAGAAGCCTGTAGTTGTGTCGAATGAAACTCCTAGGTCCTGGAACGCCTAGGGCACGCCGTTTCTGTTACGCAACGCACCCGCGATCCTCGTAACTCCGCTACCTGCGCGTCCGTCTATCGTTCTGCACACAGTTCGAGCTGCTCGTCCGTGGTTACGGCTCCCGGCCCCGTTTCGCATGAATCCTGCTTGAGGAGAAACCATGCCCGCATCGAAAATTTTCGCTCGCGTCGCAAGACTGGCCATCGCTGTCGCGCTCACTCTCGTCGTAATTACTTTCGCCGCCTCCGCCCAAGCTCCACAAAACGCTCAGCCGTTCGTCGCTCCCATTCCGCCGCAAATCCTGTCCGCGAGAACCGTATTCCTCTCGAACGCCGGGCTCGCGCCCGATCCGCGCGACAGAATTCTCGCTTCAGGCAAACCGGTCACACTTCCTTTCAGCCAATTTTACTCGGCGATGCAAACATGGGGCCGTTATCAGATCGTAGATTCGCCCTCCGCCGCCGACTTGGTGTTTGAGTTCAGTCTTACCAGTCCCCTTTCATTTTGTTCGGACCCACAAAACTGCCAAGCGGCCCTGGTGGAAGTCGTAATCTACGACGCGAAGACGCACTTCCGTTTGTGGACTTTTGACGAGCCCGTTTTCAAAGCTATGCTGAACTCCAACTACACCAAGAATGTGAATCAAGCAATGACCGAGGTGATGGCTGACTTGAAGACGGCCGCGCCCCCTCAGTAATTCGCACAAGGAGCGGGTCACCGCTCACGCATTTGGAACGCCCAAATCGCTGGAACTTTCGCCGGCTGCTGACTGAACCAATGAAACAACAATGATTCTCCGACGCGATTCGTCCGATCATTCGGTACGTTCGATGCTGATGTCCCTCGCTGCCACTGCATTTTTGGTGGTTGTCCCTTCGGCAGTCAGTCAGGACGCAAAACCCGCGGCCTCCGCGCCACCTTCGCAGCAGGGAGCTGCGCCCTCCCAAACCACCCAACAGTCGCCCGCGCAGCCGCCGCTCTCGCAAGGTCCGCCCATCACCAGCGACACCAAGATGGTCACCATGCTCGCTGCCGTCCGCGACAAGCACGGCAACTTCGTCCGCGACCTCAAGAAAGAAGAGTTCGTCGTCACGCAGGACGGCCATCCGCAAACCATCTCCTACTTCGCGCAAGATCCGAATATCGCGCTCACCGTCGGCCTGCTCGTCGACACCAGCCTCAGCCAGCGTCGCGTCCTCGATCAGGAACGCAGCGCCAGCGGCGAATTTCTCGATAAAATGTTCGACGCTGAGGCCGCCGCTAATCCCGCACCGAAGCCCGTCTCCACCGCAAGCAGCACAGCACCTGCCGCCTCGGCGAAATCAAGCGGCCCGGCCTCCGTGCCGCCTCCGCGCGATCAAGCCTTCATCGTTCGTTTCGACTTCGAGGTGGAACTTGAGCAAGACCTCACTGCCAACCGCCAAAAACTCGAAGACGCGCTGAGCAAACTCAACTCACCGGAATTCTCGCGCGGCGGCAGCTCCAGTTCCGATCCCGACGATCAAAGCGGCCAGGGTGGCCAGCAAGGCGGCCACCACCGCGGCGGCCGTGGCGCCGGTACGCTCCTCTACGACGCCATCTGGCTTTCTTCCGAAGACGTTATGCGCAAACAACAGGGCCGCAAAGCGCTCGTCCTCCTCACCGACGGCGACGACCGTGGCAGCAAGGAAAGCCTCGAGAGTGCCATCGAAGCTGCCCAGCGTTCCGACACTCTGGTTTATTCAATCCTGTTTAAGGATCCAGACGCGCCCGGCAACGGCGGCTACGGTGGGCCTTACGGTGGCGGGGGCAGGGGAGGCGGAATGGGCGGCGGCGGACGCCACGGCGGCGGCGGTGGCTCTCAGCAAGAATCCCGCCCGGACGGCAAGAAGGTCCTCGAGCGCATTTCCCGAGAAACCGGCGGACGCTTCTTCGAGGTCACCAAAAAACAATCCATTGACGACATCTACGCCGCCATCAACGACGAGCTACGCAGCCAGTACAGTATCGGCTATAAACCCGAGCCCGCCGACGCCGGTCCGGGCTATCACAAGATCCAACTTTCCTCGGATCGCAAGGATTTGAGCGTCCAGACGCGCGAAGGCTACTACGCCAAGTAGCTGACGCACACTACTGCGCCGCAACCGGTCTACCGACCGTTACCGGACGTAAACTGTCACTCTTTGATTGTCTTTCGGGTTACCGCGACTTGCCTGCGCTGACCGGGCGAGCCATCTTCTGCGCCATGTACAACAGCGTCTTCCGATCGCGCTCGCTTGCCTTCGCCAGGAACACACGGAAGCGGTTCAGGAGTTTCGCGTCCTTGCCGGACTCGCCCCATTCGGCCGCGCCCGCAATCCCTCTCATCACGCTCAAGGGCTTGGGCGGCTTCTCGCCATCGTAGAATAGTTGATACATCGGCACTTCCAGCGCTCGCGCCATCTTCTCAAGAGTCTCGATGGCCGGCACTGTGTGGCCGTTCTCCACGCGAGAAATGTAGCACCGGAGAAGCCCAGTCCGCTGCTCGATGTCGCCCTGCGAGAGGTCCTTTTCTTCCCTGAGTTCTCTCAGCCGTTCTCCAATTACCATGTAAATCTCCTTAGCCCGAGTCACAACGCCGCACACATGCTACTCGGATTTTAATGAAGTGCAACTAGCTTTATGCGGTTATGCCCACAAAAAACCGGTTATTGCTGGTCGGTGGCCGTCAATGAATTTATGAGATTATCCGCCTCGGCCATCGATCCGTCGATACTTTTCATCAGGGCCGTCACGTCCGTGTCCATCTTGGCCGATGTCCCTTTCAGCGACCCGATCGCCCTCGCATTAAGATTATGCTTCAGGAAGAGTACCTGGTCGTGAAACGCCGCCATCACCGGAGCGATCCTTGTCTCCGTGTTTCTCATGGCTTTCATGAACGAGGCTTGGCGCGCCTGTGAATCCTTCAGCATCGCCGCGCTTCGAGCCTTCAGCTTCGCGTTGCTCATCTGGTTGATTTCGCCCTGCCACTCGGTAAACAGGTCGTTGCTCACCTTGTCGATCGATTGGATCCGGTCGTGCAGCTTTCCCACCTGATCGGCCGCGCTTTCATAGTCGCTATTCAGCTTCTTGTAGGACTTCTCGAGCGACCCTCCCTGAAATCCCGTCAGGGCCTGAAAGCTCTCCATCGTCGTTTGTAATTTTTCTTTGGTGTCTTCCTGGTCCTTCTTCGAGTCCTTCACCCGCTGGACCAGGATGTCGCGCTTCTCCTTGCCCAGCTTCTGCATCGTCTTGTAATACGCCGACGTGCAACCGGTGGCCGCGAGCGCCCCTGCAATTACTATTGCCAAAATGGCCTGATGGAAGTTCCGCATATTGGATGTCTCGCTTGAGTGAAAGAGCCGCGTATTCTTTGCCGAAAACCGGATTGTACCAATTTAGAATCGTACCGCGGCGGCAAAGGTGCGCCCGCTCCGCCCACTCGCAGACCGCGCCGTCTTGCCCGCCTCTCTCACGCAGAGATACAATGGTGTCTTAACTTTCGCGCTTCGCATCTCCAGAGAGGACACGCTTATATGACTTCCACGGCGACCAATACGCCCCGCTCCGTCAACATGGACCGCGGCGAATTCGTGAACGAAAAGTTCATCGACTTCACCAAGCCTGAGAACCGCAAGGCCATGGAAGACGCACTCGCTCAGGTCAAAGCGAAGCTCGGCCGCGAATACCCGCTCACCATCGGCGGCCGGAACGTGACCACCACTGACAAGATCGTGTCCTTCAACCCGGCCAAGCCCGATCAGGTGATCGGTATCTTCCAGAAGGCCACCGTCGAGATGGCCAACGAAGCCGTCGAAAAGGCCGCCGCCGCGTTCGAACGCTGGAAGCGCGTCCCCGTCGAGGAGCGCGTTGCCTGCCTGTATCGCACCGCGGACATTCTCCGCAAGCGCCGCCTCGAACTCGACGCCTGGCTTACTCTCGAAATCGGAAAGACCTGGCCCGAAGCCGAGGCCGACATTGGCGAGCTGATCGACTTCGCCGAGTTTTACGGCAGGGAAGCGCTCCGCCTCGGCGGAAAGCAGAAATTGCACCCGTTTGGCGGTGAGCGCAACCATCTCCGTTACAT
>JBEKJW010000197.1:0-8652 GCA_050011035.1 Candidatus Acidiferrales bacterium
ATGTCGCCGCGCGTGAGCGCGAAATTATTTCCCCGGAACGACATTTCGCCACCGAGCAAGTGGATGTGCCCCAGCAAAATTGGATGGTCAGGCGTGCCTCGCAAGTGCAGGTCGCTGTCGATCTCGACTTGAGCTCCAGTCCACTCGATGCGCGCGCCGGGTGCGGTGTGGCTCGCCACATCGAACGTAAGATTACGCATGAACGGGGACGACGACGCGCCGGCGCCCTCTGGACTCGGCGTGAAGAAGGAAGTGATATCCACGCCGGGAGCAAACAGCAGGCGTTTCAGCTCCACGTTGCCGCTCAGGATCGCCGCTTCCGTTGTACCGCTCAGCTGCAAGCTGCCGCCCACGAGCCAACTCATTCCCGGGGGATACCGGACGCGAACTTGATTTGTCGTAGCTGTGATTTCGTAGCGCACCGGACCGTCTTCGCCGTAGGTGACGCTGCCGCCAAGAGTGAGCTGGCCGCCGCCCGAATCGGCGGTAAGGTTTTCGAAAAGCAGCCGGCTGCTGTCGAACACGAGTTCACCTTTCACGTTGCTCAGGCCGATCGGCGACTCAGCGTAGGACGCCGACGCGTCTTTCATCGTCGCCCGGCCGGTGATGCGCGGCTTCGAAAGCGTTCCCTGAATCGCAACGTTGGCGTCGGCTTCGCCGGTGGCCTGCAAATCCGGCACGAGGCCTTTCAAAAGGCCGAGGTTGACCGCGCCCGTCACGTTCACGTGAACCGGGCGGTCGCGGTCGAATCGCGCCGACCCGGTAATTTCGAAGTTGCTGTTCGTTCCCGTGATCCGCGCCTGGTTGATGCGCACTTCGTTGCGCCGGTAGGAGAACTGAACGGGACCGTCGTTGCGAAGCGAAATAAAAAGGTAGTCGAACGAGATAAACGAAATGTTGGCGTCGACCTCGATCGTATCGGGCTTACGCAGCTCCCCGGAAAGCGCGAATTCTCCGTCGACAACGCTGTGCTTGGTGAGATTTTTCAGATGCAGGCCGCTCTTCAGCAACGGGTCGAGGTCGAACTGCTTCATGGTAAGCTTGCCGCTGATTTCCTGATCGCCCGCAAGCGCGAGCGATATCTGCCCGGCCAGATTGCCGTTCGACTTCTCCGAAGTAACGTCCAAATGGACCTGGCTGCCATCGGAGGTCACGTGGCCAATGAAATCGCCCTGATCGTCAGTGCCCACTGTCAAAGCCACGACGTGAAAATCGCCCTGCCCTTCCGGCGAACGGACTGGTCCGCCACCGCGCAGATTGAAATCGATCGTGCCGCCAAGCGGGACATTCGCAGTCTGAATCGCTTTGATTTCAGTGATGGGAATGTTGAGCCCGGCTAACGCGAATTCGGTGGTTTTCTCGACGGGGCGATATAGCAAGTTGCCGGATATGCGGCCATCGTGGCGGCGCAGTTCGGCGCGCGAGATGCGGATCTCATCGGGTGAGTAGCGAAGTTCACCTGTGAAGGAGTCGATGTGATACCCCTTCACGTCGATATTTTCAAGATTGCCGTTCACATCGAAGGTGGGCGCGGCTCGCGTGCCGCCGGCGCGAAAAGTGCCGCTCACAGTCGCGGTGAAGGGGTAATGCAAACCGAGCAATGCCTGAATATCTGCGCTCGGCGCATTTTCGATTGAGCCTTCCACGCTCCACTGGCTGTCCGGCGTAAATCCCCAGTCGTGATCGAAGCCGAGATACATGTCCATATTCGCGACGGCGTCACCGCGTTTCACGGTGGCCTTCGCGAAACGGAATCCGTCGACGGAGTAATCGATGTCGCCGTTCAGGTCGTCGAAATAAAAAGTGTCGTAACGCGCGTCAGTGGCGTGCGCGTGGCCGGCAAAGCTTGGACCGCCGATCGGGCCGAGGATGCGGCCCTTGAACGCGAGTTCGCCTTCCACCGGCACGCGCTCGGCTTGCGGATCGATCAGGTAGTTCACGAACGCTTCCCAATCTTTTACTCGCGTGCAATTGAGCGTCAGATCGAGCGTCGAGTCCTTTCCGCCGAGAAACCCGTTGAAGTCGATTTGCGTGTGAGGCGTGGTGATCTCGCTGTTTGTAAGCGTGATGGCGCGCTTGTCGTCGATGTAGTCGAAATGCACGGCCGCGGTGACGGGGATGGCGTTCGCATCGAGCACGGTGGGAGGCGTCCAACGCGAATCGCCTCGCGTGCGAAAGTGCTGAAAGTCTGAGACCCATGTGTTTTCCGAAACGACGTCGATCACGCCTTCCCAGCGCAGCTTGTCCAGCGGGAAGCTGGGATTGTTGACGGCGTCGAATGCGTCGGCGAGGCTCGCACCGCTGAAGTGCGTATTCGTTTTGAATGCGAGTGTTTTCAGGTCCATCTCGACGCGGCCGTCGAGCGCGCCTTCGAGGGCGCGGACGTTAAAATTCGGCACGACGAGCAGCTGCTTCGAGATTTGAAAATCGCCCCACGAAGAAAGATTCGTGGCGTGGAACCATTCGTACGGCAGCTTGATGTCGTGGCCGGAAAAATGGCCGGAACCGGACCAATCGTTCGCGGCAAGATGCGCGCTGCCGGAAAAATCGGTAGTCGCGTCGGGAACCAGAGGCTGGCGCACGATCATCCGTACATCTTCGAGAGTGAGCTTGCCTCGGTAATGCAAATCCCACACGGGATTTTCGAAGCTGGAAAGTTCGGCGCGGAGGCTGACGTTGGAATGGGGGAGCTTCAGGTTGAAATCCGTAAGCTCGAAAGCATCGCGATGCAGCAGAAACTTTCCGGTGGTGTCGAATCGGAAGGGTGCATCGCCCTTCGCCGCGACTTCGATTTGATACCACTCGAAATCCCCGATGTAGGAATCGGCTCCGCCGAGCGGGTGATCGTAAGCGAGATGGAAACGAAAATTCCGGCCGCGGACGTTGAGCGCGGTTTTTTGATCGTTGAAAGTGACGCTGCCATTCTGCAGATCGAGCATGCCGATACGCAGGCCGAAAAGCGTGTCCTGCCACGGCTTGTTGCTCGGCGGAATGCGCGGCGTGGGAATGTTGGTGGCGCCAGTTTTGTCGATCCGCACGTTGAGCTGCGGATTTTCCGCAACGAGCTGGTCCAGTTTGATTTCGCGGCCGATAAACGAGAGCACCTTCAGCCCGACGTCGATGTGGTCGGCATGAAAAAGCGGCGGCGCGCCGGCTGGCTCCAAGCCGTGAAGCGTGAGGTTGTCGATCTGCGCGCGTAGCCGGATCGCTTGCAGATGAAATCCGCCCATTTCAACACGCGCGCCGGTTCGGTCTTCGAGTTGCGTGACGATTTCCTTGTGCAGGATGCGTTCGGCGACGCTGTTGCCGAGCTTGTAGACCAGAATCGCGGCAATGATCAGCAGCACCGCCATCGCGATTAGCGAATGGCGAATCCACCGCCAGATGCGCGCACCCTTCATTGCGGGCTCCGTCGTGGAACGGTCGGTGGCGTGGCAGGCAGAGCGTCTTGCTTGGACACGATGTCGAGCTTTACGCGATCGCGCGTGTCAGCGAGCCACTTATCGGCGCGCGCCTGAATCGCGCGAAGGATCAGAATTTCGCGAATCGTGTCGTCGACGTCGTCGAGCGGCGGCACTTCCTGGTTGCGCGCCTTAAGCTGCGGCGCAAACTCCTTGTTGTAGTAATCCTCGACCTGCTGGTCGGTGATCTGCGCCGCGGGACGGAAACGATAATCGATGAAGCGCGAAAGGTAGAGCTGCTGCGCAATGAGACGGCGAATCGCCGCGGGCGAGAGGCCGGCTTCGGCGCAACGCTGCTGAAACACTTCCGGCGACGGAAACTGCTTTTCGAATTCGGCGACGGCGCGATCGACGTCCGCGGCACTGGGTTGCGCGAAACGTGCGGTCACGGCTTCGGTACGGACCAGCCACTGATCGGCAAGCAGGCGGATCAGTTCGGCGCGCGATTTGGCTTTCCCATCGACGAGCTGCTCGAACGCGCCTAGCTCGCGGATTTCGCTTTCTGTGATCACGTCGTCTTCAATTCGCGCTGCTACGCCATCGACGTTGCGCGTTTGCGGCGCAGGCGTTTTGCGGATGCGCGCGAACGCGCAAAGCGGCGGGAGGGCGCATGTCGTGACGACAATCGCGACGACGCAAGCTGCCGAAATCGAATTTGCAAAAGCGCGGCGCACTAGAACACCGCCCCGATGTTGAACGAAAAGCCGACGTGCGGCAGCGTATAGGTCCGCGTGACTTCGTACGGTGGCGGGCACGGATTGGGCAGGGGCGCCGTTGGTGCCTCGCATACCGTGGCTGGATACTGCGCGGGATTTATCAGGTAGCCGATGTCGACGCGCACCGGACCGATCGGCGTCGGATACCGCACGCCGAATCCGATCGTGTGTGAAAAATAGTTCAGCTCGGTGTCCGACTTCGATTTCCAGTCGAGATTGATGTGGTTCACGTCGCTGAAGACGTTGCCACCATCGTAAAAAATCGTGCCGCCTAGACGGTTGCCGATAATCGGCAGCTTCATCGGGAAGCGCAGCTCCTGGTTGAACATCAAGAGCGCAAGGCCACCGATGGGAAACCCGGTGACCGGATCGCGCGGCCCCGCCTGGTTGAGGCTGAAGCCGCGCAGCGACTGGCCGCCGCCCGCGAAAAAGCGCTCAGGCAGCGGCACGTCTACTTCCTGGCTATCCCCAAAAACCTGCTCGATGCCGAAGCGCGTCGACCGCGCGAAAACGAAGTCGCGCCCGAATGAGTAGAACGACGAGTTCTGGAAAAAACCGCGGACGAAGCTCGCGCTCGAGCCGAGCGTCCGCGACGAGACGCTGAGATCGGCCGAGTTGAAAGTGCCGCGCTTGGCTTCGGTCGGATTGTCGCGGCGGTCACGCGCGTAGGTGATGCCAAAACCGGAAACTAGAGTTGGCTGGCTGTATAGCGGGATCTCTTCCGGTGAAACTTTTCCATTCAGGTTGCTCGCCAGTACGCGGCGGAAAAAATAGCGATACTGAATCGAGCTCGATGGCGACAGCTTCTCGGTGATCTGGAACGCGCCTTCATAACGAATCGACGTGAACGTATCGACGTCCAGTGTCTTGTCCGCAAAGCCCGTAAGCGACGCACTGAGTGATTTGTAGCCGAGAAATTGGTCGGCCGTGTAGGCGAGCAGCGCGCGGTATTGCAACGTGCTGGCGCGCGCCTTGAACGAAAGCGTCTGCGCGCGGCCGAACATATTCGATCGCGCGACCTCCAAAATTCCGCGCGGGCTCGCGACGATCGACGTGCCGTTGGGATTGTTGCCCGATCCCGCGATACTCAGCACTTCGAAGCCGCCGCCGTAACCGATGGTGTAGCGGCTTCCCTCCTGCACATCCACCACCATCGTTTTATCAGGATCGGTGCCGGCAGGATTTTGCGGCGCAATTTGCACGCGCGTGAAGACGCCGAGGTTGTACAAGCGGCGCTGCGTCTCCACTACATCGCCTTCGCGCAGCGGGCCGCCGGGTTTGATTGCCACTTGTCGCGCGATGATTCCCGGCCGCGTGAATTGGTAGCCCGTCAGCAAAACTTTTGCGACGTCGATGCGCTGGCCTTCCGTGATTTTGTACGCGAGCTTCACCATGTCCGGCTTCGCGCCGGGCGTCACCTGATCTTCAAAATGCGCTTCGGGATAGCCCTCGTTGTAATACATCGCGAGGATATTGTTGCGATCGCTCGCGACGCCGGCCGCGGAATACGGCTGGCCGGGCGATGAACCGATCACGTTCAGAAGCGTGTCCGTGGAAAGATCGCTGTTCCCCAGAATGTCGAGCGTTTCTACGCGCGTCTGAGGCCCTTCCGCAATCTTGAATGAGACATAGAGATTGTTTTTCTTGCCGTTGTAGTCGGTGTCGGTCTGCGCCGCGACCTGCGCAGCCAGAAAACCGTTCGAAAGGTAGAGGTTCTTGATCGAGTCCGTGTCGCTTCGCACCAGCGACTGGCTGAATTTCCCGTTCGACGCGAATGACGCGGGCTGGAGCGCGAGCCGGCTGGTCATCAGGCTTTTGCTGAAATATTTGTTGCCGTCGAAGCCGACGCCGGCCAGCCGGTAGTGATCGCCGCGCGTGACGTCGTAACTGATCACACGTTCGTGCGCCGACGGATCGTCATGCGACGAAACCTCCACGTCCGCGTTGAAATATCCCAGCGCTTGAAAGTAGTCGCGGATGTTGCGGCGGCCTTCCTGCAGCAAGTCGTCGTCCACAGCGCCTTCGGCGTAGACCGGCACCAGTTGGCGCAGCTTGTCTTTGCTCACTTTCGCGCCGTTGATCACCACGCGCACACGCGGACCGGTGGAAACCTGATACTGCAGCGGCACCTGATTTGCGGCGGAATCGTAAACGCCGGGCTGGATGAGAATTCCCGCGCCCAAATAACCTTGGTTCAGGAAATATTTCTTCAGGCGTTGTGTGGCGCGCGTGAGTCGCGCGGTGGTGAGCGAATCCTTCAGCTTGATCTTCGAACGCTTGATCAATTCCTCGTCGGAGACCGGCGTCTCGTTTTTCACCTGAAAGCTGCCAATCGTCGCGCGCATGCCGGGCACCACGTTGATCATGATGTCCATCTGCCGCGTGTCTTCGTGCGGCGTGAGCGTCCAGTGGATGTCGGGATGGTAGAGGCCTTCGCTCTGGAGCACGTCCTTCAAACGGTCGACTGCGTCGCGCAACGAGCTTTCGCGAAACGGTTCGCCGAGCGTAAGACGCATCGCCGCCAGCGCAGCAGCTTCGCTCGGCGGCTCTTTCAGCCCGATCACGCGCACCACATTGTTGTAGTAGTTGCGCTGCACCACGAAATCGACCCGCGCGCCGCCGGAAACGGGCGCTGCGTTCACCTGAATGTCGGCGTAATCGCCGGTGCGGTAGAGCGCGCGAAGGCTCTCGCGTTCGTCGTCGTAGGTGAACGCCTTGCCGGTCGCGATGGGCATCGACGGCAGCTTGGACTGCACGACTGCACCCGTGGAATCGACCACGCGAATCTCGACGACCGTTTCGTCCTCCGGGAACCCCGACGGCTCGGCGATGGTCACCGCCGGCGGCGACGCTGCCGACGGTTCCTGCTGCGCAAGAACGGGGGCGGGAGCCACAAAATTCACGGCGCACAGGGCTAAAAACAGCAGCGGGGGAACAAGGAATCGCGCAAGCGCGGAGGGCGGAATGTTTCCGTATTTCATGCAGGCAAAGGAGTAAGACGGAAGGTTAGCATGGGGCGTTGCCTCGCCGGAACGAAAAGGCGCTATCATGTGAGTTCCGCGCGAAACTGCGAATCGCCGCGATTTTACGGGCCAATCCGAGAGCCGATGACTCCCGAACAGCGCGAAAAATACTCACGCCAAATCCTGTTTCATGGCCTTGGCGAGGCCGGGCAGGAGCGCCTGCTGGAATCGAGCGCCGTTCTGGTTGGATGCGGAGCGCTCGGCACGGTGACCGGCAATCTTCTTGTGCGCGCCGGCGTCGGACGCCTCCGGATCATCGACCGCGATTTCGTCGAGATGTCCAACCTCCAGCGTCAGACGCTGTTTGAGGAGTCCGATGCGCGCGAGGTCTTGCCGAAAGCCATAGCAGCTGAACGCCGCCTCCGCGCAATCAATCCCTGTGTGCGCGTGGAAGCGGTGGTCGAGGACCTCACGCCCGATAACGCCGAGGACCTGCTCGAAGGCTTTCCTCTAATCATCGATGGCACGGACAACTTCGAAACGCGCCTGCTCGTGAACGACGCATCAATCGCTAAGGGCACGCCCTGGATCTACGCCGCGGCGGTCGGAAGTTACGGTGTGACGATGACGATTCTGCCGGGAGAGACGGCGTGTCTCGCATGTCTGCTCGAATCCGACGGCCCAGGCGGCACGGCGAGCGGTTCAGCAGCGGGCGCCGAGGAGACTTGCGATACGGCAGGCGTCCTCAACGCCGCAGCGGGAACGATTGCGTCGCTCCAAGCCGCGGAAGCGATCAAGTTTCTCGCCGGCCGGCGCGACCAGCTGAACAAGAAGCTCATCTCGTGCGACGTGTGGACTGGCAAATTCCAGTCGATCCAAGTAGCGCGTAATCCCGAATGCCGCGCGTGCGGCCGCCGCGATTTTCGGTACCTCAACGGCAAGGCTCAGCCCCATATTTCGATGTGCGGGCGCGATTCCGTGCAGATTCACGAACGCGGACGCAGGATCGACTTGAGCGAGCTGGGTGAGCGCGTGACCGGCGCGACGGGAACTCCCGTGCGACGAAATGAATTCTTATTGCGATTTGAAATCGAGCCCTACGAAGTAACAGTCTTCGCTGACGGACGCGCGATCGTAAAAGGCACTCAGAATCCCGCCGTGGCGCGGTCCCTCTACGCAAAATATGTGGGAGCTTAATTCGGTGAGAATTTAGCCGACGAATCGGCGCAGCGCCGACTGCCGCATCGCCGCGCGATCGATGTTCTCGCGCGTATTCATCAAGGTGAGCAGCGTACTGAGCACGCGAGCTTTCAGTTCATCCGACATCGAAAACCCGCTCGTTGCAACGGTGACCAGCGATTCACCGCGCCCCGAAATCTTCTTCATGAACTCGACCTGGCGTTCGTGGCTCGTATTCGAGAGCGCAGTTTCGCGGCGCATCTCCGCGCACTCGTTTTCAATCACCAGCGTAAAGTGCATGACGCAGAGATGCTCTGCCGCGAGACCCGCGGG
>JBEKJW010000198.1:0-8626 GCA_050011035.1 Candidatus Acidiferrales bacterium
TTCGTGAACGGAGGCGTAAGCGGCAGCGCCGCACCGTATTTTGTGGACATGGTGAAGGACCATCTGCTCGAGCACTACTCTGAGACCGATCTTGAGACGCAGAGCTTCCGCATCTACACGTCGCTCGATCCGGCATTGCAAAAGGCAGCCGAGGCGGCGATTCAAACGGGCGCCGTGAATGTGGACAAGCTGCTGGCGAAGAAGTACGCGGCGTGGAAGAAGAAGGGCGAGAACGTTCCGCAGGTGCAGCTCGCGTTGATTGCGATGGATCCGACTACTGGTGAGATTCGCGCGCTGGTTGGCGGCCGCAATTACGGCGAGAGCCAACTGAATCACGCGCTGGCGCGGCGGCAGCCGGGTTCGGTGTTCAAACCATTTGTCTATGCAGCGGCGTTTGATAACGCCACGAAGGGGCTCACGCCGGTAATCACGCCGGTTACGACTGTCGACGACGTGCCGACCACGTTTGAATTCGACGGCAAGGAATACACACCGGACAACTATGGCGAGGAGTTCTACGGGACCGTGACGGTGCGCGATGCGTTGATTCACTCGCTGAACGTGGCGACGGTGAAAGTGGCCGAGTTGATCGGCTACCACCGCTTGGTGGACATCTCACGGCAAATGGGGCTCGGCAACAACATCATGGCCACGCCGTCCGCGGCGCTGGGCTCCTATGAAATGACGCCGGTGGACGTGGCTGCGGGCTACACCGCATTCGCTACAAACGGCACTCGCGCCGAGCCATTATTTTTGCGCAGCGTGATTGCGGCGGATGGCTCGGTGGAAGAAACGCTAGGACCGCGGACGCGGCCGGTGCTCGATCCGCGCGTCGCGTACCTGACGACCAGTTTGATGGAAGACGTAATCAACAAGGGCACGGGCGCGTCGGTGCGGTCGATGGGCTTCTCGGCGCCGGCAGCTGGCAAAACCGGAACGTCGCGCGACGGCTGGTTCGCCGGCTTCACGTCGAATCTGATTTGCGTGATCTGGGTCGGGTTCGACGACAACCGCGACCTGGGGCTTTCGGGCAGCGCAGCAGCGGCGCCGATCTGGGGCGATTTCATGAAGCGCGCGGTGGCTCTGCCGCAGTATCACAACACGCAGGACTTCCAGATTCCAGACGGCGTGCTTCAGGAAACGATCGATCCGCAGAGCGGACAGCTGGCCACCGCCAAGTGTCCGCAGACCGTGCAGGAGTATTTCGTTTCCGGCAGCGAGCCCACGCAGGTGTGCGAATTGCATGGAGGTCAGACGGCGGGCAATCCGGCAACCTGGCTCGGACATCTGTTTGGAAAAGGCGGCGACACCACGCCTCCACCGAATGGCGCAAACGCGCAAAACGGAGCCAATCCGAACGGGGCGAACGGAACGGGAACTGCTCCTGGCGATCCGGCACCCGCCGAAAAGAAAAAAGGGCTCTTGGACAAGGTTTTTGGTATCTTTGGGTCAAGCAAGAAGCAGCAGCCTGCGGACCCGCCAAAACCGCCTCCGCAGTAAAGCGGTCAAGGAGTTGGCAATGAGTCGAGCGACTCGGTTTGCCGTCCCTCTGGTAGCAGTGATGTTTTTCCTTCCTCTCGCAATTCTAAGCAAAGCTGAAACCGGCGACGCGAAACACAACGTCAGGCAAAATGCCAAGAGCGCGTCGGATCAGTCGTACGCAGCTTCCATAACCGACCCTTCGAAGATGTCACCGCGACAGCTCGCCGAGCTGAAGGCGGACATCCTGATGGCCCGAAAGGAATATACGCAAGCAATTGACGGCTACAACAAGCTGCTTGTCGAAGAGCCCAAGAACGCCGGACTGATGAACAAGATGGGCGTGGCTTACCAGGAGCTCGACGATATGATCCGCGCCGAGCGCTTCTACAAGAAGGCGATGCACGCGGACAAGCGCTTCGCCAGCCCGATCAATAATTTTGGCACGGTGGAATACACGCGGAAGCGTTATGGCAAGGCTATCGACGCCTACAAGAAGGCGCTGAATCTGTCGCCGGACTCGGCGACGGTCTTCGGCAACCTGGGCTACGCTTACTTCGCGAACAAAGAGTATCCGCGCGCGATGGATTCGTTCGCCTCGGCGTTGAAGCTCGATCCGACCATCTTCGACCGCAAGGGCGGGTACGGCGCGATCATCCAGCAGAGGACGACCACCGATCCCGGCTTGTTCTACTACTACGTGGCGGAGTCGTTCGCCAAGACCGGCGATGCGATTCATGCGGCGCACTACCTGAAGCTTTCGCGCGACGACGGCTACCTGGACTTCATGAAGGCGGAGACCGATCCCGCGTTTGCGAAGGTGATTAAGGACCCGGCCATGCAGGAAGTGCTGGTGGTCCCGCCGAGCTACACCACGACGGCGAGCAAACAGTTCCACAACTAGAAATCCGGGGTTGTTCTTCGCACGCGGCGGGATGGGTGTAGTTGTGCAGATTCGCACGCGGGCTGCGCGCAACTTGCTATACTACCGGCCAGAATGTACGTGCATTCACGCCTCGCCGTGCGGGTCTTGTTTTTCCTCCTTGTAGCTCTCACCTTCGGCGGACGGGTGTGCACGGCTGGCGATGATGCGCCGGCGAAAACCGCGCAAGCGCCTGTGGCGGCGATTTCCAACGTCGTCGAGTTGCGTTTGGACGGCGAAGTGGAGCCGCTGCTTGCGGAGTACATCGTCAACGGCATCGCGCAGGCTAACGCGCAGAACGCTGGGCTGATTCTGATTACCGTCAACACGCCGGGCGGCCTGGACACGTCGATGCGCCAAATCATTCAGGCGATCCTCGCGTCGCGCGTGCCAGTAGCGATATTCGTTTCGCCGACGGGCTCGCGCGCGGCTTCGGCGGGATTTTTCATTTTGATGTCGGCGGATGTGGCGGCCATGTCGCCGGGTACGGAAACGGGCGCGGCGTCGCCGCTGCTGGAATTCGGCGGGTCGCCGGTGAAGGTGGACGACACTCTTACGCGCAAGATCACCAACGACGCGACGGCGTACCTGCGCAGCTACACGGGCCAGCGCGGACGGAACGTCGATCTCGCGGCGACGGCTGTGACGGACGCTAAGGCGTTCAGCGCGGACGAAGCGCTGAAGGGCAATTTGATCGACGCGATTGCTACGTCGAAGGAAGACCTTTTCGCGAAGCTCGAAGGCCGCACGATTACGCGTTTCGACGGCGCGAAAGTGCAGCTTCATTTCGAACATCCCGCGGTAGTGCCAGTGGAAATGACGGGCCGGCAGAAATTCCTGATGCGCATCGTGCAGCCGGACGTGTTTTTTATTCTGCTGATTCTCGGCGTGCTTGGACTCTACACGGAGTTCACGCATCCGGGAGTATTCGCGCCGGGCGTGATCGGCGGAATTGCGTTGGTGCTGGCGCTGTTTGCGATGCACTTGTTGCCGGTCAGTCTTACGGGGCTTTTGTTGATCGCCGTCGCGTTCGCGCTGTTCATTTTGGAAGCAAAGTTTCCGACGCATGGGGTTTTGGGCGTGGGCGGCGTAGTGGCGATGGTGCTGGGCGCCGTGTTTCTGGTGAAGTCGCCGCTAACCGGCATGGGCGTCAGCTTGTTCACGGCGATTTGCGTGGCGATTCCGTTCGCCGTGATCGTGATTTTCCTGATGCGACTGGTGTTGAAGTCGAGGAGCTGGAAAGTCGCGACGGGCAAGGAAGAATTGATCGGAGAAGTGGGCGAGGTGCGCGAAGCGGTGGGCGCGCCGGAATCGTTTGGCTCGGTTTTTGTGCATGGCGAGTTGTGGCGTGCAGCAGCGCGGGCGGGTGAAGCGATTCCGGCCGGCGCGCGTGTTCGCGTGAAGAAAGTGAACGGGCTGACGCTCGAAGTCGAGCCGGTCGAGCAGCGTGGCTAGTCGCGCGCCGCGACGAGATTCGGAGCAGGGAAGGAGCAGGTCATGGAAATCGGGGTGCTTGGGATCGGCATCATCGTCGTCATCGCGCTGTTTTGGCTCTTCAACTCCGTTTACGTGATCAAGGAGTGGGAGCGCGGCGTGGTGCTGCGGCTCGGGCGCATGTTGCCGGAAGCAAAAGGCGCGGGCCTGCAACTGGTATTTTTCCCGATCGATAAGCTGACGCGCATTTCGCTGCGAATCGAAACGCTCGACGTGCCGCCGCAGGACGTAATCACGAAAGACAACGTGTCGGTGAAAGTAAACGCTGTTTGCTACTTCCGCGTGGTGGACGCGAATCTGGCGCTGTCGCAGGTGCAGAACTATCTGTACGCCACCTCACAGCTTGCTCAGACCACGCTGCGCAGCCTGGTTGGCCAGTTCGAACTGGACTCCATCCTGAGTGAGCGCGAAAAGGTTAACGCCAAGCTGCAACAAATCCTTGACCAGGATACCGAGCCTTGGGGTATCAAAGTTACGAAGGTTGAGGTCAAACAAGTCGACATTCCGGAGAATATGCAGCGTGCGATCGCGCGGCAAGCCGAGGCCGAGCGCGAGCGGCGCGCGAAGATTATTCACGCGGAAGGCGAGTTCGAAGCTTCAACCAAGCTGGCCGATGCGGCGCAAGTGCTGGAAAAGCAACCCGCGTCCATTCAGCTTCGATACTTGCAGACGCTGACGGAGATTGGCGTGGAGAAAAACACGACGATCGTGTTTCCTTTGCCCATCGATTTGATTTCGCAGTGGGTGAAATCGTTGAGCAGCAAGCCTTAACACAGGAAAGAATGCCGAAAAACGGAAAACGCGGCGGTGGCGACAGGGTCCTGGAAAGCAGGCACCTGGTGCTGCTGTTTTTGAGCGTCGTGCTTTTGTGCGGCGTGTTCTTCACGCTCGGCTACGTGATGGGGCACACACAGTATGGCGGCTCCGTCCACGCGTCCGATGCGCCGGCTCATGCGCAACCCGTAACCCCGACGCCGAAGACGGCGAAACAGCCGAGCACGCCTTCGACCTCCGCTGATAAGGGTGGCTGGGGGACGGATGAGCCCGCAAAGTCGGACGATCCGACCATCATGCCCGCGCCAAAGCCAGCGTCGAGAGTTACGGCGCCGACTCCTGTGGCGGAGCCCAAGGGCAAGTCCGTTTCCGTCGCCGAGAGGCAGCCGTCTAAGTACAATCCGCCGCCGACTGTGAGTAAGAATTCGATCGTGCTGCAGGTCGCGGCCGTAAAGCAGCAGCATGACGCGCTCGAAATGGCTGACGAACTGCAAAAGAAAAAATTCCCCGCATTCGTCGTGAATTCACAGGCGGACGGCTTCTACCGCGTGCAGATCGGTCCTTATCCCGACAAGGCTACCGCCGACGCCGCGCGCCACGCGCTCGAACAAGCCGGCTTTAAAGCTATAATCAAACACTAGATGAATCTTCCCCGGTACGCGCGAGTTCTGCTCGCCATCGGTAGCGGAGCAGCGCTCGGCTTCGCGTTTCCGAACTACAACCTGACACTTCTGGCGTGGATCTCGATTGCGATGCTGGTAATCGCCTCAAGCGGCGCGGGTCTTCGCGAAGCTCCGCTCTACGGATTCCTGCACGGGCAGGTTTTTTATCCCGTCGTGCTGCCGTGGGTTGATACAGTGATGCGGCAGTACGGGAATATTTCGCCGTGGATTTCGGCGGCGTTCGTCTGCGCGATCGGCACGCTGGGCGGATCGGTGTGCATGATTTTTTCGACGGGCATCGCGGCAGCGTCGCGCCGGAGCAAATTGCTTGCCTGCGTGCTCGCGCCGTTCTTGTGGACCGTTGTCGAATACTTCCGCACCAATCTTTGGATTTTCGGATCGTCTTGGGATTTGTCGGGCTATCCCCTCACGCGCAACCTCGCGTTTCTGCAACTCGCCTCCGTTACCGGTATCTATGGCTTGTGTTTCGTGGTCGCCGCTTTCGGCGGCGTTGTGGCCTACGCGGTTATGGTTCCCGCGAAGCGGAACTGGATCATTGTTGGCGGGGTGACGGCGCTGCTGATTCTGATCGGTGTCGTTGGTCCTAAATTTGTGCCTGTGGCGCCGCAGCAATACGTCGCGCATCTGGTGCAAACGAACTTCCCGCAGTCCGAGAGCTATCCCGCCGATTGGATGACGATTCACGCCGGCGATCTGAAGCAGCTCGCCGACCTCAGCGTTAACGCGGCGAAGGACAAGCCCGGCCTGATCGTCTGGCCGGAAGTTCCTGCTCCTTTTTCGCTGACGGATCCTACATTCGCAAGATTTGCCGCAGGTATCGCTCAACAGGCCGAGAATTATTTTCTTGTTGGTGTCGTCGACTGGAAGCAGGACTCCCAAAGAAAGTGGTTGGCATTCAATACGGCCGCGCTGCTCGATCCGTCGGGCAAGCGCATTTTTTCCTACGACAAGATTCACCTGTTGCCCTTTGGCGAGTACGTGCCTCTGCGCGGTTGGCTCACATTCGCGAAGCGCCTGACCGCGGACATTTCCGACTTCACGCCAGGCAGCGTTGAAAGCGTCGGCGAGCTCCCGCAAGGCAAGTTCGGCGCGTTCATTTGCTACGAAGCGATCTTCCCAAGTGAGGTGCGCATCTTCACGGCCAATGGCGCCCAGTTCCTGATTACGATTTCGAATGACGGCTGGTTTGGCCGCTCGTCAGCACCCGAACAGCACATGATGATGGCGCGGGTCCGCGCGGTGGAAAATCGCCGCTGGCTTTTGCGCGACACCAACAACGGTTACACTGAATCGATCGATCCATACGGGCGCACCATCGCGCAGCTCGCGCTCGATATTCGCGGCCAGCTTGATGCGCCATACGGCGTGCGAAGCGACCTGACGCCCTACGTTCGCTTCGGCGAATGGCTAACGTACCTCTCGATGATCGTCTCTGCGGCGCTGATTCTGTTCGCGCTGCTGAAACCGCAAGGAAAGTAGCGAATGGCTCACCACATCGAAGACCTCCGACATCGCTTCGCCGAGCTGCAGAAACGCATCGAGCTCGTGCGGAGCTTTCTTTGACGCGGATAACGCACGCAAACAGCTCGTCGGCCTCGAAGCCAAAACCAACGACCCGAAGTTCTGGGACGACCAGTCGAAGGCGCAGTCGACTCTTCAGGAACGCAAGAAGATCGAAGACCGCGTGAACGCCGAAGCCGCGCTCGAGCGCAAAGTCGGCGACATCGAGACCTACATCAGCCTCGCGCAGGAAGAGTCGAACGACGAGGAGCGCAACACGCTGCTCGATGGGCTGAAGTCCGAACTCGATTCGACGGACACGTATCTCTCCGACCTTGAGACCAAGACGCTTCTTGCCGGCGAAACCGACGGTATGAACGCGATCCTTACGATCAAGCCGGGCGCAGGCGGCACCGAGTCGCAGGACTGGGCGGAGATTCTGCTGCGCATGTATCTGCGCTGGGCGGAGCAGAAGGGGTTTAAAGCGACCGTGCTCGAGTCGACGCCGGGAGAAGAGGCGGGCATCAAGTCCGCCACCGTACAGATCGAAGGCGAGAACGCTTACGGCTTACTATCTGGCGAAAGTGGGGTACATCGCCTGGTCCGCATCTCGCCATTTGACCAAGCCGCACGGCGCCACACTTCGTTCGCATCAGCATTTGTAATTCCCGAAGTCGACGACCGCATTGAAATCACGGTGAAGCCGGAAGACTTGAAAATCGATACCTACCGTTCCGGCGGCAAGGGCGGGCAAAACGTCAACAAAGTCGAAACCGCCGTGCGCATCACCCACATTCCGAGCGGAATCGTAGTCCAGTGCCAGGCGGAACGCAGCCAGCACAAGAACCGCGAAATGGCGATGAAGCTCCTGCGCTCGAACCTCTACGAAAGGGAACTCGAGAAGAGGCGCGAGGCGCTGCAGAAGCTGGATGCTTCGAAACCTGAGATTAGTTTCGGCAGCCAGATCCGTTCTTACACGATGCAGCCTTATCAACTCATTAAGGACCACCGCACGAAAGTCGAGCGGGGCGACGTGCAGAAGGTACTTGACGGCGACCTCGATACGTTCATTCGATCGTACCTTTTGTATCGGCGCGACCACGGCGGCGGCGATTAGGGCGTCTCAAAATGAGTCTCCTGGCCTCAAGCCGCCCGGAATTAGACGCACTTCCACCCGCGTAATCGCCGTTCAACCATCAATTAAGGCCTTTCAATGCATCAGATTGACAGCCCCAAAACCCGCGTGTTACCGTTGACTTTCTTGAATTGACGCGCGCGTTTGCTTGTAGGCCTCGTTTTCGCCCGATAATCCGCCGGAGGATAGCGTTTTGGCTCATTCTGAAGAGAAGTTCCTGTTTACCTCGGAGTCTGTGACCGAGGGCCACCCTGATAAAATTGCCGACCAGATATCCGACGCGGTGCTGGATGCCGTGATGAAGGACGACCCGACGGGCCGCGTGGCGTGCGAAACGCTCGTGACGACGGGCCTTGTGGTAGTTGCCGGCGAAATCACCACCACCACGTACGTTCCTTTCGCGGAGCTCGCGCGCGATGTGATCCGCGACGTCGGCTACACCCGCGCCAAGTTTGGCTTTGACGCCGAAACCTGCGGGGTGATCTGCGCCATCAACAAGCAGTCGCCGGACATCGCCATGGGAGTGGACACCGGTGGCGCAGGCGACCAAGGTTTGATGTTCGGCTTCGCGTGCGACGAGACGCCTGAGCTGATGCCTCTGCCGATCCAGCTGGCGCACCAGTTGACGCACAAGCTCGC
>JBEKJW010000199.1:0-8579 GCA_050011035.1 Candidatus Acidiferrales bacterium
GGAAACTGCGAATGAACAAACCCGAGCAGACCAGCAGCAGCAGCGACAACGCAATCTGCGCGACGACCAGCACGCTCGAAAGCCTAGCCTTCTGAATACTCCCGGTGCTCGCGCCCGAGTCTTCCTTTAGAACCGCCATCGGCGAGATGTCCGATGCGCGCAGCGCCGGCAACACGCCAAACATCACGCCGGCCAACAGCGAAATCAGGAACGTGACGAGAAGAACCGTGCCGTTCGCCGAGATGTTCATCACGATCGGTACGCTCGATGGCGGAATAAACCGCGAGAACGAGCCGGCAGTCCACGCCGTCATCACCATCGCCACCGCGCCCGCAAGGAGCGCGAGCAACAAGCTCTCCACGAGGAATTGCCTCACCAAGCGCCACCGCGTCGCGCCGACCGACAGCCGCACCGCGATCTCGCGCCTCCGCGCAACCGAGCGCACCAAAATCAAATTCGCCACGTTCGCGCACGCCAGCAGCAGCACAAACCCGGAAATCGCCATCAGCATCGGCAGCAGCACGTACAGGTAGCCGTTCGCTCCGAAAGGTCCGCGCCAAAGCGGAAATGCCGTCACAACCGTGTCGCCCTTGTGAGCGTTTGGATATTCCTTGGCGAGCCGCGCCATTACGGTGTTCACGTCGTCCTGGGCTTGCTCGACGCTCACACCCGGCTTCCGCCGCCCTTGCAGTACCAGCCAATTCGTTCCACGGTCGTGCAGCCGGTCGTAGTTCGAAATGATCTGACTCTCCATAGTCACCGGAACCCACAGGTCGAGCTGAAGTCCGGTGTGGCTTCCGACAAAGTCGCGCGGCATCACGCCGATCACCGAGTAGGCGTGCTGGTTGAGCTGCACATTCTTCCCGACGATATTCTTGTTGCCGCCGAAGCGCTGTTGCCACAGCCGATACCCCAGCACCACCACCGGATCGGCGCCCGGCGCCTTTCCTTCGGTGGGAAGAAATGTCCGGCCTAGTAGCGGGGTCGCACCGAGCACATCGAAGTAGTTCGAGGAGACCAGGCCGCCCCAGGTGTGTTCCGGATGCGCGCCGCCGGTGATATCCACCGGATGCATCGACGTCGCCGCCAAGCCGGAGAAAGTTGTGTTCTGGTCGCGGAGATCGAGATAATCCTCGTAAGAAAACTCTTTAGGCTTTCGTGCCGATGTCGACCGGCTCAGCGTAACGAGCTCGGAAGTTTTCGAAACTCCCGGAATGGGGTTCAGCAGCGTTCCATTGATCCAGCTGAAGATGGTGCTGTTCGCGCCGATCCCGAGCGCCAGCGTGATCACGGCCAGCGCCGCGAACCCCGGCGATAGCGCGAGCGCCCGCGCCGCGTACCGCACATCCTGCCCAAGCGTTCCCATCGCCAGCCTCCGCGAGAACTCCGACCACAGTGCAGCAATGTCTCCACCAAAACGCGCTCTCGCTAACCGTATTGATTGACTCACGTTACAGGAGTTCCCGAAGAGCCGCTAGCGATGAGGTGTCCGCAATTGGGACGGTTGGAGACGGGGCCGGACAAAGCGTCCCGAGGCTCACCGATGATGGTGACGAGGCGAGCAGGTGCGGATGAGGTGGGTATTCGAGTGGCGACATTTGTGTCGATTAGAACGGACAGTTTTGTTGCAGGAGCGAGAGTTACGTGCAGTTCTAATCGGCAGGCACTCCGATTAGAAATTATCAAGTGAGTTGCAACTGGGAGGAAAAGTGGGAGAGAAATTTTGCGGATGAGGTCCGGAGCAGTGCCGGGAGTGGTACGTCCGGCGGCGTGAAGGAGACTGCCGCGTCGCATACGAGTGCAGTAGTGGATTTATGTGTAAACCTGGGCTACGTTAACACATGGGTAACTCATTGTCAACGAACAGGGTGAGTTTCAGAGTGGGAACGGGTTGGCGGTCAATGGCTGAAGCCGCAGGCGGGCCGGCGGCGAACAAGCTTGAATCCATCGGGCCGGGGCGACTGTAAAAAATGGGCCCTCGCCTTGCGCACTTCGCTAAAATCGCTGTTCCGTCCACTCAGCGAGCGCCGCGCCACACCTCAACTTCCACTGAAACTTCACCCGCAAAAATTCCGCGCTTTCGCCTCCTGTCCGTTTGTACAGTCCCTTCCCCGACACCTGAAATTGGAAATCCGTTTGCTGGGTCTCAAGTGAACCTTTAGAGTTCATTCATCAGCAGCGCAATGCGCCCAACTTTTTCGGATCGAATCCGGAGGGACCATGTGGAGCAATAACAAGCAGTCGCAGAACGAAGCACCCAGCACGACGACGCCGTCGCCGGCTTTCCAGCCCGCCACGACTCAACCGAACTTCAGCTCGAACCCCGTCCCGGCTTCCGCTCCGGTTCGCTCCAGCGCGCCTGCCACGGGTTTCTCGAACGCCAAGTCCACCGCTACGCTCGGCGCCGGCCTCACCGTTAAGGGCCAGATTTCGGGCGAAGAGGATCTCCATGTCGAGGGCAAGGTCGAAGGCCCGATCATTCTGAAGGGCCAGCGCCTCACCGTCGGCAAGACCGGCGAAATCGTGTCCGACGTCCAGGCCAAGGAAATCGTGGTCTACGGCAAGGTCCGCGGCAATCTGCACGCTACGGATCGCGTCGAAGTGAAGAACGACGGCTCGGTGATCGGCAACATCACCGGCGGCCGCGTCCTGATCGAAGACGGCGCGTACCTGAAGGGCCAGATCGAGATCGACCGCGGCAAGCACCACTCCTCTTCGGAGTCGCACGAGCTCGAAACCGTCGGCGCCAACTAACCCTTCGCAGGCGAACGAAGTTCTAGCGCCAAAAAAAAGAGCCCCGCGGCCGTCCAGCCCGCGGGGCTTTTTAGTTTTTATGGCTTGAATCCCGAGCGAGTTCAACGAGCTGCGGGAACTGCTACCGCCAGTTCGGATTCAAGGCCGCGTTCCTCGTGTCGGGGGAGTAGCACTCAGGCCATGAGTTATGCCGCGCGAGCCCTCTATGGTTTGGGCACTTGCACGGTTACGGCGTTAATCAGGAGTTTTGAGGCGCCTTCAGTTTTTCTCAGAGTCTTTTCGCTTGTGCGGCCCCCAGATATATTTGCCGGAGCGGTCGATGTAGCCAATACTCCCGTCTTTGTTCTGCACTTGTGCCAAGCCGTTGTGGAAAGGTTTTACGTTCCAGAATTCTTGTGGCGTTATTACCATCGTTCCAGTGGGGTCGATGTAACCCCATTTTTTGCCTATTTGAACGGCTGCAAGTCCTTCCGAAAAGCCGTAAGTCAGATCGAACTTTGCCGGTATGACGGTTGCTCCATCGCGGCCGATGAAGCCATATTTCTTCCCGAATCGCCAACGGGAAAGCCCATTAGTGAAATCGCCCCACGCTGACGCGCAGTCCTCCTCGCCGCCCGGAGCAGGCAAACGCAAGACTTCCTCGCCCTGCTGGTTGATATAGCCACAATCCTTCTTTCGGTTCACAGGTGCAAGCCCAAACTGGAAGTTGCTCGCCCACTCGAATCGCGGTGGGATTTTCCAGTTTCCCGATTTGTCGATGTAGCCCCATCCGGTGTCGCCCGTTTCTGACTCCGTCGCCGCCGCCAAGCCCTCGGAAAATGGGTAGAGATACGTGAACTTTGCCGGTATGACGAGCTTTCCGGCTCTGTCGATGAAGCCTTTGCGCGGCGGTACAGTTCGATCGTCAACCTCAATCATCGCCAAGCCACCGTTAAACGCCGAATCCTCACCGTCCTCGTCGCTCATCATTCGGCGGCCATTCGCGGGAATAACGACACTCCCAGTCCGGTCGATGTAGCCCCAGCGGCCGTCGTAACCCAATACTGTGCCGGTGACTTGCACGTGAGCGAGCCCTTCACGAAAATCCTCGGCCCATGGGAACGTTGGTTCGATGACAATCTGACCGAGCGGATCGATGAAGCCCCAACGGCCATCTCTCTGGAATCTCGCAACGCCTTCGGAAAAGTCTCCGACAGAATCAAAACAGAGGGGGATGGCAATTTGGCCGGCGCGGTTGATGAATCCCGCGCGCCCGTGTTCCTCTACTCCGAAGAGTGCATCGGTTTGCGATGGATTCGATGGATTGATGCGACGCCAATTCTTTACGCACTCCACATCTCGAGGGGTGCCAGCCGGCACGAGCGCGCCGCTTGAGGAAACCTCCCGGCCGGAGCAACCGCCATCGTTCACTCGATAATCAGCGCACTCGCCTTCACCGAAGTCGTTTGGCGTCCAGTTCAGCAAGCCGCGCGACCACTGGTATCGCCAGAGCAGGAGATGTCCGTCGGGAAAGATCAGCCAGTCCGCTCCGTCAATTTTCAATAATGCGATCTGCGACTGCTGAGCTCTGACCTTTTCAACAAGATCAGGGCGCTCGCGCAAATTCATGTCTTTGGTGAAGGTTTGCATGGCGTGTTCGCCGAAGGAAAGTCCGTGAACATTGAACAACCAAGCGTTGGATTCGGGATGTCTGCGGAGCCAGTCCATCAGCCACGCTACAGACAGTGTGAGTTGTTCATATCGCTCTCCCGTTTGGAGAAACTGATCGATTCCTTCTACTGTCCCGTCCTGTGAAAGGAAGATCGCCTCGACTGCCAGGTTCGTTGGAAATTCGGGCCGATGCAGCGTGACGTGCAGATTTGTTTCGTGCGGACCCTTGGCAGTCCATGGGAGACCAAACTCCGCCCCCTGATAGGGGTTAATATCGGTGGCACCGACTGAGTATCGAGTGCTTAGCGCCGCGAGCGAATCTCCTGCACGGTCTTCGGCCCCGATGGCCTTCCACTGAGTTTCAATACTGCGCATCGCCTCGTCAGCGAGATTGGCAGCGAGGTCAGCGCCGGCAAGCCTCTCCTTGTTGACGGAATTTGGAGGAAGAAGCGCCGAAATCGCCCGTGAGATGTCGGCGTTGAAGGTTTTCTCGTTCTCGGATTCACGTCCCGTCCACGGAAGCATAAATTCGTAATACGAATGCGAAACAAAAGTGAGCTGCGAGCCATCCGTGAACAGAATCTTGAACTCTGCGCTCGGATAGTCATCAAAGCTCGAAAAGGTAAACAAGTCCGAAGCAACGCTGGCCATCTTCAATGGGCCGGTGAATGTGGAGTCGAACAGAGCCTTTTGCCGCGCCGTGGCGTCGGACATCTGCGCGGGCAATCGACGTTTCGCAGCTGACAAATGTGACTGAAGCCAGCTTGCGGTGATTCCCAGGTTCGCGGCGTCGGGTTTCGCGATAGGCGGCGCCTCGGCAGCGGCGACGAGAGCCTGCACCGATGCTGGCCGTACGGCTTTGCCGTCCCGCGCGAACCCATCGGAGGTCGCCACGATCGTGATCCTCAGATCTTGAGCGGTTCCGAGGCCGCCCCACGCGGAACGAATCGTTATTTCTTGAACTTTCCTCTCGATTTGAGCGGGTGGCCAAAGCACAGCAAGAACCAGGCAGAGACCGATCCCGCGCCCTATAGCATGCATCGAGGCATTCTCCCCGATTTCTCTGAATCCTTGTGGATCGTTTTCGGTTGTACGTCGTTACTCACTTGTGCCTTATTAGTCGGGTAGATTCAAGAGGTCGATGCAACACTCAACTCGAACCCACATCGCATTGAGAACAAGACCTAAGATCGCCTCGAACGCTGCCGTGGTTCGGATAACACTACATAAAGCCAACCCGGTCGGCAGTCTAGGGAAAGTATTGCCGGATCCGCTGATTCGACGATGTTGCATCGACCGCCTGAGTTGGCAGCGTTTATCAGGACTTGAACAATAAACGGGCGGTCGCGCGAAATCGCGAGTTACTTTTTGAGGATCGAACTATGACGGCACGATACGAGAACGCCGACGCCGATTGAGCGGGCAGTGTCCGATGACCGGAACCGCGTGACGGAATGCGTTATCTGCGGTAACGTAGGCGACTCGTAGTGGCAGTTCAGGCCCTTCGTCCCAGTCCGGAGGGTGGTTATGCGTGTTTCGGGCTTTTCACTCGCTCTCGCTCTCATATCGTACATCCCCCTCGCGGTTCCTGCGATGTCGCAAATCGGCCGCTCGCGCGGCATGCGTGTTTCCCTGACCGACCTTTGCGTTACCGAAGGAACGATCACCGCCTTGCCCGCCCACCGCCTGTTGGTCACCAACCCCAACGTGCATGCAACCTTGAATCGCGAAACGCCGCAGGATATTGAAGCAGATTTCGTCTATCTTGGGCCCAGCGGCGAAAGCGACACCGCTTCCTCTAGTCAAAACCACCATCAGTTTGGCTTCGAGCTGTTCGCTCAGGACGCCTGCAACCTCGTGTATGTCATGTGGCGTCTTGAGCCCGAGTCAAACATTGGTGTCTTCGTCAAAAGTAATCCCCAACAGCACATCCACGACGAGTGCGGGAGGCGCGGCACCATAACCGCCGAGGCTGAATACAAATTGCCTCTTCCTCCAGTGAGAGCTGGAGAGCACGTTTCACACACTTTACGTGCCAAAATCAAAGGTTCCCGGCTACTCGTCTTCGCCGATGGGGCTCTGGTTTGGCGGTGTGAGCTGTCGCCCGAAATTCTGCGCACCCGCGGCCCAGTCGGCATTCACTGTGACAACGCCAAACTCGAAATCATGCTCACCGTCGCACCGCCTGTCGCAAACGCTCCTGTCATCCCCTGTAAGCCCGCCGCGGAATCCGACTAGCCGCTCGACGGAAGTACCGCATGACGTGCTCTACTCTGCGCGTCGGACCCGGTTCGACCGCCGCGTTTTTGTACTTCTGTGCCGCATCGCAACGAGCAGTTGTATCTTAGCGGACGTATAGTCGCGTTACCGGACGAGTCAGGCGTTGCTCAGTTTGCAGTTAGTTCGGATTCGTTTACCTCGCGCCAACTGCGAACCGCCGACTTGTCGAAGAAGGCTGCGAGCGTGCCGTCAGACTCGAAGAAGCTCAGGCTGGCTTCTGACACTTCGAATCTTGAAGCACGCACCGGCTGACGGTATGCCAAGTCCGTCGCGTCTTCCGCGCCATTGAGATAAACCATGAAGAGCTTTTCGGACATACTTTCAAAATTGTACACGGACTATTGCTCAAGTCCTGAGTAGTCGCGTTACCAGACAAGTGGTTTTGCTCGGATTTCACTTGACGGGGAGCGGCGGACTGGATATGACGGCGGCTGGATGAATGATTTCGTAAAAGAGGTTATTTCGCTTTCACTCGTCGGCAAGTGCATTGCGGCAGTTGTCGGAATTCTGTTCATCTACGCCACGTTTCGGGTACTCGAACAATCCCTGCCCAAGCACTTTGGCCGGGCCGACGCGCGTTACAAGGTCCGCAAGTTCGTGGTCTATTGCGGATACCTTGCGATTCTACTTTTCCTCGCCATCCTGTTTGAAGATCGCTTGGGTCGTCTCAGCTTTGCTTTGGGTGTCGCCGGCGCGGGCGTGGCCGTGGCCCTGCAGGACGTGCTGGCGAGCATCGCCGGTGCTTTCTCGATCGGTTTTTCAAAACTGTATACCGTGGGCGACCGGGTTCAGATCGGCGATACTCGCGGTGACGTGATCGACATCGGACTCCTGCGAACAACGTTGATGGAAACGGGGAACTGGGTCAGCAAGGATTTATACAACGGCCGGATCGCTCGAATCCCCAACAGCAGCGTCTTGAAAGGGTCCGTCTTCAACTACTCGCAGGGATTCCGGTTTATCTGGGACGAGATTAAGGTTGTGCTTACAGGCACCAGCGACCCTCAGCTTGCCAGGGCGATGCTTTTGAGGGTGGCCAAAGAGGCGATCGGCGAGTATCTGGTCGAGGCGCAGTTCTCCTGGAAAAGCATGAGCGAATATTATCAAAGTCAGAATCCTCCGTTAGAACCTACCATCGCGCTGGTCGTAAATTCCGGATCGCTCGAATTCACGGTCAGCTATGTGGTGGACTACACCAAACGGATCGCCATGCAAGATCAGTTGTTCACGAAAATCGCGGACGAAGTGGCGGGTAGCGACGGACGGCTCAAATGGGCATCATCGGCAATTACTGTTATAAGCCAGCCGGTGACTCCGGAGCCGACCGGGGCCCGCCTGACACCGGCGAACCTTGGCGCGGGCGAAGCGGGTTCCTCTAGTCGTAATCGATGAGAAAGTGCTTGTGGAATGTGACGAGAATAGTCGCCGCGACGGCCGGGGCGACGCTCGCACCGGACGCGGCAAACGCTCTCGCGGTAGCAAGACCGAGCCCAGAACCTACACCCGTGACCAGCGCAACTTTGTTTTCAAAGATATGTTCATCATCGGCTCCTTTCGGCGTTTCGACAGCACCATGCCGAGGCCAGTTCGTGAATATCGCCTAAGCACGAGTGTCGCTAAAGTGATTCGCGCAGGGGTGGAGTCCTTGAGCGACTATGCTGGGAGGCGGCGCGGAGAGGCTAGCCAGCTCGATTTAACGCGGGCGAAGGCGGCTTGGAGGCTGGTGCGGTTCAGGCGGCCTTGAAGGCGGGAGCGAAACTTTCCTGCATTTAGGCGGTGGCAACGCGGCTTGTCGATAGGCATTCGGCTAGAAGGAGGGGAACATCGCCACGTAGAGGTGGAAGCTAACGAAGCCGAGAACCGAGCCGATGATGCCGCCGGCGATCACGTCGCTG
>JBEKJW010000200.1:0-8547 GCA_050011035.1 Candidatus Acidiferrales bacterium
ACCAGTCGGCGGAGACGATACAGCACGTGGCGGCGGAGCGGGTGGCCCTCCGGTAGCTTTGGATGATCGAAGTCGTCGCGCGGGTCGTGCGTCATTCCGATTTTCTCCATCACGCGGCGTGAGCGCGCGTTGGCAACGGCCGTGAAGCTGACGATTTCGTCGAGGCCGAGCGGGCCGATCGCGTATTCGGCGACGGCGCGCGCGCCTTCGGTGGCGAGGCCGCGTCCCCACGCGGAAGCGTCGAGGCGCCAGCCGATTTCGACGCACGGCGTGAAATCAATTTCGAACGAAGGACGCGCAAGGCCGATGAAGCCGATGAACTGGCGCTCGCCTGATGGACGACCGTCGCGCGCGCCGACTTTCAGGTCGACGGCGTAAAGGCCGAAACCGTGCGTGTGCCAATGTTCCTCAATGCGATCGGCGAGCGCGTCGCTTTCTTCGCGCGTCAGCACGGAAGGGAAGTATTCCATCACGCGCGGGTCGGCGTTGATGCGCGCGAACGGGGCGCGATCGTTGTCGCGCCAGCGTCGCAAGACTAACCGTTCGGTTTCGAGTGTATCTGGAGCAGGATTCGGCATGCGCGTGTTGCAAGTTTACGGCATGAGTGGCGTATCGCGCGCCTGGTGTAAGAGTTGTGCCGGTGGAGCAAAGTGCACAGGCTAAAGCCTATTCCACAAGCGTACTTGCCGAATGTGACCTTGTTGCGCGAGCGAGTGTTGCCAGAATGTCGATCGCAATCCTGGCAAAGTACGAAGCGCTTGGCTTGGGCGCATTAGGGGCGCTCGAATGTGGAATAACCTTCAGTCTGTGGGCGTCCGAATGTCTGTGCCACAATGTGCGCCATGAATGATGAGGTGCCGAAGCAAAAAGTGAAGCGCTCGTTTCCGTGGCGGCGCGTTCTACTCACGCTGCTGTGCGCGATCGTGCTCTTCGTGATCGTCGCAGTGCTCACCGTGTGGCGCGATCCGCTGTGGGTGGCCGATCTCGCGACGACGTGGCGCTTCCATCGCGCCGGTCTCCACAGCCGCACAATTTCTCTCCAGGGACACACCGTTCATTATTTCGAAGGCGGCGCCGGCAATCCGATCGTGCTAATCCACGGCCTCGGTTCGTGGGCGGGTCAAGATTGGTCGGCGCTCGCGCCGGCGCTGGTGCACGCGGGCGGATTTCACGTCTACGCGATCGATCTGCTCGGCTACGGCGAATCGGACAAGCCCGCCGACCGCACTTACTCGATTCCCGAACAGGCGAAGCTCGTCGTCGCGTTTCTGGATTCGCACAAGCTCGATCGCGTGGTGCTGGGCGGCGAATCGATGGGCGGATGGATCTCGGCGACGGTGGCGATCAACGAGCCCGAGCGCGTCTCGCGGCTGATCCTTTTCGACAGCGCGGGCATGAATTTCAAGCTGGGCTTCGACCCGGCGGTGTTCACGCCGAAAACTCCCGAGCAAGTGGATCAGCTGGTGGCGCTGGTGATGCCCGATCCGCCGCCGATACCGCATTTCGTGAAAGAGGCAATTGTGCGAAGGGACGCGCGCGACGGTTGGGTGGTGGAGCGCGCTCTCGCGTCCATGATGGCGGGACACGATTTTCTGGAGCCGACGTTCGCGTCGCTGACGATGCCGGTGCTGATCGTGTGGGGCGACCGCGACGCGCTCACGCCGCTTTCGAGCGGGGAAGAGATGCATCGGCTCGCGCCGCAGTCGGTGCTGGAGGTGTACGCCGGGTGCGGACACATCGCGGTGAAGACGTGCTCGGCACGCGTTGCGCCGCGCGTGATCGCTTTCCTGAATGACAATGGCCCGCGGCCTGGCACGCGCGTCGACATACCCTGAGCTACGCTACAAAACCTGGAACATTTCACAGAGAACATCGAGAACTGCGCGAGGACACTGAGACAACGAGGCAAGCGCAGGGAGTTGGTGCTTGGCGCAAAAATCTCCGTGACCTCGGCCTTTCTCGGTGTTTTCCGTGAGATGTTCTCGCCTTTGTATTTGTTTCGCCGCCTCGCGTTATCGTCCGCAACACACTGGCCCTCGCGGTGTTGACGAATCAATACAGCAGCTATACAACACTAAGCGAGCGCGCTTGCCCCTCTCACTCACCGCAGGCTCGGATGCGGCCACACTTCGCGTCCGGCGAGCGCAATGTCTTGGGCTTCGAGGAAAAACTCAAATGATTCGCCATGATTCGCTGCGCCGCCGTGCGTACGCGTTCGCTTCGGCCAAAGTGTGTCGAGCGCTTCTGATCTGCGCCATCGCCACCGCCGCGCTGCTCCTCGCGCTTGCGGCGCCGTCCTCGCGCGCCCAGACCCAGACGCAATACATCTACGTGGTCTCCAACGGCCTCTCGACCTACTCGGTCGATGCCACCACCGGTGTCGTTTCTCTCGTCAACGCAGCGCCCACCTCATCCGCGCCGCCCGTCGCCGGCCCGATGGTGATCAATTCCAGCGCGACGTATCTGTTCAGCATCGGCTTGAACTCCGCCAGTCAAGGCGCCGTTTTCGTCTACAGCATCGCGCCGAGCGGCGCGATCCAGCAAACCGCGCCCTCGCCCTACTCGATCAGCCAGCCGACTGGTACTCCGTTCGCACTCGCGCTCAGCCAGAACGGGCAATATCTTTATGTCGTGTCTTCCTACCTAGCCACGCAGACAAACCCTCAATACGGCCAGACCAGCGAATATTCGGAGACCTTCGTCGATCTTTTCTCGATCGGCGCGGACGGCACACTTACGCTCGCCAATACGATCCTTCTTCCAGACCCCGACTATTGCAATGGCGATGTGAACGCTTCTACTACACCGTTTGCGCTTGACCTGCACCCCGCGCAGAAGTGGATCTACATATTCGAATCAGCTCAACAAGCCGGCGGTTCTTTGTGCACAGGCGAGCCATCCGTTGTCCAGCAATTGCTCATCAACGCGGACGGAACACTTTCCGCGGGACAGCTTTACCAAGTGAATCTGTACACGACTCCCGCCAGCGGATTTGCATCGTCGCCCGATGGGACCCAGCTCTTCACACTGGGCGGGCTGAACCTCACGCCCAAGGTCGACGCATTGGCGGTCAATCCAGTGACGGGGCAGGTTAGCGCTGCTGGCGGCTACACGGGCACCGGTGGGTACAACGGCGGCCTCAGCGCCGATTGGTCGAGCACCTACCTGTACAACAGCACGCTCGGCACGTTCTCGGTTACCGACGGGAATCTGCAGCTGCTGAGCAATCCGCCGCCCCAAGCGCCCAGCAATCTCGCGACTTCTTCGCTCGTTCCGTTTCTTTTCGGGCTGGGCAGCGGCTCGATCTCCGTGTACCAACCGCAGTCTGATGGTTCGCTCACGCAAGTGTCGGGCTCGCCGTTCACCGTCGCGCAGGGCACTCAACTGCTCAGCGGCACGCCGGCGCTTGTGGACACGGCCGTGATGTGGCTTGCGCCCGATACGCCAATCAGCATCAGCAACATAGTCGTAGGGCAGACAGGGACCGGCCAATTTTCGATCCTCAACCAGGGCTATGGTCCGCTCACGATTTCGAGCGTCTCCCTCACCGGAGATCCGAGCTTCACGCAGACCAACACATGTTCATCGCCGCTGAATCCGGGACAAAGCTGCACGGTAACTATCACGTACGCGCCTACCGCAAACGACGACGCCAATGGGACAGTCACGATCGTGAGCAGCGCGGGCACCCGTACGTTGGGCGTGACCGGGAACGGAGTGAATCCCGCGCCATACCCCTCTCTGCAGTCGCTAGCTCAAGGATTGTTTCCAGACACGGCGTTGGGCTCGTCCAGCGTCATCACATTTCAACTCAGCAATCCGGCGCCGAATGCGACCGCGCCACTGACGGTCGGCGCATTTAGCATCATGGGATCGAACCCGGGCGACTTCTCGCAGACCAACAATTGCCCGGGGACACTGGCTGTCAATGCATCGTGCTCGATCACGGTGACATTCACGCCGCAAGCCCTCGGCAGTCGCGTCGCCACTCTCGTCATTCAGACGAATGGTCCGCCCCCCGGTAACAGTGTCCAAGCTTCGATGACCGGCAATGGCTTCACCACCGTAACGAAGTACACCTTCTCGACGAGCGTTTCCGGCCCAGGCACGATTACACAGTCGCCTACTGGAACTTCGTTTGCGAATAACACGACGATCACGTTGACGGCGACGCCGAACGCGAATTCGTCGTTTATAAGTTGGAGCGGCCCGTGCGCCAACACGTTCCAGCCCACTTGCACGTTCGTGTTGAACGCGAATACGAGCGTCACTGCTACGTTTGCGACGAACGTCACGTTTAACCTGGTCGTGGTCGGCTCGGGTACCGTCTCGCAGCAACCTACGGGCAGCTCGTTCGCGCCGGGGACCACGCTCACGATTTACGCGTACCCGAATTCGGGTCAGCAGTTCGTGAGCTTCACGCCGGCCGGAGTGTGCAGCCCGAATACAGTGGCAACGACGTGCTACGCGACGCTCAACGCAAACACGACTCTCACCGCGACGTTCACCAGCCCCAGCCAGTACACGCTCGTAACGACTGTCTTCCCGCCGGCATATGGATCGATTACGCAATCGCCCGTGGGAACGTCGTTCGCGCCGAACACGTCGATCACTCTAACGGCGGTGCCCGCTGCCGGAAACGGGTTCGAGCAGTGGCTGAGCGGCCCGTGCAACGGGAGCACGAATCTGGTTTGCAGTTTCAACATTTCGTCGAATGTGTCGGCGACGGCGGAATTCGCGCCCGCGTACACACTCAGTGTGGGCGTGGAGGGGCCGGGCACGGTGACGCAGTCGCCGATGGGGACTACGTTTGTTTCAGGCACGCAAATTACGGTCACAGCGACACCGAATGCCGGCGCGACGTTCACCGGCTGGAACGCCGGAGCGTGCGGAGGCAGCAAGAACCCGGTATGTGTGTTCAACCTTTCGCAGGACTCGTCGGTGATCGCGACGTTCGCTGCGCCGCAGTACACGCTGGCTACGACGGCGACGGGGCCGGGGACGATCACGCAGTCGCCTACGGGAACTTCGTTTGCGTCGGGGACGGCGATCACGCTAACGGCGGTGCCGAACTCGGGCGCGACGTTCACGAGTTGGTCGGGCGGGGCGTGCGCGGGGAGCACGAGCACGACTTGCACGTTCAACATCACGGCGAATACTTCGGTGACGGCTACATTTGCGGGCGGTCCGGCGGTGACGGTGCCGAATCCGTCGCAGAGTGGATCGGCGGGCAGCGCGTTCACATTTGCGCTCAGCACGAGCGGATTCAGCACGCCGCCGACGTTGAAGGCAAGCTGCGCGATCCCGGAGGGAACGTGCACGATCAGCGGTACGACGCTGACCGTTACAACGACTGCCGCTCCGGCACGCGCGATACATGAAACGGCGGCGTGGATCGCGGCGTGGCCGGGTGATAGTGCGCAGGGTGGCTCGGGTAGCGGTGATGTTTCGGCGCTACGCACCATTCGCGTGGCGCTCGTCGCGATGCTTACGTGGCTGTTCGCAGCGTTTGCGATGCGGCTCGGCGCGGCGTCGTCACACCGCGCTCGGCTGGCGCTTGGACCGCTGGCGATGCTCGCGATGGTAGCTGGCTTGGCGCTACTCGCCGCGTGTGGAGGCGGAGGTGGTGGTGGAGGCGGCGGACAAACCGGCACGCCCGCTGGCACCTACACTGTTACGGTCACGGCCACAGCCGGCACGCAAACAGCTACGACGAACGTCAGCGTGACAGTGCAGTAGCGCTTTGTCCGAGTAGGAGCGAGCGACTCTCGAGATGGCCGATCCAAATGCGAAGTGGGTCATCGTCGGTGCATTCATCGGCACGATCGGTGTCGCGGGAAGCGGACTGACCGATAACGAGCGCGGCACCCAGAGGAGCAGATGCCGAAGATTCTGAAGGTTCTGATCGGGCTCGGCGTGGCGGCGGTGGTGTGCGTGGTGGTGATGTGGGTGCTTGGCGCGCAGTGGTTCGCGAAAGTGGTGTCGCGCAAGGCGGCGCTTCGACATCCGGTGGTGCTAGTGGTGCCGAAGCCGCTGCCCGATACCACGATCAACAATACGCCGGGCACAGATGAGACCTTCGGCGCGTATTCCTTCGAAGTTCCGTGGAAAGAGGCGCCAAAAGTGAACGAGTATGGCAACGGCGGCTCGACATACGCGTTCGGAGAGCGCATGGTGACTGTATATCAGAGGCCGCCCGACGAACTGATCGCACAACTCCAGAAAAATCCCCAGAACCAACAGAACCTCGACACGCTGTTCGAAGGCGACCGGCCGAAAACGGACTACGAGTTCGTGCGCCGCATTTTGAATGTCACGCCGGACACCTTTACCTGGTCGATGAGCAAAATGGAGACGATGCGCGACGGAATGTTGCTGGCCCTCAAGACGAGCACCGCGCCGGTCGAGGGTGCATACGGAATCTTCTACGTGACGACGCCGGAGTTTCACGGGTTCCAATATGGAGTCCCCGAAGCGAAGTACGCCGGCGTTTCGGTGGATCTCTACAACGACAATGTGCTTTTGAAGTTTACGTTTCGCGAAGGCGGCGGCACGCCCGCAATCATTCCGCAGGCCGACATCAATCGCATCGTGCAGTCGGTGCGCAGCAGCCGGATTTTTCGCGATCCGGTTGACAGGTGATCGCCCTCTTGCACTCGCAGTACGAACGGCGACGAATTGGGAAAAGTACCGGTTTTCTTTCTGAAATGTTCTCGCCGTTGTAGTTATTGGGGAGGAGGCGCAGGAGTCGGCGAATTGGCAGGAGCGCCCGCGGCTGCGGCTGCGGCGGCGCGCATCGCGCTGGGGCTGCCGCTTGCGGCGCTGGGCGCGATGCTCTTGAAGCCGTAAGTTTCGTAGCGCGCGGTGACTTTCCCGTCGTGGACGCGAATCACCGAGTAGCCCTCAGGCGTGCCCATGCGCGAGCCGCGCCACCAATTGCCGCACACCGCGCCGCTGGTGATGTAGCGGGTCGTTTTGTAATCCACCACTTCGTTGATGTGCGTGTGGCCCTGCAGTACGCCGAGCACGTTCGCGGTGCCAAGCACTTCGAGCACATCCACCGAGTTCGCGACGGTGAGCGTGTTGTATTTCTGTCCGGACGCGATGATCTGTGCGTACGTCGCAAACGCCGTGACCATCGGGCAGTGCACCACGCCGATCACCGGCGTCCCCGGCGCGAGTTTCTTCAAATCGTCGCGCAGCCACGCGAGCTGATCTTCGTCGATGCGCGCTTCCCACAGGCGGTCCGGCGTGGGCTGAATCGAATCCAGCACCACGAAATGGTAGCCCTTTTTATCGAACGAGTAGTAGGTCTTGCCCATCCGGTCTTCGTACATTTTCTTGCCGTAGAGCGGATCGGTCGGCGCGACGCCGCTCGAGGTGTAGACGCCGAACGCGTCGTGATTGCCGATCGCGTGGTACACCGGCATGCCAAATGCTTTCGACGACTTGGCGTACAGATCGAAAACCATTTTTGCGCGCGCCGGCGAAACACCCAAGGCGTCGAAAACGTGGTCGCCGCCCATGATCGCGAACTCCGGCTTCGCGGCGGCGATTTGCGCGAAGCACATGTCGCATCCCTTCGCGGCGTCGAGTTCCGGCTGGATGTGTGTGTCGGTGAAGAAAACGAAGTCGAGCGGCTCGAGCTGCGATTCAGCTTTTACGGTGGAGCGGGCGAGAGTGCCGGCCAGGAGCGATTCGGTTGCGCCGGGAAGAACGAGAGTCGCGCCTGCGAGACCCAGGGTTCCGAGAAAACGTCTGCGGTCGATGGCCATCGATGCAAGCATACGCCCGACGGTCTAACAGCCGACATCGGTTTTTGAGAAGTAAATCGTTCGGTTCAACCGGTGCCATGCCTCACGGCGCGGCGCGCAGCTTCTTCAGCATGGCCACGGCATTGTCGTTGCCCGGGAAAATCTTCAGCGACTTTTCGTAATTCTGGATCGCCAGCTCTTTTTGCCCGTTGCGCATGTAGGCCTCGCCGAGGCTGTCGTACGTGTTAAAGCCTTGCGGATACTCGGCGACGTTGCGCGCCAGCACAGCGATTGCGTCATCGAGGCGGTTTGCGGAGATCAACATGTAGCCGACCAGGTTCAGCGTCCGTTCGTCGATCGGTTCGCCCGGAATGTTCGCCTGCTTGATTTCGGCGTAGTGGTCGAGCGCGGCTTTCGGCCCACTGGCCAGGTCGATCAGGAAAAGTTCGGCGAGAGGATCGTTCGGCCCCTTGTAGTTCCAGCCGAACTCGCGCGCCACCGACTGAACCACCAGTCCGCCCACCGCAATCCCATGGTTGGAATTGGTCATCAGCGCCACGCCATTGCCGGTTTCGTAATTCATCATCAAAATGGCTTGAAAACCCTCGTCCGCGCCGCTGTGGAGGAAGAGCCCGGGGTTGTTGGAGTCCATGAAAAAGCCGAGCCCGGAATCCGCCACGTACCGCGTGACCATCGCCGTGGCCATTTTCTGCGAGACAACTTTGTTCGAACGGCCGTTGCGCGAGTTGGCGATCTCAATCGCGAACTTCGCCAGGTCCGTCGGCGTGGTCCA
>JBEKJW010000201.1:0-8532 GCA_050011035.1 Candidatus Acidiferrales bacterium
GAAACTGTAGCGCAAGACGTTCGCTACGCCTTACGCGTCCTCGCCAAATCTCCCGGCTTCACCGCCGTCGCCATCCTCACTCTCGCCCTAGGCATCGGCGCCAACACCGCCATCTTCAGCGTCGTCGATTCCATCCTCCTGCGCCCGTTGCCGTATCCCGATGCCGCGCGCATCGTCACCACCGACGGCAACGAATCGATGCCCGACCTCGACGACATCCGCGCCCAAGCCCAATCTTTCGACGCCATTGGCAGCCGCTCGATGCAACGTCTCGACTTCACCGGCGGCCCCGAACCCATGGAAATTTTCGTAATCGCAGGTGACGCTGGAATGTACCAAGTACTCGGCGCGCGCCCAGAACTCGGCCGAATGATCGGCGCACAAGACGATACGTTCGGTGCGGCACCGGTCGTGGTTCTCAGCCACGCATTCTGGATGAGCCAGTTTGGAGGCGAGCCCGGAGCAGTAGGGAAGCAGATCAACCTCAGCGGCAACCTTTACACAATCGTCGGCGTGATGGAGCCGGACTTCTGGCTCCCTCATCATCATGCCGACGCGTACTCCACGCTTCGCATCGTCTATCCCGTCGAAGCGAAGGAGCGCGGCGTCCACGTCCTCACCGCGTTTATGCATCTGAAGCCCGGCGTCACTCTCGCCCAGGCGCAAGCCGAGATGTCCGCGATCGATGCGTCGCTCGCGAATACACATCCCGATCACGATGCCGGCGTCCACCGCAAGCTCGTCCCGCTTCTCGATTCCATCGTCGGCGACACGCGTGCCGTAATTCTGATTTTCTTCGGCGCTGTCGGTCTGGTGCTCCTTATCGCCTGCGTCAACTTCGCAAACCTGTTGCTCGCCCGCGCTGCCTCGCGCCAGCGCGAGATCGCAATCCGTTCGGCACTTGGAGCAAGATCGAGCCGCCTCGTCGCGCAGATGCTCACCGAAAGCGTGCTGCTCTCGCTTGCGGGTGGTATTGCCGGGGTCGCGCTCGCGTACGTCGGACTTCGCGGCCTTCTGGCGCTCGCGCCCGGGGATCTTCCGCGCCTCAGCACCGTCGCGATCGACGGTCGCGTCCTCGCCTTCACGATCGGCCTATCGCTATGCACGGGCGTGCTGTTCGGTTTGCTGCCGGCATGGAGCGCAACGCGGTCCAACGCCGGCGACACCCTGAAAGACGTTGGCCGCACCATCGCAGGCAGTCTCGTGAGTCTCCGACTCCGTCGTCTGCTTGTCGTCAGCGAAACCGCGCTCGCATTAGTTCTTCTGGTCGGCGCGGGTCTGCTCATTCGCAGCTTCGTCGGTCTCGCCTCCGTGCCGCCGGGTTTTCGTACGGACAACATCCTCACGATGAGCCTCAGCTTGCCCGCCTCGCACTACAAGGATCTCCCAGAACAAGTACGCTTCCGCACTCAGCTCCTCGATTCGCTCAATGCCATGCCCAGCGTGCAGGCCGCAATGATCAGCGAGCTTCCACTCGGCGGCGATCAAATCGACCACGAAGCTGCGATCGAAGGCCGCCCGATCGTCCCGGGCAAAAATCCCTCTGTGCAAACGCGGACCGTCCTCGGCGACTACTTCGGCATCATGGGAATCCCGCTGCTCCAAGGCCGCACGTTCAGCGCGGACGATCGCACCGACTCGCCCGAAGTCGTCGTCGTGAACCAAGCCTTCGTGCGCAAACTTTTTCCGAATCAAAACCCGATCGGTGCGCGCTTCGGCTGGGCGCTCGATAATCCGATTAAATGGAAGACGATCGTCGGCGTCGTCGGAGACGTAAAACACTTCGGCCTCGATCAGCCGGATGCCGCCGCAGCCTACGGCCTGTACACCCAATCCGACGAAGACTGGAAGCGCTGGATGACGCTCACGATCCGCAGCCCGCGCGATCCGAACTCCCTCACCCGCGACGTCGAACAAAAAATATGGGCCATCGATAGTGCCCTGCCGCCCACAGACATACTCAGCATGAATGCCGTCGTATCGGAAACGCTTTCGCCACAGCGCTTCAATCTCATCCTGCTCGGAATTTTCGCCGTCGTTGCGTTGCTCCTCGCCGCAGTTGGCATCTACGGCGTGATCGCGTACTCGGTCACGCAGCGCACGCACGAAATCGGTGTCCGCGTAGCCGTCGGCGCCCAGCCGCGCGACATCATCGAACTCGTTCTCGGTGAAAGTGGACGCCTCGTCGCTGCGGGCACTCTCATCGGCCTCGGCGGCGCCTTCGCCCTAACGCGTTTCATGTCCAGCATGCTCTTCGGAGTTACGGCGCGTGATCCGCTTACCTTCGCCGCCGTAGCTGCGCTACTCGCTGGTGTTGCGTCGCTCGCGAGTTACATCCCAGCTCGTCGCGCACTGCGCGTTGATCCCATGATTGCCTTGAGGCACGAATGAATCCGCACGACGGAGTCGCCTATGCTTTCTAACCTCGTCACGCGGCTCCGCTCGCTTTTGCGCCGCGACACTGTCGAACGTGAGCTGGACTCCGAACTCCGGTTCCACTTCGATCAGCAAGTCGCGAAGCTTGAAGAGTCTGGTCTAACGCGCGAAGAAGCTTTGCGCCAGACCCGCCTTGCGTTTGGCACAATCGATTCGGTAAAAGAAGAACACCGCGACGCCCGCGGCACGCGGCTCCTCGAAACGCTAGCGCAAGACGTTCGCTACGCGTTACGCGTCCTGGCCAAATCTCCCGGCTTCACCGCCGTCGCCATCCTCACTCTCGCTCTAGGCATCGGCGCCAACACTGCCATCTTCAGCGTGCTCGACGGCGTTCTGCTCAGCTCGCTCCCGTATCCCGACCCTAGCCGCATCGTTCTCGTGTGGGGCGTTGAAACCAATCCCGACACCGCGACGCGCGACGCCCGCAGCCAAGTCTCCGCCACTGACGTGATGGACTGGCGCAAGCAGAACACCGTCTTCGAAGAGATCTCGACCTACGGCAACTGGGCGCCGACCCTCACAGGCCAGGGCGCGGCGCGCCGCGTTTCCGCGATGCTCGTGGGCGACGGCTTCTTCAAAATCCTCGGCGCGCAAACCGTTCTTGGCCGCACCTTCACGCCGGAAGAAAATATCGACGGCAACGACAAAGTCGTCGTCCTCAGTTTCGGGATGTGGCAGCGCGATTTCGGCGGCGATCCTGGAGTCGTCGGCCGCTCGATCACACTCGGTGCCGTTCCGCATACGATCGTCGGCGTCCTCTCACCCCGATTTCAGTCATTGCCGGTCAGTCTTCTCACCGCGCCCGCTGCCGAGGTTTATCGCCCGGTCGGCGAAAATTACGACGTCCACGCGAGGAACTCGCGCCATCTCCGCGCCATCGCGCGACTCAAACCCGGCGTTACAATCGCCCAGGCGCAGGCGGATATGACGCTCATTTCTGCGCGTCTTACCGCGGAGTTTCCAGCCGACGAAACTGACTATTCCGCGAAAGTCGTGCCGATGAAGGAAGACCTTGTCGGTGGATTGCGCCCCGCGCTTCTCGCACTGTTCGGTGCCGCTACCTTCGTGCTCCTGATCGCGTGCGCGAATGTCGCAAACCTTCTCCTCGCACGCTCAGCGGCGCGGCAACGCGAAATCGCTCTCCGCTGTGCTCTCGGAGCGAGCCGGCGCCGCCTGCTGCAACAAATGCTCACCGAAAGTGTGTTGCTCTCGCTGCTGGGTGGAGTCGCGGGAATCGCACTCGCATTGGCTCTGACGCGTTGGATCGCCGTGCTGGGCGAAAAAGTCTTTCCGGCGCTTAACGACACGTCGATCAACATTCCCGTTCTCGTCTTCACTTTCGTCGCTGCCGTCGGTTCGGCGATCGTTTTCGGCGCCGCGCCTGCGCGCCAGGCCGCTCGCGTCGATGCGAACCTCGCGCTGAAACAGGATTCCCGCACGATCATCGGTGGCAACCGCTTCCGTCATGCGTTCGTCGTCGCGGAAATCGCGCTGGCCATGGTTCTCGTGGTTGGCGCCGGCCTCATGGTCCGCAGCGTCGTCGAACTCTACCGGCTCAGCCCTGGCTTTAATGCGGACCACGTGATCTCTGCGGATTTCTCACTCCCGAGCACTGCCTATAAGGACCACGAGAAGCGCATCGCGTTTCTTCAAGCCCTGCTCGCGAAGGCAAACCAGATTCCGGGTGCCGAGTCCGTCGCACTCACTTCGCTACTTCCGCTCGGCGGCGACTTCGACGGCCGCATCATCATCGTCCAAGACAAACCGCGGCCTGAAGGGCAGGAATTCGGCGTCGAGTATTACGCCGTCTCGCCAAACTATTTCGCGACGATGAAAATTCCTCTCGTCGCGGGCCGCTATTTCAACGAGGACGATCGTCTTGGGCACGCACCCGTCGCGATTATCGGCGAGGCCACAGCTCATACCGTCTGGCCTGGCGAGAATCCCATCGGCAAACAGATACGAGCGCCGGGCCTCGAGGACGATGTGAAGTTGGAGCCGTGGGCCACCGTCGTGGGCGTGGTTTCGGACGTTGCGCAATTCGGCGTCGACCGTTCCGGAAAAATGCAGGTCTATCGCTCCGAGTGGCAAGTCGGATTCAGCTATCTCACTGCCGTCGCCCGTGCAAAGGTCGACCCGCAATCGCTCGCCCAACCTCTGCGCGCCACCGTGCAATCGATGGATTCGAATCTCGCCGTGTGGAACGTCGTCACGATGGAGCAACTCGTCGCCGATTCTCTCGCTCTCCGCCGCCTCGCGATGAATCTCCTTGCGAGCTTCGCGCTTCTCGCACTGGTGCTGTCGTGCATCGGCATCTACGGCATGGTTTCCTACTCAGTCGTCCAACGTACTTCGGAGATCGGCATCCGCGCCGCGCTGGGCGCCCTGCCCGGCGACGTTCTGCGCCTCGTCCTTTCTCGCGCGCTCGCTCTCGCCGGAATTGGCCTCGCGATAGGTTCGGTCGCCGCGCTTGCCGCGACGCGTTTGCTTTCGACGCTTCTTTTCCGTGTTCGCCCGTACGATCCGCTCACGTTCTGCGCCGTCGCGCTGCTGCTCGCTGCCGTAGCGGCAGCCGCATGTGTGATTCCCGCGCGCCGCGCCACGCGCATCGATCCCATGACCGCCTTGAGGCACGAATGAATTCGCACATAGGAGTCGCCGATGCTCACTGACCTGAAATCGCGCTTGAAATCGCTCTTCCGCCGCAACACCGTTGAGACGGACCTCGACGCTGAACTCCGTTTCCACGTGGACGCGCACGTCGCGAAGCTCGAGAAGTCCGGCCTCTCGCGCGAAGAAGCTCTTCGCCAAGCGCGCCTCGAAATCGGCACCGCCGACTCCGTCAAGGAAGAGCATCGCGACGCCCGCGGCATCCGCCCGCTGGAAAATCTCGCGCAGGACCTCGCCTACGGCCTGCGCATCCTGCGCAAATCGCCCGGCTACGCCATCATCGCGATTCTTACGCTCGCTCTCGGCATCGGCGCCAACGCTGCCATCTTCAGCTTCATCGAAGCCTGGATCATCAAGCCGCTTCCATACCCCAACGCGCAAAGCCTCATGGTGCTTGAAACCCACAACACCAAAAAGGGTTGGACCAGCACGCAAGTCTCGTCGTCCGCCGATCTCTTCGACTACGAAAAGCAGAACACCTCGTTCGAGCAGCTCGCCATCTGGACGGGCTGGCAGTACAACCTCACCGGCGACGGCCGACCTGACCGCGTTGACGGCGGCCTGGTCGGCTGGAATTTCTTCCAGACGCTCGGTGTTCAGCCCATTATGGGCCGCGCCTTCATCGAGCAAGAAGGCCAGCCCGCGAACAGCCACGTCGCCATCATTAGCCGCGGCCTGTGGGAGAGCCGCTTCGCTGCCGATCCGAAAATCATCGGCCGCGAAATCACGCTGCAGGGCGAGACATACACCGTCGTCGGCGTGCTTGCGCCGAACTTCCAGTTTCCGATTCTCGGCATCGCGAATGTATGGACGCCACTCGCTCTTGACGACAAAGGCCGCGCTGATCGTGACACGTCCTGGTTCTCCGCCTTCGGTCGCTTAAAGCCCGGCGTCACCGAACAGCAAGCCGCCGCTGAAGCCGCCGCTTTCTCCGCGCGGCTCGAAAAGCAATACCCGAAGTCCAACACGGACATCCAGATTCACGTCCGCTCGCTTGCGAGCCGCATCGGTGAGAACGAAGGCACGCCACAGCTCGAAGTTGCGTTCTGGGTGGTCGGACTCGTCCTCCTCATCGCCTGCGCCAATGTTTCGAACCTCATGCTCGCCCGCGCTTCCCGTCGCACTAAGGAATTCGCCGTCCGCGGTGCGCTCGGTGCCACGCGCGGCCGTCTGGTTCGCCAGCTTCTCACCGAATCGGGGCTCCTGTTTCTTGTTGGAGGCGCCGCCGGAGCACTCGTCGCGCACACCATCCTGAAAACCATCGACCGCGGTTTTCCCGATAAAATTCGCGGCTACCTGGTCAATTACGGCCACGTCGATCTTGATCTCACCGCGCTCCTCTACACATTCGGGATCGCCGCTCTCTGCGGCATCGTCTTTGGTCTTATTCCCGCGTTTCAGAGTTCTGGTCTCGACGTCAATCGCACGCTGAAAGAAGCCTCCGGCCAGTTGGCAGGGAATCGCCACGTCGCGCGCACGCGCCGCATTTTCGTCGGAGCGCAGATCGCGCTCGCCGTCGTCGTGATGATTTGCACGGCACTGCTCGTCGAAAGCTTCATCCACATGACGTTCGATCGCGTCGGCTTCAATCCTTCGAACCTCATGACCACCCAACTCGTGCTGCCGAAGTCGCGTTACGCGGCCGACGCCGACGTCCGCAATTTCTACGACCGCGCTATCGCACGCATCCAGTCGCTGCCCGAAGTTACCGGGGCCGCCGCCGGCGAATTTATTCCTTTCGGTGAAGCGAGCCAGACGAAATCCGTCCACGTCGCCGGCCGTCCTCCCGCCGAACCGGGCGAGGATGTCGGCGCGGTCTATTCCGCCGTCATGCCGACGTACCTCTCGACCATGCAGATTGCGATTCTTCGAGGTCGCGGCATTGAACCGAGCGACGGCCCCGACGCGCCGAAAGTCATGGTCATCAACGACACGCTCGCGCGAAAAGAATTCCACGACGAAAATCCCATTGGCCACCAACTCGAAATCGGCGAGGCAAAGGATTTGTTCACCATCGTTGGCGTCGTCTCTGACGTTAAACGTTGGGCCATGAGTCCCGAACCCGAGCGCCAGATGTACGTGGCCGCCGCGCAGGCACCGTCGCCGTACATGGCCATCGTCGTACGTTCGAACCGAGATGCGCCGACGCTGCCCACCGCCATCCGCGACGCGATCTGGTCCGTCGATCCCGACCAACCTGTCTCGCTCGTCCGCCCCATCGACGATCTCATCAGCGAACAGAACACGGGATACCGCACGCTCAGTTCGCTCTTCGCGTTTTTCGGCGTACTCGCGCTGCTGCTTGGCGCAATCGGAATTTACGGCGTCATGGCCAGCGCCGTCGAACAGCGCCTGCACGAAATCGGCATTCGCTTGGCCCTCGGCGCGACGCCCCGCAGCGTGATTCGCATGATGCTGCGCTTCGGTCTAAGCATCGCGGCCGTCGGCGTGATCATCGGCCTCGTGGTCGCAGCCGCCGCGAGCAAAGGCCTCACGGTAATCCTCTATAAGGTGAATGGCCTCGATCCGCTCACCTTCCTCGGCGTCGGGTTGCTATTTGCTCTCGTCACCGCCGCAGCCTGTTACATCCCCGCCCGCCGCGGCGCCAAAGTCGATCCCATGGAGGCGCTCCGCTGTGACTAGCATCAGCTCGCAAATTCGCACTCGCCTCCACGCTCTCTTCCGCCGCACAAAGGTCGAAAGGGAACTCGACGATGAAATCCGCTTCCACTTCGAGCAACACGTCGAGAAGCTCGTCGCAACAGGTGTCACGCGCGACGACGCTATAAGACAGGCCCGCCTGGCCTTCGGCACAAGCGATTCCGTAAAGGAAGAATGTCGCGACGCCCGCGGACTGCGTCTTCTCGACGTGTTCTCGCAAGACTTGCGCTTTTCGCTCCGCATCCTCGCCAAAAATTGGAAACTCGCGGCCATCGCCATCGTGTCTCTCGCCGTCGCTATGACCCTGGGCACGATCGGGCTCGGAGTCGCGAACGGCGTACTGTTCCGCCCGCCTGCCGCTACGCATCCTGAAAACCTCATCGAAATCACTTCGTCGACGCCCACATCGCCGATCGAAAACTTCTCCTACGTCGATTACCTCTACTATCGCAATCACGCTCAATCTTTCGACTCCCTCGCGGCCTTCCCGTATCAGATCACCAAGGCTCATCTCGCCTTCGGCGATCGCAAAGAAAGCGGGATGATGGAAACCGTCTCCGACACCTATTTCCAGACGATGGGCCTCGTTCCCGCGCTCGGCGAGCTGTTCCATCCTGGCGCCGATGAATCGCGCGCGTCACTCGCTGTTCTTAGCTATTCGTGCTGGAAGCGATGGGGCGCCGATCCTGAAATCGTCGGCAAATCGCTCCTCGTCAACTCTCGCGCAGTAATGATTGCCGGCGTCGCGCCCGAAGATTTCACCGG
>JBEKJW010000202.1:0-8441 GCA_050011035.1 Candidatus Acidiferrales bacterium
ATCATCGGCGTGGTGGGAAATCAAACCGACGCGCGGCCGGACGGCGACCCGCTGCCTTTCATGTATGCGCCGATGACCAGCGACAACGGCTACAGCGAAATGTTTCTCGCGGTGCGCACGAAAAAGATCGCGATGGCGCTGGTGCCGGCGATCGAGGAACGCATCTGGGCGATCAACGCGGGCCAGCCCGTGGAAGACATCAACACGGGGCAGCAGCGGCTCGAGGCGTTGAATGCTGCGCCGCGCGCGCAGAGCGTGTTGCTTGGACTTTTTGGCGGGCTGGGATTTGTGCTCGCGCTGGTGGGTGTCTACGGCGTGATGTCGTACCTGGTGTCGCAGCAGTCGCGTGAAATTGCGATTCGCATCGCGCTGGGCGCGGAATCGAGCACGATCTTCAAATTGGTCGTGGGGCACGGGCTGAAGCTGGCGCTTGCGGGTGTGGTGGTAGGCGTCGCGGCGGCGCTTGCGCTGACGCGATTCATGCACAGCTTGCTGTACGGAATCAGCGCCACCGATCCGGCTACGTTTGTGATTGTGGCTGTGGCGCTCACGGGCGTCGCGATGCTGGCGTGTGTGCTGCCTGCGCGACGCGCGATGCGCGTGGATCCTATGACGGCGCTGCGGTGTGAATAGCGGGATAGCCAACCTGGCTGTCTTCCTACGAACGCGATTTTGAGTTGGAGCGGCAAGCGACCGCGGAGCGCGGCGCCGATAACGACGAGCACTGACGCCCGACTCGATGTGTCGGTCCGTCGGCGAGCGTGCGCTGTGAAAGGATTTGCATCGCAGGATGACAGCCAGGTTGGCTATCCCACGCGTGGCCGTCTCACTAATAAATTCCGGGGATGAGGCGCTTCGGAGTGGTGCGCGAGTAGGCTTCGTAGGCGGGGCCGAAGGCGGAGCGCAAGGCCGATTCCTCCACGTTGATGCGGTAAAGCAGCGCCGTTGCGCACGGGACAAAAACAATCGCAAACGCAATCCAGTTGCGCGTGTGCAAGGACACCGCGAAAAACACAAGCATCAAGCCGGTGTAAGACGGGTGGCGCACGATCGAGAAAATCCCGCCGGTTTGGAGCGCTTGCTTATCGAGGATCGCGACGTTGGCGCTGAACCACCGGCCCAGCGTGACGATGGCAGTCCAGCGGATCGCGAGTGCGAGTGCCAGCAGCACAAGCGCGACAAGCCGCACCCAGGGCGCGCCGCCAAAGATCGTCGGCTCGTGCCGCTCGCCATACGGCATGCCGACAGTGGTCGAGGCCACGATGACCAGCCACAAAATGAGCAGCGATCCGCGATCGCGAACCTTGCCGCCGCCTTTTCGTGTGCGGGTGACGATCAGAATTCCCAATTCGCCCGCGATCCACGCCCAATACACAATCTGCCAGATCGTCGATACCGTCATGGTGTGCTCATCGTCCGCTCATTGTCTGCCCGTTGCGTTAACCCGCGAAATGATGTTTGCTTCCTGAAACGGACGCGCCGTCGCCGCGCTTCAATCCCGTAAAAACCATCGTTGAAAGGATCGTCAGCACACCCAGCGCGAGCAGGCCTTTGTGAATTCCGTGAACCATTGCAACCGGCGCGGCGGAATCGCGCGATGGAACGAATAGCGCGGTAGTGAGCGAAGCGATCGCGACGCCGAAGCTGACCGACATCTGCTGCATCGTGCTGGCGATGGAGCTGGCGCTCGAAGTCTGCTCTTCGTTCACGTCGGCGTAGACCAGCGTGTTCATGCTGGTGTACTGCAGCGACGTGAAAAAGCCGTAGCAGAACGCCTGCAACGCGATCACCCACCACGGCGTGTTCGTGCCGATCGTCGCAAAGAGCATCAGCAACAGGCCGAGAATTATGGTGTTTGAAACCAGCACGCTGCGGTAGCCGAACTTCGCCAGAATTTTCGGCATCGTGAGTTTCATGGACATCGCCGCCGCGGCCTGCGGCATGATCAGCAAGCCCGACTGAATCGGCGAGTAGCCCAGCCCCACTTGATATAGCAGCGGCAAGAGAAACGGCACGCCGCCGATGCCAAGCCGCGTGAAGAAGCTACCGCTCACCGACGCGCGAAACGTGCGGATTTTGAAGAGCGCGGTGTTCAGCAGCGGAAACTTGGTGCGCGTTGCGTGCAGCGCGTAACCCGCCAACAGCGCAACCGACAACACAAGCAGCGCAATCACAGTGCGCGTTCGCAATTCGTGCTCGCCGAAGACCTCGAGCACGTAAGAGAGGAGTGCAACGCCCGCGCCGAAGAGCACCAGGCCGAGCCAGTCGAGCGGCGGGCACTCGTCGCGCTTGTAGTCCGGCAGATGCATGTAAACCAGGACGAGGCCGAGAAGGCCGATCGGCACGTTGACGAAGAAAATCATTCGCCAGTGGAAGTAGCCGACGATCAGGCCGCCGGCGATGGGGCCGAGCATCGGTCCGATCAGCCCGGGAATCGCGACGAAGCTCATCGCGCGCAGCAGTTCCCACTTTTCAAACGTGCGCGCGAGCGTGAGACGGCCTACCGGCACCATCATCGCGCCGCCGCAGCCCTGCAGAATGCGGCACGCGACGAGCAGGTGAATGTCGGTGGAGAGGCCGCAGAGAATCGAGCCGAGCGTGAACAGGCCGATGGCCGAGGCGAACACGCGCCGGGTGCCAAAGCGGTCCGCCATCCAGCCACTGATGGGAATGAAAACGGCGAGGCTGAGCGTGTAGCTCGCGAGCACAGACTTCATGCTGAGTGGCGCGACGTGCAGCGCGGCGGCGATGGTTGGCACGCCGGTGTTGAGAATCGTGGTGTCGAGCGACTCCATGAAGAACGCGACGGCTACGAGCCACGGGAGCAGAGCTTTGGTGGAGGGTTTGACGGTGGTGCCGTCAGCGGTGACGCCTGCGCCGAGTTCGTGATCGACGGCCGGCGGGGCGGAGGCGGTGTTGGTCCCCATCGACATCATCGCCGGCGTCATTTGTGGGCGCGCGGGGGAGGCGGCGGCTACGGCGGCGGCTCCTGCACGCGCGTGGCTGGATTTCGGCGTGTTAGGCGCGGCGGTGCTCGCTTCTGTTGTGCCCTTCGTGGGATTGGAGTCGGTCATTGATTGCGCCGAAGCGCAGAGCATTTTGATGCAGCGCGTGGGTTTTCGGCGACACAAAAGTCTAGCTCAGCCAACGTGAAGGCTCAGGCCCTTGACGAGCAAACGCTCAGCCTCCATCCTGTCGATTCCATGGTCGACACAGTCAATTGCTCGATTCACGGCGACGGCACCGCGACCTATGTCTGCCATCATCTGACTGGCGATAAGGTCGGGCTCGGATTCAATAGCGACACGCCAAGCGACGACAGCCCGGACCCGGATGCGTGGTGCGACGACTGCGAAGTTATCCGCGCGGCGCATGGCGGCTGGAACGAGCAGTCTGAGAGCCTCACGAAGTTCGCGCTTCTCTGCCCCGGGTGCTACAAGAAGGCGCGTCATCAGAACACCAAAACCGATTCAACTCTGAACGAACTCGCCGGCGTGCGGTGGAAATGCGGCTCCTGCGAAGAGTGGCACACCGGCCCGGTGTTCGACATCAGCTACGATCATCCCGATTATTGGTCTGACGAAAATGTTGAGTCGTTTCGACGCGAGCAAAAGGCCGGGGCTCCGGTTCGAAATCTCAACGGCACGTTTCTGGACGAAGACTTCTGCGCGGTGAACGGCGAACACTACTTCATGCGAGGACGAATCGAGCTGCCGATCCTTGGAACGCGCGAGAAGTTTTGTTGGGGCGTTTGGGGTTCGCTAAGCCGACCGAGCATGGAGGCCGCGGTCGCGTATTACGCTGATCCGGAAAACGTGCCGTTACCGTCGCCGCTGTTTTCGTGGCTGAATAATCGGATCAAGTTTTATCCCGAGCAGAACTCGATCAAGATGTACGCCCACTTGCAGCCGGGGAACCGGCGTCCGAAGTTTGAGATCGAACCTACGAACCAACCGATCTCGCGTGACTTCCACGACGGAATCCCGCCATCGCGCGTGAAAGAAATAATGAAATTCAGCCTGCCGCAGCTGTTCTAGCCCCTAAATCATGATGTAGCGAATTGGCTTCCCTGGCGGTAATAGGGTACAGAAGCACGGCGATGGAACTGCACGAACGATTCGCGCGCGGCGAGATGGACGCTTTCGAGGCGCTTTTCCGCGCGCATCAGGCGGACGTGTATCGCTGGTGCCTGCGCATCGTGCGCGACCACGCCGCGGCGGAAGACGCGACGATGGATGCGTTCCACCGCGCCTGGCGCTCGCACGCGCATTTCGATCCCGCAGGAAACTTTGCGGGGTGGATGCGGCGCATCGCGACGAATCTCGCGCTCGATCATCTGCGCGCGGCGAAGCGCAACGTGCCGCTCGAGACTTCCAGGCCCGCGCCGGGCGAGCATGGTGCAGCAGCCGTCGCGGTAGAAGTTGCCGCGAGCGCAGCCGCGTCGCAATCGACCGGCGTGATGCGGCGCGCACCCGATGGCGCCGGTGCTGACCCGGCGATGCGGCGAGAACAGCGCGACCGGATCGCCGCAGCGCTCGCCGAGCTGTCGCCGAAATTGCGCGCGGTGGCAACGCTCGCCCTGATCGAAGACGTGCCTTACGCCGAGATCGCCGACGCGCTTGGCATCAGCGAAGGCACAGCGCGCGTCCGTGCCCATCGCGCCATGGAAACGTTGCGGGACAAATTGCAGAACCTGAGGACGACGCGAACATGACGACGAAGACGAATCACGAATTCGACGAGAACGAGCTTCGCGCGCTGCTGAAAGAGGCGCTACCGCCGGTGAGCGACGAGCGCCACCGCGATCTTTGGCCACAAATGCTCGCGCGGCTCGGTGAACGTGCGCGCCGCGTGCCGTGGTTTGACTGGGTACTCGCTGCCGCCGCCGTGGTGTGGGTGCTGTTCTTCCCCGGCGCGATTCCGGTTTTGCTGTACCACTTGTAGTTTCGGACGAGAGTTAAAGGCCGAACTGTTTTGAAGGAGGAGTCATGACGAATCATCCATACATTCGTGCATACATCGCAGGCGTCGCTGTGCCGACGCTGATCATGCCGCTGCTGCTGGTCACTTACATCGTTGCGCGTTTCGTTTTTCAAGTCCCTGTGCCGATCGAGCGCGGCCTGGTGTTTCCGCTGGCGCTGGTGCCGAATATTTTCGGGCTGTGGAACATGTTTTATCAGCGGCTGCAGCGCAGCTCGCACGTGAATATCGGACTGCACGGCGCGATTTTGCCGTTTCTGATTCTTCCGTGCGGGTACGTGATCGCGCATACGCTGGGGTTTGTGACGCTACAGCAGAGCACAATTACGTGGTTCGGGGAGATCACGGTGAACTACGGATTGGTGGCTGTGGGTTTCTGCGTCGGCGTGACGATCTACTACCTGGTGTGGAAGTACGTGGTGAATTTTTTCAATGAGACGCTGGGGATTGCGTAGTCATGAGCCTGGGATAGCCTACCAGGCTGTCATCCTGCGATGGTGAGGTTCAGTGAAGGCGAGCACACAGACGGATGCTGATACAGAGTGGCGGCATCCGTTTGTGATTTGCCGCGTAGCGGGATTTGCGAGTCGTAGGAGGACCGGGCTTCGGCCCTGTCCGACGCGCGCTGAAGCTCGCGGCGACCACGGACTGACAGTCTATGTTACAGCGCCTCGCTTCGCGGGCGCCCAAGATGCACAAGAGCAGGGTGCTACTGGTCTTTTTTCTTACCGGTGAAGAAGTCGGAGATCGAGTGGGTGGTCTTCCCTACCACGCCGCCGACGTCGGCGGTGATGACCGGATCATCGGGCGTGCCGACGATTCTGAGTGGGACGCCTTTTTTGTCGCCGGAGCCGCCGTTCAGCGCGGTGAGCAGGCCAACGCCGAGCTTGCCCATGCCCGAGGCGCTGGTCACCTTCGCCACCAAATTGAAATCGAGCTGGTTCGCCGGCGAGCACGCTCCGCTTCCGGTCAGTTCGCCCATCGCGGCAATCACGGCGTAAACTCGATCCACCACCACGCCGGCGTTGCTCATGCGAATATGCGCGCGCAGTGTTTCGATGTCGCTGGTGTCGCCGGTTTTTACGCCGCTCAGCGCCGCGATGCCGTGAATTTTTGAGCCGACGTCGAAGCCCACCAGGCGCGTCTTGTCCGCCGAAATGTCGCCGATGATGGTCAGCGCCTTGGCCTGACCCGAGATCGCGAGATTCATTCCGACCGTGCCGCCCTTCAGCATCGAGTTGTTCGGCAGGCGCACGCCGGCGGCAGTCATCAGCGGCTGGAGATCGTCGACGGGCAAGCTCTGCCCTTGCAGTTTGAAATTCAGCTCGGGATCGGACGCGCCTCCGGCCACCGGCTCGTAGGAACCGCTCAAGTGGATCGCCGCGTCACCCACCTGAATCGCCGCGTCGTCGATCGTGCCGCTATTCGCCTTCAGCAAGTGCGTGCCTTTGAAGGCGATGCCGATCGGCTTCGGCGCAGGAGATGCGCCTTTGCGCAATTTCAAATTCGAAAGGAGCGCGGAGCCGGATTCCGTCACCGTCTGCCCATCCGAGGAAACTTTCATGTCCAGGTCGGCAACGAGCGAGAGACCCGACTCCGGATTCAGGAAGCCGGCGGCGACAGGCGTCAGCCCCTGCACTTTCAACTCGGCGTCGACGGGCGTGGTGGCGGCGTCGTTGCGATTGAGCGGGCCGGCGTGACCATCCACGCTGACGTTTCCGCCTCCGGGCAGGTCGGCGCTCAACTTAAAGGGAAAGCTCGAAGTGAACGAAAAATCGTGAACTTCTATATTCACGTTGTTGTAGAGGGCGGGAACGCCGTGCGGCGGCTGCTCGCTGGCGGTGATCGTCCCGTCGTCGATGATGACGAGCGCGACTCTCATATCCGTCAACGGTGGCATTGGGGGCATTGGGGGCAAAGGCGGCAGCGGCGGCCCGCCGGGCTTGGGTGCGGAGCTGCTGTTCGCTGCGGCCAGCGCAACGTTGTGGCCGATGCTGGAAACGTTCCAGGTTCCGTTCGCGGCGCGAATAACGTTGATCTTCGGCGAGTCGATCGCGAAGCTGCGAATGTTCAGCTGGTGCGAGAAAATGAGCGGGCGGAGCTCAATGCCAATGCGCAGCTCGTCGGCGGTGAGAAACGGACCGGCGCCGAACGCGGGATCTTCGGCAACGGTAAGGTCGCGCGCCGTCATTCGGCCGTGGATCACGGAAAGGCTCAGGTCGCCGAATTTCACGTCGCGGCCGAATACCTGGCTGAGCTGCTTTTGGATCGCGGGGCGGAACGTGTTGGCGTTGATGAACAGCGGAATGGCGGCGATCACGGCTACAACTACGACCAAAATGGCGATGAGGATTTTTGTCCAGCGCTTCACACCAACTCCGGCGAGCGATTTTCAGGAAGGAAAAGTATATAGGGGTGCAAAATCAGAGGCTAGTGGCGAGTGACAACCGGCTCGAGGGCGTTCCGCCGGAATTATGGACTGCGGGAGCGAAGCTACCGCTTTGCCGGGAGCGCCTACGACACTGCGGCGAAGGCTCGCGAGGCACGTCGGTAAATTGGGCGTGAGGTGCTCGCGCCGCCGTAGTCGACCGGGTCCAACTTCGTGGCGCGCCACGCCACGCGGAACTCCTCAGTCCGACTCTCGAAGGTTGTAGATCGGGGGAGATTGCTCGGCCATAGTTAACCGAAACCCGTTTCTGAGCCGGAGCAATGCTTGCGGGCCGACCCAGTATCCCTTAACCCTTGTAAAGTGCTTCTTGATTGCGGCGCTGACCAACCTCATTAGTCCTTGCGCCTGAGAGGAAGAGGAAAGAGTAGCGAATAGTCCCGCGATGATCATCTGTCGTTTCCACTCACCTGCAGGAGTAAAGACTATCGAATCTGGGTTTAACTCCTGATCGACGTGAAATCGAATTTTGCCGTCAAACTGCTCGACTCTCCTCGCAGTCACAGGCGTGCCGAAATTCGTAATCAGAAATTCCTGACAGAGAGCCGTTTGTTCACCCGCCGCGATGCCTATATCGTCGATCTCCATGCCGTGCGCCCACTGTCGTAATTCCGCGGTAGGCATTGGCTCAGTTGACGTATAGGTCACGAGCTCCCTATCCTCGATCTGTTGCAGAATCAGGTGCAAGTCGGACTCTAGAGCAAAAATGTGTATTCGCTTCATTTTGGCGTCGGCTGTTTGGGAATCAAGGGAAGCTTATCATGGGGGAATGCTGATCTAATTCTTCGGGCCTTTCCTGAAGAGAAAACCCCGCCTCGCGCGTCAAACCCCGTAAAGTTGTGCGCACACTTCTCCAAACAAGGTGTTGTTTCGCTTTCCACTCGCACGTACTCTTTCGCCCGGAAATTCGGAGGAACCATGACGCAGCGTAATCGCAACTCACTCCATCAACGTACTCAGACGCGGGATGAATCCACGCGATTCGTGGGCGAACATTTTCGAATGGGGGCGGCTG
>JBEKJW010000203.1:0-13773 GCA_050011035.1 Candidatus Acidiferrales bacterium
TACGGCGTTCCTAACGTTAAAGAAGTCGCCGGCCTGGTGTTGAAGTTACGCGCGCAGCCCGTCGCCAGTTAATCCAGGGCCGCACCGAATCTTCCGCTCTTCCGGCGACGTACTAGCCATATCATGTCCGGTAATGCAACTAATCAGGTGCTGAATCCTTGTCAGCAGCATGCGCCTTGATTAGTATTCCGTTCCAGTGTGGGCGATTACGCAGAAGATGGGATTTGAAATGCGCAGAAAACTGATCCTTTCGATCTCGTTTCTTTGCACGATTGCTCTGCCATTTCGTGCGGCGGGCTCAGAAAAACTCGATGCGTCGATGCTCCAGGGATCGGAGATACCCAAGAATTGCAAGATCATTGACGGCAAGTACGCAACCGACCTTCAAACCAAATCCTTTTTGAACGCTACGACTTGGACAAGTCGCTGTTGCCACCGTTGTCGGGGAGCCGGGCTAAGTCTTTCGAATGTGGCAAGCAGAAGGGCACCATCTACTACTTCGAGTACTCAAGCCAGGCGGATCGGATGGAGGCGGAAACGGGCATTCGCCCTCTGTTGTGGGGTGAAGATCACCCCACTCCGGAGCATCCCGAGAAAATAGAACACGTTGAGAATGTACTGATTGTGGTTTCGTTCGAGAAAGTCCCGGACCTATTACTAGCGGCAATTCGTGCCAAGCTGCAGAAAGTTATGAATCCCACCTCGAGTGAGAAATTTCGTGGCGACGCTCTATTCCGAACTCCAGTAGCGAACTTCCAGAACTGACGACGCAGTGACCGAGAAGTGCACGCCCCGCTGGGCAAGGAATATCCTGAGGAGCGTCATGCCGAGTGGCATCTTCAGGCTATCTTTCCGTTTCAGCAGGAATTCCCACCGCCGCCGGTTCGATGTGCCGAACATGTCAACGAGAGCCCCGCGGTACCATTGATCCGATTCTTCGCGCCATGCTAGCATCAGGGTCTGATGGTTCCTCTTTCACAGTGTTGTCGCTGCCACCAGTCGTTCCTCGGGTGAGCTGCGGACATTTGTCGATTTTCCTGAATTCCCTTCCCCCAAAGCTCATCTGAACTGATTCTCGTTTGGCATTTGTAATCCATCGAGAAGCCGGCATTCGCGCCGCGCCTTCCATGCGACATTTCATCCGTGGAGAATTTATGCAACTCGAAACAAATCGCCGTCTCATACAAGAAATCGAAAGCGACTTGACAGCGGCGAAGACCGCTGCCGGAACGATTTCGAGAACGCCCGAGGACCTCACCCACATTGTCTCGGAGTTCGTAGTGTCTGACGGTTGGATCGATAAGGTGCGGCTGCGGACCGAACAGCGCTGGTACGAGCGGCTGTATCTCGCTCCGGACTACGACATCTGGGTGATCAGCTGGCTGCCGGGACAATCGACCGGCTTCCACGATCACGGTGGTTCCTCGGGAGCCTTGGTCGTAGCGACCGGCATTCTGGAGGAGCATCGTCCGGGAGAGCGGACCCACGTATTACATCCGGGTAAGCCGCGAGCATTCGGTCCCGATTATGCGCACGATGTCCGCAATGCGTCGCTCGCGCCCGCCATCAGCATTCACGCCTATTCTCCTCCGCTGAGCGACATGAACGAATACGAGCTGGACGGCGGTCAACTGGTTCCGCGCGAACGCACATCGAACGAAGGTGAGGCGATCGATCAAGAGTGGCGCGTGCAAGAGCGGAAAACTTTTGACCCGACCAGTTCCCCGAACATTGATCAGATACTTTTGGCGGCGCGCACGCGGCTTCGACGGTTGTCGCCAGACGAGGCGTACGAAGCGATGGTCAATCAGGGAGCGACGCTCGTCGATATTCGTTCCGAACAGCAGCGCGCGGCTGAGGGGAATATCCCGGGCGCGTTGATTATTGACCGCAACGTGCTGGAATGGCGATTCGACCCGGCATCCAGCGCGCGGCTTCCGATCGCAACCAACCATGACATCCAGGTGATCGTGTTCTGTTCCGAAGGCTATACCTCAAGCCTCGCGGCGGTCGCATTGCAGGATCTTGGACTCCACCGCGCGACAGACGTAATTGGCGGATTTCAGGAATGGAAGGTATCGGGTCTGCCGGTGACGTTGTGATGCGAGAAATCGCGATGTGGGATCCGCCTCAAAGGAGAAATAAAAATGTGCGATGAGTACACAAAGAACTCCGATCATCTCCGCATCGCTCCCAACGAGAGGATCGTCACAAATTCCGAAATCGATCAGCAGTGGGCCGACTGGACGGCTACGGCATGAAAGCACCGCGCGACAAAGATGGCAAGCCGCTCGTCGAAAAGATCCTTCCCAATGTGACGCCTGTCGTGAAACTGGAACTCTAGAACGGCCAAGTCAACGAAGTCGAAAGCTCGGCATGCCCTTCTTCGCCGTTGTCCGGCGACGCAACTTCGGTGTTCGCGCGACGACGTGTGCACTTCCGGCTATTCTTCGCGTAGGGCCACCAAAGGATCGACGCGCGTGGCTCGCTGCGCCGGAATGTAGCAGGCGAGAAGCGCGACGCTCGCTAGAATGGCGGACACCGACAAGAACGTGAGTGGGTCGGCCGGCGCGACATTGAAGAGCATCGAACGGAACAGGCGCGTGAGAATCGCCGCGCCGGCAAGACCGCAAGCAAGCCCGATCACGACGACGCGCATACCTTCCGACATCGCCATTCGCAAAATATCGAAACGCTGGGCGCCGAGAGCGATGCGGACTCCGACTTCGTGCGTTCGCTGGCTAAACGAATAGGCCATCACGCCGTAGATGCCGACCGCGGCGAGAAGCAGCGCCACCGACGCGAAGATGCCGAGCAGCTCGAGAGCGAAGCGGCGATCGGCCATCGATCGGGCGATGATCTCGTCCATTCCGCTGATGCTGTGCACCGGAACGTTCGGATCGACTTGTGCCACTTCGCGGCGAACGGCGTCGCCGAGGTACTGAGCGCCTTCACGGCTGCGGAAGAAAACGACTGCATTCACGGGTGCGAATTGGCCCATAGCCACGTAGATATGCGGAACGCTGGGCTGATCGGAACCGTCCGACCTGATATCGCCGACGACGCCAACTACGGTTAGTCCCTGCACGCCGGCGCCAAATCCGAATTTAATCTGCGAGCCGATGGGATCCTTATCGGGCCAGTAGCGATGCGCGAGCGTTTGATCGATCACTGCGACGCCCTGAGCTTTGAAAGTGTCAGTCGGTAGAAAGTTTCTTCCAGAAAGCAGCGGCACTTCCATGGTCTTAAAATACTGAGTATCGACGACCGCGATATCGGCCGTTGGGCTGCGTTCGGAATCCGCCGCGCGCCCTTCGATTGAAAATTGTGAATAGTTTCTGCCGGAATTCATTGGCAGCGTGTCGTTGCCTGCGATGGAGGATTGTTCTACGCCGGGTATCACCGAGACACGGCGATAGATTTCTTGAAGGAATGCGGCGCGCTTGTCCTCCTGGGCATACGGATTGGCGTCTGGATTATTGGACACAGGCATCCAGATCTGGAGAGTGGTGAGGTGGCTCGGGTTGTAACCGGGATGAACTTCGAGCACGTGCCAGAAACTGCGAAGCAGAAGTCCTGCACCGGCGAGCAGAATGATCGAAAGCGCAACTTCGGAAACGACGAGTAGGCGCGAGAGACGCGTGTGGCGACGGCCGAAACCGGTTCCGCGGCTGCCTTCGCGAAGATTCTCGATCTGGGTCGGATTCGCGGCTTGCAGCGCAGGCGCGAGACCGAACAGAAACCCAGCGACGAGAGATATCAGAAACGCAAATCCGAGAGCGCCCGCGCTAATGCTGACTTCGTTGAGCCGCGGCAGATCCGGCGGAGCGAGGCTGAGGATCGCGTTCTTGAGCAGAAGCACAGTGAACAAGGCAACGACGCCGGAAATTACGGAGAGAAGCATGCTCTCGGTGAGGAGTTGGCGCGCCAGTCGCGCGCGGCTCGCGCCCATCGAGAGCCGTATCGCGATTTCACGGCGGCGGCCCGAGGCACGCGCGAGAAGAAGATTCGCGATGTTCACGCAAGCAATCAGAAGCACGAAGCCGACGGCGCCGAAAAGGATAAACAACTCGGTGCGCTGCGGGCCGACAAGGTCTTCTTTGACGGGAACGACGCGCACCACCCACTTCGCAGCCACGGGATAGGCCGCGGGATACTGGGCGGCGAGCTGCGCGGTGTAGGAGTCGAGTTGCGCTTGCGCCTGCGCGACGGTCAGGCCGGGCTTCAATCGCGCTACGGCTCCGGGAATCAGGCGAAGCGTCCGATCAGCCGGAACCGGAAACGGAGCGCCGTAAAAACCTGTGGCGAGCCAGACTTCCACGTCGGTATCGAGCGTGCGGCCAGGATGGCGGAATCCCGGAGGCATCACGCCAACGATTGTGTAGAGATCGTTGTCGAGATGCATTTTGCGGCCGACGATGTTCGGATCGGCCCCGAAATTCGAACGCCAGAATCCGTCGCTGATCACAACGGGTTCGAGGAAACCAGGCACGGCGTCCTGCTGTGTGTAAACGCGACCCATCTGCGCTTTCGCGCCGAGCAGCGTGAAGTAGTCGGGGCTGGTGATGAGGCTTTCGGCACGGACGGTGCGGTCGCCTCCCACGACGGCGGAGTTGCTCGCCGCCACGGCGGAAATTTCTTGAAACACGCCCGAGTGGTCCTGCAGATCCCAGAGTTCCGGCGCGGACATGCCGACGTCGGAATCGTTCGGTCCGCGCAAGTCGTCGAACACACGAACCAGTTGATCCGGTTGCGGAAATGGAAGCGGCCGAAGCAGTACGGCGTAGACGACGCTGAAGGTCGCAACGTTGGCGCCGATGCCGAGCGCGAGCGTGAGAACCGCAACCAGCATAAAACCGGGGCTTTTGAGCAGGATTCGGAACGCGTATCGAAGGTCCTGGACGAATGAGGCCATGGCTCCTCCCTGACGTGTCCAGCGATGGTGGCTTGCGGCTGGCGTGTTGGTGTATGGACGCGAGCGGCGTTCGCGTCGTTAGCACGACGGCCAATAAAAGGGAAATTTCGTGAAGTTTGCGAGCGGGGAGCGGGCGTTTCAGAAATTCCCGTATGAAATTTCGGAGACCCCGAACTAAATTACCCAAGGTACTGGCGCACGTAAACGCAGTAACGGGACAATTGAAATCCGCTAAAACCCACTCGTTCGGTAACGCGACCCATTAGGAGTTCCCTGACTGCTGGCGATTGAGGCTTTTGGTACACTCGCACGTAACCTTCACAACCTTTCATGAGTCGCCCTACTCAATTCGCATCACGGTCGTCGCGTCGGACGGAACGCCGCTTTCATACAAAAATGGCTGCAGCGTTGCGGTGGACAGCGTAGACAACGATCCGTTGTCGTATCACACGAAGGGTGGGTCGGACGGAACGCCGCTTTCATACAAAAATGGCTGCAGCGTTGCGGTGGACAGCGTAGACAACGATCCGTTGTCGTATCACACGAAGGGTGGGTTGAACGAGGGCGGAACGACCCATTTCGGCTACATCCCTCCGGGGAAATATCTGGTGACAACATATTTCCAGTCTGACTTCGAGGGCGCAGTTCCGAAGCAGTTTCCGGAAGCGCTAAGGTGGAAGCCGGCACGCCAAGAAGTCGTAGTGCGTGGCGACACAACGGTAGAACTTCACTTGGAGCCTACGAACCCGAATTAGCTCAAGCCATCCCAACACTCGCAAGTTCTGACGAACGCCGTAATCGTTCATTTGAATTCGAGTTTCCGCTTCAATCTCTCGCGAGTCGCGATCGAAACAGTTCGTATCGAGACAACAGAGACCCCTGAGTTAAAGGTTCAGACGTAAAGATGTATCGTGGCGCCCCTAAGGAGAGCACGCAGATGACCGCGCTTTACCCCACCTGGGCAGCCAACCAGTCGTGGGTGATGTTCGGTTTAGCTGGATCGCAACCTAGCGCACCGGGGCGACGCGTTTTGCTAGGGCGCGGGAGCCGCGGAAGGATACCTGGCGTCGACATCAATAATCGGTGTCAACTTCGCTGGTGAAGCGTCCGCCGCAACCACGAAAATTCGCCAATTGCAGCCGACGGCCATTTTGCATCGAACCTTAACGTAGTGGCAGGAGAGCACAAGCCGCTGCCCGTCAGGGGACCACGTGCCGGTGGCGCAGGCCCAATCCGGATCATTCGCTGCCGGGCGAATGCCGGAACCGTCCTTGTTCTTCACGAACACTCCGTCCGTGCTATCCATCACGGTATTCGAAAAGGCGATGCGGCTTCCATCGGGAGACGGTTTCTCGTACGGCGGTAGCTCGGTCGCTTGCATTTCACCCGAGCCGTCGGCATTGGACACGTATCCGCGGATCGTTACGCCGCCTGAAGGAGCCGCGACCATCAGAGGGAAAAATAGTTTCGTTCCATCGGCGGACCAGCGGATCGGAATGCCCTCCTGCGAAAAGCGAGACTGAAACACGCTCCTTCCCACCGTCACTTCCGCGGAGCCGTTTGCGTCGATTACGTGCAATTCTGATGTTTGAGACAGCACGCCTCCCTCGATTGTTTGCCCGTAGGAATAAACGGCGATCTTTTTACCGTCCGGCGACCAGACCGGAGAGGAGACGTCCTGCGGTGATTTCGGCTGAAACATGAGCCGAGGCAGGCCCGGTTTATCCAGAGGAATCAAGAAAAGACCGGCAACTAACCGGGTCACCGCGAGCGTTTTCCCGTCGGGCGACCACGCTACGTCGGAGACGCTCTGGGTCTTTTGCCAAGACTGTTCGGTAATGTGCAACAGCCGATGGCGGTTCGTCCCGTCGCGATCCATGACATAGAGTTCGGTTGGGACGAATCCGCCGCTGAGTCCCCTGGTCCAATTGACGAAGGCGATCTGCTGCCCATTGGGCGACCACTGTGGGTACGGCGCTATATTAAGGATGTGGTCGTCGTCCGCCGTCAGCCGCTTCAGATTTGTTCCGTCGGCGTTTACGGAATAAATCGCGTTGCTCCCGAGATCGGCCGGGTCCGCCAGCCCCTCGAACATAATCACTGGCGTCTTCACGTCCTGAGCGGAGGCAGGCGTGTGGAGATTCGTTGCCACGCTCGCGGCAACGACAGCAAGACGCATCGCCGCACGCAGGCGAGATCGAATCGTTTTCCGAACGCGATGGTTCGAATTACCGTCTGTCAGAAAAATCACCGCTAAACCCTCGTAGTTGGCTTCCCATAATGACTCTGAACCAAAGCCTGCGGTATTAGAAACCAACTCGACGCAATTTGTGCCTGGTTGACGCGGCAAGCAAACGACCGAGAAACAGTTCCCTCCGGAACGTCTTACATGCCTCCGATCGGGACTGCGCCGGCGCGCTCGTAATTCACGATAATGACGCCCTTCGGAGTGACCGTGCTTTCCGTCACCTTGAAAGCCGCCGGGATGGTGCCCTCGCCAAACAATTTTTTACCGCCGCCCAACGTCACCGGAAATATCTTCAGCCAGAACGCATCGACCAAATCGTGCTTCAGCAGGGTCTGAACCAGATTCGAGTTGCCCCACACGTGCAGATTTGGCCCTTCTTCCTTCTTGAGCTCCGCGATTTGTTTCGCGATATCTCCGCTCAGAAACACGTTCGGTTTCCAGTCGGAAGAGGCGATGGTATTCGAGGCGACGTACTTGGTCGCGGTCTGGACCTCCGGCCAAATGTCCGCATGCAGCGGCCAGAATTTCGCAAACCCCTCAAACGTCTTCCGCCCGAGCAATACGTCAGCCGGCGCCTTCATCTGCTTCATCATCGCCGCTCCACTCACGGCGTCGCGATGTGGCGGCTGCCACCCGCCGTATTCGAAGCCGCCGCTGGTATCATCCTTCGGCCCCGGGGATTGGATGACGCCATCCAGGGTGACAAATTCAAGCACGTTGATTTTTCTCACGACTGCTCCTGTATCGGGCCGGTTGTCCTCTCTCACTATCTCGTCGAACGGCCAGACCGGAATTCGACAAATTGTTCAAGAAACTTTGTTGCGGGATCGCGTTAGCGCGAAGGGGCGGCGGCATCGCGCAGGAGCACCACGTCGGATTCGATTTGGGCGTGCAATACGCCGAGCGTCTTGCCGTCGGGAGAGAAGCGGAACGAGGAAATAGCATCCGATTTGAAATTCGTAATCTGGCGGCCTGGTGAGCCATCCATCGGTTGGAGCCACAAATTTTCGGTTCCGTTGTCGCGAATGGGATAGACGAGGGCATTGCCGTCGGGTGTGAATCGGGGTGCGTTCGATACGCGCGGATTGGAAAGTAGGATGCGCTTCTGGGCCGCCGACCCTGCATCCAGCGGCACTAAAGCGATCTGGTGCAGTGAGCTGTCTTTCGCGTCGACCGTGAGGAACGCGAGCAACTTGCCATCCGGAGAGACGGAGAGTCCAAAGTGGAAGAAGCCGGTGGGTATCGCCGAGCCCGGCACAACTTCGGGCTTTCCGCCATCGATACTCACTTGCTTCACCTGAAGATCCTGCACGTCGTCGTAGAAGACGCGCTTTCCGTCCCTTGAGCATTCCGGCTCGATGTCCTGCTGCCCATCGGTGAGCTGCGTGGGATTCGTGCCGTCGGCGTTCACGCGCCAGAGGCTCGACTTGTCACCGCCGGAGCGGCCGGCCCAGGTGAAGACGATATAGCGGCCGTCCTGGCAGCTGACGGGTTGAAGGAATTGCGCAAGAGAGTCACTCAGAAGATTAGTTTTGTCGCGTCCGTCGGCGGAAAGTCGAACCAGCGAAGTCCCATTGTCGAAGTAAAGAGTGTCGTTGCCGGACCAGTCGAAGAAAAGCGAATCCGCGATCTGTGCGGGCGCCGGATTCGGAGGGTCTCCCTTGAATCCTTCGGCGGGCAGCGCATAAAAAGTTTGCGTGGTCCTTTGCTGCACGGTGGCGAGAGTTTTGCCGTCCGCCGAGAGAGTCAGTGTCTGATAGTTGTTGGTGTCTCGGGTAACGGGACGAAGCTGGCCGGCCGGTTCGGAAACAAACGCGATTTGATTCCGCGCGTAGGGTGTCGTGTTCTGCTGGTACGTCGCAATCAGGCCTCCGGCGTCGGGCAGCCAGGCCAAATCGTTCAACAGCACGTTGTTGAACTTTGACACGGTCTTGACCTTGGCGGACTGCACGTCCTGTATTTGGATCACGCTCATCGCACCGTCCACACCGGGCATCGCATAGGCGATTTGTTTGCCGTCGGGCGACCAGGCGACGGCATTCGGAAGCGACGTAATCGGGCCGGATGCAAACGTTGATTCATTTGTGCCGTCTGCGTTCGCCGTCAGCACTTGAAACTTCTCAACATCGGGATCCATACCGCGGACGAAGGCAAAGCGTTGGCCACCGGGTGAAAAGCTAATCCTGGTGTCGACGTCGTGCACGATCATTTGGGGCGCGCCGCCGAAAATAGGCGCGCGGAGAAGGTCGGATGCCTCGCCGACCTTGTCAATCTGCCTGAGGAAGTAGATGTAGTCGCCGTTCGCAGAAAAAGCCAGATTCGCGTAAATGGAATCCGCCGGCGCGATTACCTGCGTATCGCTGTTGGTCGGCACGTGGCGAAGCCACAGGCTTTGCTTGCCGTTGTCGTCCATCACACTCAGCAGATATTTCGCGTCGGGCGAGATGGCAGCCGCGATCGTTTTCCCGTTGTTGGTGATTTGCGTGATGGTGAAATTTTCAAACGGCAGATGAGGCTTGCCTCTGAATAAGGAAAAGAGTCCATACCCCGCTGCGGCAACGAGGAGGAGCACGAGCACGGCGGTCGCTGCCAGTCCGAGCTTGTGCCGCTTGGCCGCTTCCACCACCGTGGAACTTTCGAAACCGTGCGGCGCAGTTGAAGCCGTTGTTGACGCGATCGTCGCAGAGGCCGGATCCGGTTGTTGTATCGCCGTCCGCCCCGAATCGGTGTCGCGCTTCAGCCGCTGCAAGTCCGCACGAAGGTCCGACGCATGCTGGTAGCGCAGCCGCTGATCCTTTTCCAAAGCCTTGTGGATGATCCGTTCGAGTTCGGCGGGCAGTTGGGGATTGAGCCGCGTCGGCAGCACCGGCGCTTTGTGCAGGATCGCATCGAAAATCGCGGCGGAAGTAGCGCCCGAGTAGGGCAACGCGCCGGTGGCCATTTCGTAGATCACCGCGCCAAACGAGAACAGGTCGGTGCGCTCGTCCAGTTCCCCACCCATGGCCTGTTCCGGCGACATATAAAGGACCGTGCCTACCGCGGAACCGGGGCTGCTCAACACTTCATCGGCGGTCCTGGTGGGAAGTGAGGACGCGGTTGCGCCCGGAATCACCCGGCCGTGCGACAGAATTTTAGCGAGTCCAAAATCCAGCACCTTGGTTTGGCCGCCGCGCGTGCAAAAGATATTGGCGGGCTTGATATCGCGGTGAATGATTCCTTTGGCGTGAGCGGCATCGAGCGCGTTGGCCACCTGAATGCTTGTATCCAGCAAATCATCGAGCGGCAACGGCCCGGCGCTGATCCGGTGCTTCAGCGTTTGCCCGTCTAGAAATTCCATGGAGATGAACGCTTCGCCGCCTTCATCGTCGATCTCGTAGATGGTGCAGATGTTCGGGTGATTCAGCGCGGACGCCGCTTTGGCTTCGCGCTGGAACCGATTCAGTGCTTGCGGATCTTTAGCGACGTCGTCGGGCAGGAACTTCAGGGCGACGAGGCGGCCGAGCTTGATGTCTTCGGCCTTGTACACCACGCCCATACCGCCACCGCCGAGTTTTTCCAGGATGCGGTAGTGCGAGACGGTACGGCCGATCAGCGGCTGCGGATCAGGCATGTGGCGCTATCTTAGGTTGCGTAAGCACCCGAGTCAACGAACCGGAGCCTGCACTGTGCTGTCACGTCTTTAAGTAACCGCGATCCATCTCGCGAAACTGTCCTCGCCGGTTCGCTTAAAACGGAGGAAGCCGGAGTGACCGTTCCTGCGGTCTCCGACTCAGCCGGTTTACATGGGTGGGGTCGACGAGGAAGGAGATTCCGGGTACAACCGCTCAAATTCGGGGTCCCCATGAAGCGACGCCAGATCGGGGTCGCGGCGTGCCCATACGGAATCTTTCGAGCCGGCTTCCCACGCTTTGCGCAGCGCGTCTAAGGCCTCGGGCTTTTTTTTCAGCCCGCAGTACACGCAAGCCGCGTTGTAAAGAATTGACGCTTCGTTCGCTCTCAACGTGACGGCCAGATTCAGTTCCCGCAAAGCGTCGGGCGCTCGTCCTACTTCGGCATACTTAGACGCCACCAGTACGCGAGCCCGAGCGTCTTCGGGCACTTGTTTTAGGTGTTTCTCAATCGCGGTGATGAACCGCGAAGCCATGTTGAGAGAAGCCTCCGGTTTGTTGATGGCCCCCAGCGCATTCATAATCGGCACATACACGTTGTAATCCTCGCCGCTTGCCCCAATCGCCACTTCAGCTAGATCCAGGACTTCCTGATATCGTCCCGCGGCGAAAAGGGCGCGGCAATACAAGTAGTATGCGCCGTCGCAATCATGCTTGCGTTCGATCGCTTTTTTGACCATGCGAACGGCTTCGTCGTACAAACCCGCAGCGTAGAGCACCCAAGCCTGGCTGAGATGGGTTTCCGGCAAATCCCAACGCAAAGCGACGGCCCTGCCCGAAGCATCCCTCGCCCGATCGATCCAAACCGAGTCGCGACTGAAGAGCGAATAGTACATCGCGCATGCATTCGCGCAGGCGGCGTATGCGAGGGCAAAACTGGGGTCCAAGGACACTGCGTTTTCAAACATCTGGAGGGCGAACTCGACATCCTGCCGCGTTAACCGCCGGGCGTAGCGCTTGCCGCGCAGGTAGAGATCGTAAGCCAGGGGATTTTCCGTAGGCTTGTCTGCCAGCGCCTCCAGTTCCTGCGGTGATAGCGTCACGCGCAGCGCTTCGGCGATCTTTCGGGCCATTTCGTCCTGCACTTCAAATACGTCCTTCATCTCCCGATCGAAGCGATCCGACCACAGCGGAAAATCGGTTCGGGTGTCCACCAGTTGCGCGCTGATTCGCACACGAGCGCCCGCGCGCCGGAGCGTCCCCGTCAACACATACGCTGCTCCGAGTTGTTGCCCAATCTGACCGGGAGTAACTGCCTTATCGCGAAACGCCAGGACGGTGGGCCGGGAAAATGTGTTCAGCCCGCGGATCTTCGAAAGTTCCGTGATGACGTCTTCCGTGATGCCGTCGCGCAAATACTCGTCTTCCTTGGCACCGCTCTGGTTTTCAAAATAGAGGACGGCCACGGACTTTTTCGCAGGCACCGCTGTAGCAGGAGGCGCGGCCGGAATCGCGTTGACTTCAGAGGCTGGGCGGTGCCCCGAGTCAAGATCTCGCTTGACGCGTTTCAAATCGGCGCGAAGTTCGGCAGCCGTCTGGCAGCGAAGGTCCGGGTCCTTTTCGAGCGTTTTGGCGAGAATGCTTTCCATAGCCGCCGGCAATCGCGGATTGAGTTGCTTGGCAGGCGCGGGCGAGGAGTGCAGAATTCCGTCGAAAATAATCGCCGAGGTTGTTCCGGAGAACGGAACCGAGCCCGTTGCCATTTCGTAGAGCACGATCCCGAGTGAAAACAAATCCGAGCGGGCGTCTAACTCTTGCCCGCGGGCCTGTTCCGGCGACATGTACGCGATCGTGCCCATCGAACTTCCGGGGCTGCTCAGTTGGTCCCCGTCAACCAGGTAAGCTTGCGTCGCTGCCGCGGAGACACGCGCTGACTCCGCGGAAACCTGGGGAGTTGAGACGAGCTTCGCCAAGCCAAAATCGAGGATCTTCGCCTGTCCGCGCGAAACAAGAAAAATATTCGCGGGTTTGACGTCGCGATGGACGATTCCTTTGGAGTGCGCCGCCTCCAGGCCACTGGCGATCTGGATGCCGATTTCCAGAAGTTCTGAGATCTCGATTGGCTTGCCGCCAATCCGGTGCTTGAGCGTCTGGCCCTCGAGCAATTCCATGGCGATAAAGGGCCGGGCTTCGAATTCCCCGATGTCGTAAATGGTGCAGATGTTGGGATGATTCAGCGCGGAGGCCGCACGCGCCTCGCGACGGAATCGTTCGACGGCCTGCAGATCGTGCGAAATATCATCGGGCAGAAATTTTAATGCCACACTGCGGCCCAACCGCGTGTCTTTGGCTTTGTACACCACGCCCATTCCACCGCCACCGAGTTTTTCTTGAACTGTGTAGTGGGATATGGTCTGGCCGAGAATACTGGAAACGTCAGGCATGGGGCTGCATCTTAAGCTTGGGTTCGCGGATAAGTCAACGAAAGTACGGAGCTTACATTTTTCTGTTCTTCTGAGACGTTGAGCTCCCGACTTACGCGTTCACCGGAGAAGTGAATCAGATCAAGCCCACTTGTAGGCTGACCCAATCGATCGAGTTGGCCTGCAGAAGTGATTTGATTACGGATGCGTGATCTCGTCTGCCTATTGATCCTTCTCATGCGCTAGCGGGATCTGCGAAAACAATTGCAGATCGACGATCATGTTCAGCCGCCGGTCCAACTGAAAAAACGTCGCGGCCTTCCGTCCCGGCAACGCCTGGCTCACCACCGGCACATACTTCAAGCGCAGCGCCTGCGCCTGCCCGTCCACCTCGAGCCAGTGCCGCACATAAATCAACGCATCCTGGTCGGACATCGTTTCCCACATCTCCGCGTACTGCTTCAGCAGCGCGTACTTCTGATTGTTCACCTCCGTCAAATCCTTCACGTAGTGGTTGTAGATCGGCCAGAACTTCAGCCCCTCCTCGTCGGACAGCGCCATGTTTTCGCCGATCACCTG
>JBEKJW010000204.1:0-8394 GCA_050011035.1 Candidatus Acidiferrales bacterium
CGTCACCGGCTTTTTCCTGAATGATGCCGAGATTAAGGAAACCCTGCGAGTCGTTAGGGGCGAGTTGTACCGCTTTGTTAGCTTCCGCCAGAGCGGCGGTCGAATCGCCGAGACCCGAGATCGCGCTCGCGAGAAGCACGTGCGCCTGCGCGTTGTCCGGAGAAAGCTTCAGCACCGTTTGTGCGCGATCGCGTGCGTCGGCAAACTTTCCAGCAGCCAGAAACAGATTGGCGAGATCGAGTTGCGCGGGCACGTTCGACGGATCGAGCGCGACGGTCTGCATTAATTCCTGATAGGCGGGTGCCCAGTTCGCTTCCTTGATGTAGAGCTTCGCAAGGCCGTAGTGCGCTTCCGTGTAGTGAGAATCGATCTGGACCGCGTTCTTGTATTCGATTTCCGCTTCCCGGACTTTTCCTTGCTGGGCGTAAGCCTCACCTTTATCGAAGTGATTCTTCTTGAGGACCTGCGGATTACGCGAGCATCCCGCGGCAAGCGCGCAGATCAGCGCCAGGGCTACGGTGAGATGGGGCTTTCGGAGCGAACGCATTTTGACCTCGCAATCTGTGACAACTGCGGAGTATCGCACGGAACGCGACGACAGGCGGACCGGATTGACGCAGTGCAGCGTTACAGGTAATGCGCGCGGCAGCTCGTGCTCTCGCTGGTTAAGTGCAGTTTTTACAGTCGATTGCAAATGATGCCATCAGAGGAGCACTGCAAGGTAGAGGATCGAGGCCAGTTTCAGCTCACATCTCATGTAAGCGATTGCATACATTACGCTTAACGAGAGTTCGTCATCTTGTGCGCCTGACTTTGCGCCACGCCGGAAATCGCCCGCAGAAGGGGAGAAATGGAAAGTATTTTTCTCTTTCGTGGAAGGTTCGTAGGAAACACCCCTTAAGTCCTAGTACGCGAATTGGGAGCTTTGTGTCCGTTAGGGCCTGCAAATACGGCATTTAGCGCATCACTGGGTTCCACAAAGTGCCCATTTTGGGTGGCAATGGCCGTGCAGGCCCCCTTCCTGAAAACGATCGTACTATCGCGTGGGAAAGTGGCGGCGTCAACAATCAAAGGGTCCAAGGTCCGCACAGCTATGAAAACTGGGGCATCCGTGAGTGTAATGGTCAGGGAAGAACAGGGGCACGTGGGCGGGTTGTGTCCGGCGATGCAGAGTCTGGAATCGGTAATCGCCGAAATCGCTCCGACCAACATTCCCGTTCTATTCGCCGGCGAAAGCGGAACCGGCAAGGCGATCTACGCGAAGCAACTTCACCGGCTTTCGGGCCGCGATGACGACGCGTTTGCGCGGATTACGTGCGCGGCTTTGAATTCCGCGACTTTTGCATCGGAACTTGATTCGAACACGAGTGGAAACGGCGCGAGTGGCACGATCCTGTTTGACGAAGTGACGGAACTGGATACGGCGTGCCAGCGGAATCTGCTTTACGCGCTTCCCGATGGCGAAGTGAATCCGCGGCGCGGCACTTTGCAGGCGCGGGTGGTTTCGACGACGAGTCGCAACCTCGATGAAGAAATGCGCGCGGGGCGTTTTCGCGCCGACCTGTATTACCGGATCAACGGCGTCTGCCTGCGGCTTCCTCCGCTTCGCGAGCGACGCGAAGACATTCCGCTGCTCGTTGAGTTTTTTCTGACGAAGCACGCCGCACAATTCGGCCGGCCGCGTCCTCTGCTGACGCCAAAGACGGTGCGGATCCTGATGGATCATTCGTGGCCTGGAAATATCCGCGAACTTGAAAACGTGGTGAAGAAGATCGTAGCGCTGGGCGACGAGCAACGCGCCTTAGCCGAATTTGAGGCGGCGCTGGTAGTGGAGCGTGTGGAATCGGTCGTTGCGCCTCCGTCATTCTCGCTAAAAGCGGCGGCGCGCGCGGCGTCCCGTGTAGCGGAGCGCGAAATGATTTTGAAGGCTCTCGAGCACACTCGCTGGAACCGGAAGCGCGCGGCGCAAGAGTTGCAGATCAGTTACAAGTCTCTACTGTATAAGTTGAAACAGATCGGTTTCGAAGATTCGGCGGCGGAGTAGCCGCTGCAGGAGAAGCGATGTTCAAGCGATTGTCAGCACTGGTTGTCTTGACGGTTGCATGCACGGTGCCCGCTTTGGCGCAGGATTCAGGTGCGCAAAAACAGCCAACCCAGCCGCCGGTTCCGGCGATGGCGAGCGAAACGCCGGCGCCGAAAGCCGCGACGAACGACGCGAACTACGTGATTGGAGCGCAGGACGTCTTGGACGTGAGCGTGTGGAAGGAGCCGGAAATCTCGCGCGTTGTGCCGGTGCGGCCCGATGGGAAAATTTCGCTGCCGCTGTTGAATGACGTTCAGGCCGCGGGTTTGACGCCCGCACAGCTCGCCGGGCAGCTCACGGACAGCCTGAAGAAGTATGTAACGAATCCGCAGGTCACGGTAATCGTGACGACGATCAACAGCCAGCGTGTGTACATCCTGGGTGAGGTGACGCGTCCTGGCGCATTTCCGCTGCTCCCGAACATGACAGTGCTACAGGCGCTATCGAGTGCGGGTGGGTTCACGCAGTTCGCGCGCGAGAAGAGCATCTACGTATTGCGGACCGAAGACGGCAAGCAGGTGAAACATCCTTTCAACTACAAGGACGTTGTGAACGGGAAGAACAGCGATCAGAACATTGTGCTGAAGGCCGGCGACACGATCGTGGTGCCGTAAGAAAAATGCGATCGTTCGCTTACATCGGAATAGTTTGTCTTGTTGCGTTGGCAGTGAACGCGCGGCCGGTCCGGGCTCAACAGCAGCCGCCCGACCAACAGCAAGAGCCTCCGCCAGACACGAATGCGCCCGATAATAATCCGACGCAACCGATTCCGGCGATTAAGTCGCCGCTCGCAGGAGCTGCGGGGAACGATCAAGTGCAGACGGACCAGGGACAATTGCAACCCGACACGAACTCGATCACTGGCGTGCAGCCGGTCGGAATCGGCGCACCCCCGATGAATCACAACTATTGGGCGCCGAGGTTTTCGATCGCTGGAACGGCGGACTCGAATCCGAATGTCGAAGCTGGTTCGTCGGGTTGGGCCGGATGGCTCTCGATCTATGGCGGCGTCGATGTGCACCGCGCGTCGGAAGGTAACGACCTGCTTCTGAGTTATACGGGCGGCGGAATGTTTACAAACGCCGCGGACACGGATAGCGGCGTGATTCAGACTCTTTCACTCAAAGACAAGATCTCGTTCCACCGCTCCAACTTTACGATTTTCGAGCAGCTGAGTTACCTGCCGGAATCGTCCTTCGGTTTTGCGGGATCGGCCGGTTCGGGTATCCCCGGTTTGGGTGGGGTGACCGGCGTCGGGAACGGCTACACGCCAGGACAGTCCCTGCTGGTTCCGCGAGGTCAAAACCTTACCGACTCGACGGCAGTCGAGTGGGACTACAGGCTGACTCCTCGCGCTTCGATCACGGCTGTCGGCAGTTACGCGTTGCTGCACTACTTCGAGAACGATCTTGCTAACTATGGCGATGCGAGTTTTCAAGCGGGATACAACTACCAACTGACGCGATTCGATACCATCGCCGTCTCTTACCAGTTCAGCGCCATTCGTTATTCAAACCTCGGTCAATCGATTAATTCGAGCACGGTCCAGGGAGTGTATTCGCGGAGAATAACCGGCAAACTTGGATTCCAGATTGGAGTGGGACCGGAGTTTGTGACGTCGAGTTCTCCGATCACTGGATTGCCCCGCACTCCCACCAGCACGTCAATCTCTTCAACATACTTGAGCGTTAACGCATCTATAACGTACGCATTGAAGACTATCACGTTGACGGGAAGTTACAGCCACGGCGTCACGGGCGGATCCGGCGTACTGATTGGCGCCGAAACCGACATCCTGACCGGGTCGATCTCCGATCGAATTTCCCGCGCCACAACGATCGGCGCGAGCTTCGGGTATGGGCGAAACAACGGTTTCGCGGTTGGCGACGCGACTGAGTCTCAGACTTACAACTATTGGTTCGCTGGGGCGAACGTGACGCGGACGCTCGGCCGTTCCGTCGACGTCTTCGGGAACTACCAGTTTCAGTATCAGAATCAGAATATCGACACAAGCGGATGCGTTGGGACAGCTTGCGCGGAGAATTTCACGCGGAACCAATTTTCCGTGGGCGTAAATTTTCACAAACAACCGATTCCGTTCTGACGGGTCGACTTAGCAGGTGCCGCTGTGGCGGCAAAAGAGGATGGGATGGCGCAGCGCGAACTTACTTCAGCAGACTACATGGCAATGGGGCGGAGGCGATGGAAGCTCATCGCTGCGCTGACAGTGATTGGCCCGCTTCTGGCATATGCGGTGTCCGCCGTGCTTCCGACCAAGTACAAATCGCAAACCCTGGTGCTGGTTGACGAGCCGGCGGTTTCAAAAATCTTTGACGACCAGAGAGACAACTCGGACCTGAGCCAAAAACTCGCGAGCATGCAACAGCAGATTCTGAGCCGTTCACGCCTTGAACCGATCGTCTATAAATACAATCTGTATCCCGGCGACGTTAAGCGGAAGTCAATGGACGAATTGGTGGCAAAGCTTCGGCAAGCAATTGAAGTGTCGCCGATTATGCCGCTGGCAGAAACGCATGCCAAGGACCTGCCCGGGTTCAACATCACTGTCACCCTCGATAATCCACACACCGCTCAAGACGTCTGCGCGGATGTAACGAACATGTTCATCGAGGAAAGCCTCAAAACTTCTTTTGGCAACGCGGAAAGCACGACGAAATTCTTGGACCAGGAGCTTCAGGACGCGAAGACGAAGTTGGATGCGCAAGATGCGAAGCTCGCCGAGTTCGAATCCAGACACTTTCAGGAGTTGCCCGGAGACCAGCAAACGAACGTTAACCTTCTCACCAGCCTCAACTCTCAGCTCGACGCAGCGACGCAGGCGATCGGTCGTGCGCAGTCGGAGAAGAGCTTTAACGAAACCATGCTTGCATCCCAAGTTTCATCGTGGCAGGCCTCCCAGACCGGCTCGAATCCGGAGACGCTCGACAAGCAGCTTGCGGCGCTCCAGGCACAGCTCGCAAGCCTGCAGGTTCGATACACAGACGACTATCCAGATGTCATAAAGACCAAGGCCGATATCGCGGCACTCCAGGAAAAAATGAACGCCAGCAATGCTGGCACGAAGGATCCGTCCTCGACGAAATCCGCGCGACCGAGCATCGAGCCTGCGCAGATCCAGCAACTTCGCGCCACGGTTCATGCGCTTGACCTTTCAATCTCGCAGAAAACGAAGGAACAGGAAAGAATCCAGCAGCAGATTCGATTGTATGAGGCACGTATTCAGTCGAGCCCAGGAGTTGAGCAGGAGTACAAGGAGCTCACTCGAGGCTACCAGACAGCGCTCGACTCGTATAACGACCTCCTGAAGAAGCGCAATCAATCGGCGATCAATACAAACCTCGTGAGTAAGCAGGAAGGCGAGCAGTTGCGAGTGTTAGACCAGGCGAACTTGCCGGATCGGCCGTCGTTTCCGAACCGGCCGCTCTTTGCGCTTGGTGGATTGGGCGGCGGACTTGGGCTCGGGCTGGCGCTCGCGTTTTTGCTGGAGATGAAGGACACGTCTTTTAAGACCGAGCGCGACGTGGAATTCGCGTTACAGCTTCCGGTATTGGCAATGGTGCCTTCGATCGACCCGCCTTCGGCGAAGGGTGGCGGACGCAAAGCTCTGGCTAAAGGCGTTGAAGCGGGCGCGAGGGCCTAATAACGATCATGTATCAGAAATTTTTTGGGCTCCGCGAGAGCCCCTTTAACGTAAATCCGGACCCGCGCTATCTGTTTCTCACGAAACAGATACAGGAGGCGTTGGCCGGACTGACGTACGGCATTCAAAACCGCAAAGGTTTCATCCTTCTGACTGGCGAAGTCGGCACGGGTAAGACGACGCTTCTGAATCGTTTGCTTGATTGGCTGCACGGCCAGCGAGTAAAGACAGCATTCGTCTTCAACTCGCAACTGAACACGAGCCAGCTGTTCGACTTCATCATGGCTGATTTCGGAATCCCGTCCGACACACGGCAGAAAAGTCAGGTGCTGCTGAAGCTGAATCAGTGGCTGCTCGAGCGCTACCGCGCGGGCGAGACGGCTGTGCTGATCATCGACGAAGCGCAAAACTTGTCACTTCAAGTGCTCGAGGAAATCAGGCTTCTTACCAACCTCGAGACCTCGACCGAGAAGCTTCTGCAGATTGTTTTGACCGGGCAGCCGGAACTCGAGGAAAAACTGAAACTGCCCCAATTGAGACAGCTCCGCCAGCGAATCACGCTGCGATGCCGGACGTCGGCACTGACGCTTGAAGAGACGTTCGGCTATATCGCCGAGCGCTTGCGCATTGCCGGCGCGAGCGGCGAACCTATCTTCTCGAAGGAAGCCATTCAAACTGTCCACGTTTATTCACGAGGAATTCCGAGAGTCGTGAACTTGCTTTGCGAGCATGCTCTGATTAATGCCTACGTCGATCATTTGCGTCCCGTCCCGGCGCACCTAGTTGAGGAAGTGGCTCGCGAGTTTCAACTCGACGAAATCGAGCCGATCGCGCCTTCGAATATTCCGAATGGGGCGAACCATTCGACCGATACACAGGCCCTGCTGCAGAACCTGGACGAGCTGTTGGGACGGTTGCGCGAGGCCAACATTGCGCCGTCGCCGAGGGGCGAAAGGAAGCCATGAGCCGGATTCACGAAGCTTTGAAGAAAGCCGAACAGGAACGGGCGTCGGGCCAAATTCCCGATGTACCGATTCTCAGCGGGGAGCCTGGAACTTATGCGCCCTCGGTCGAGCATCGCGGATATGAACCGCCTTCCGCGCACGGAGACCCGGTGGCTGCGGCGACGGGCGGATTTCTGCGATTCGATGAATTGATCACGCGCTGCGCGCGTCCGACTTGGCACCCAGACCCAAACGTAAACGTGTTCCTAAATCCGAACCTCACTGCGCACGGCGCCGAACAGTTCCGCACCTTGCGGTCGCGACTTTACCAGATCCGAAGCGCACAGACGATGAAGACCTTGCTGGTCACGAGCTCAATTCCGTCGGAAGGCAAGACGTTTGTGACGAACAATCTGGCCCAGTCCATCGTGCGACAGCCTGATCGACGCGTTCTGATCATCGACGCCGACCTACGCTGCTCAAGGCTCCACGTTCCGCTGGGCGCCCCGGCTTCGCCGGGCATGACCGATTACCTGCGTGGCGATGCCGATGAGACGAAGATTATTCAGTTCAACTCGGAATCGAATCTCTGTTTCATCCCGGGTGGAACGGAGGTCGCGAACCCCAGTGAGTTGCTTTCCAACGGCCGGCTGAAAACCTTGCTCGACCGGGTTTCGCCGATGTTCGACTGGGTGATTCTGGACTCGGCGCCGCTGATTCCGGTGGCCGACTCAAGTTTTCTCGCGGACATGGTCGATGGCGTACTGATGGTAGTTCGAGCGGGCACGACGCCCTCGGCTACCGCCCAGCGCGCTGTCCAGGAACTGCAGGGACGAACGGTTGTGGGCGTGGTGCTGAATGCCGTCGACCCCGAACAGGCATATGGCGCTTACTACTCGTCCTACGGATACGGGTACGGATACGGGTACGGAAACGGTCAAGCCGGGCAGCCGAAAAGCGACCGCGTTCAATAGCTCTGCGCCCAGGATCGCCCTTGGCTCTTTGTTTTCTGAGGTTTACGCCAAGGAAAACAATTGCACTTACGGGATAGCAAAGTTTCCCGTGGTGGGGTGAGACGGGTTTCAGGACCGTAAAGGTCGTGGGTTTAGCACAATTAAACCCATTAGGTACATAGATTTACTAAGTTGGGCACGACCCAGTACGGTGGCAAGCGTCGTGCAAAGTCAATCATCGCATGTGCTGAGAGCCCGAATGTGGCTTTAACGGCGGTAGCTTGGAAAAGCGGTGATAGCAGCGAAAAGGCAAAAAATGCCTCTCGAACTCAAAGCCGACGAATTCACCGAACCTGGCGCAGCCGGCGTTGGCTTTCCGTGGTTCGCGCTTCAGGTTCGTGCTCGTCAGGAAGCTGGCGTGGCAGCCCAGCTGACGGGGCAGGGTTACGAGCGATTTCTGCCGTTCTATAAACTGCGCAAGCGTTGGTCGGATCGCGTAAAGGAATTTGACGCGCCGTTATTCCCCGGTTATTTGTTTTGCCGATTTGACCCGCATAATCGGCTGCCCATATTGAAAACTCCGGGCGTAATTCAAATTGTGAGCTTCAACAACATCCCGGCGGCGGTCGATGAGTCGGAAATTCTTTCGATTCAGCGGCTGGTAACCTCAGGGATTCAACACCAACCATGCCCATTCTTGAACGTCGGCGACCGGGTTCGTATCGACTCAGGTCCGCTGCTGGGCTTGGAAGG
>JBEKJW010000205.1:0-8368 GCA_050011035.1 Candidatus Acidiferrales bacterium
CAGCAGAAAAGAAATCTTCAGCTTCTCGGTGTGATACTGCGCCAGAGCTTCCTGCGTGATCAAAGGGTGCGTTTCGCGGTGGCCCAGATAGCCCGGGGGCGAGCCAATCAGCTTCGCGATTTCGTGGGAGTGTTGAAACTCCGCGCAGTCGACTTTGATCACCGCGCGCGGATCGCCAAACAGAACTTCGGCTGTGGCTTCGACCACACGCGTTTTTCCGGCACCAGTCGGCCCCAGGAACAGCAGGTTCCCGACGGGACGTCCGGGCGAGTTCAAGCCGGCGCGGAACACCTGGTAGAGGTCCACCACGGCCTGTACCGCTTCATCCTGCCCTACAATCTTCCGTCGCAGCCCCGCTTCGAAGTCCCGAGACTCCACGCTGCGCTGAGTCGGGTCGAGTTGTACAGCTTGCGCGCCCACGGTGATACTCCCCCTACCGGAACTTTCTACCGCCGTTAGCGACTGCCAGGTCGCCGCGCTCGAACTGATTGAGTTTGATATCGAGCGTGGCGCGAAGCAGCCGTAATTGCGTGACCAGTTCGCGGCTTGAATTGGCGCGATCGGCGAGCACCAGCATCGGCGGCGTCAGATCGGCCAGGTCCAGGTTAAGGTTGCGTAGTGCGTGCATGAGGGTCTGCACATAAGGAGAGCGGACGTCGAAAACTGGAGCACGGTTGTTGACCTGCTCGCGCAGGCTCGACCAGTCCAGTTGAAGAAACGGATGGTTGCGCGATACGCTTCGCACCACGTCATCCGTGATCTTCGGCCGTTCTCCCAAACGCGCCAAGTGCAACTGGCGCACCTTTCCTTGCCGGCGCACGTTGTGCACCAAAAAGTAGGTGTTGCCTTTGCGCCTGACGAAAGCCACCCCAACTCCTCTCGTCGTCGCCACGAAGAATCCCCCGATTCTTACGGACGAGTGACGAATCTGTGCGTAGTGTATGAACGCTCCACTACAATCACAATGGTACAGAGGAGCTACTTCGAGGCTCTGCTTCCAATGCGTTATTACTGTTGAGGCACGCGAAAGGTGGCGTCTACGGCGTGTTTCAGCGTGTTCGCGCGTGATGCGTGCGCTGCGCTGAATGGTGCCGACTCCACTCGATGTTGCGGTGCCCAGCATTGCGGTGCTCCGGCGGCGCCGCGTTGTTCTTGGCGCCCACTGTATTAAACACGCGTGCTGGCTGAGGGTCGCGTTCGCAACGTGAGGAGGGGATGGGAGTTGCGAGTGCGCGACAAAAGGCTCTTGAGTGCTGGGGAGAAAAGTGGCGCGGGAGGACGTGTTTTTGTATCGATTAGAATTGGGCTCGGGTGAGTGTTTTGTTGGAGTTGCGGCGATTTCTAATCGCATCCAGTATCGATTAGAAATTCGGCTTTCGGTGGTGTTGCGCGCACAGTTCGACAGGGTGGAGTTTTTGTTGCGCAGCCAGACATGGCTACCCCACGGTTGGGGCGCGGATGAGATGTGCGAGGCGACTTGGTGATGAGGGGTCGCTGGTGGCAAAGCGGCGGTTCGCCTGAGGCTTGCGAGCCGCCGCATTCCATAAAGTGCGCGCGTGGTCCTTGGATTTGTGCTGCGAAAGTTGCGATTAGAAATTCGGGTGAAGGGCGGGACGGAGAGGATCGAGGTGGCGGCTGGGGACGCCGTGGTGAGGCGGGTCGATTCTCCGGAAGCGCACACTGGGCGCTCCTTTGTGGCCTTTAAATGAGCCGACGACTGATGTTAACACGGAGGATACCCCGTAATCAAGAGCTAACTGCTTGGCGGAGACGGATCGGGAGGCAGAGATGTCTTGGGAGCCAGTGTACAGGCTGGTGAAACAAGTTCCGCGGGGGCGCGTAACAACTTACGGAGCGCTGGCTACGGCGCTGAAGCTGCGAGGCGGGGCGCAGGCGGAGCAGGTAGGCGAATTGGGATTTCGTTTGGGGCGTCTTGTACGGCGGGTGGGGACACAGGCACAACTTGCCTGTTCCACTGGCGGTCGCGCCTGGAGTGGGCGATACGAGCAGGGCGTGGTTGCCAGAATTGGGATGGCTCAACCCGAGACCAACTTAAGTTGGTCTCGCACAGACTCCAGAGTCCATGTTACAGCGGCCTGAAGGCGGCTCGCCGCGATCTGAGGGGCGCAAAAGGAGGATTGCCTGTGCCACGACCGGAGTGAGAAGGCCCACGGTGTGATATAGAAGTAGGTTCACTTTGGAGAGGAACGGGGACTTGGCGATCATTGAGGTGCAGGACCTGCATAAGAGCTACGGGGCGGTGGAAGCCGTCCGGGGGCTGACGTTTAACGTGGAGCAGGGCGAGGTGTTTGGGCTGCTGGGGCCGAATGGGGCCGGCAAGACGAGCACGGTGGAGATTTTGGAGGGGATGCGGACGGCGGACAGCGGGCAGGTCCGCGTTTGCGGGCTCAACCCGGAAAGCTCAGGCAACAAGTTCAAACAACAGATCGGTGCGGTGCTGCAATCGACTGCGCTTCCGGACAAAGTGCGGGTGAAGGAAGCGTTGGACCTGTTCGCGGAGTTTTACCAGGAACGCGCCGATACCACGGCTCTGCTGGAACGCTTTCAACTGACGGAAAAGAAGAACGCGTTCTACAAAGAACTGTCCGGCGGGCAGAAACAGCGACTCGCGCTGGCGATGGCTCTGGTGAACAATCCGCGCGTGGTGTTTCTGGATGAGCCGACGGCCGGGCTGGACCCACAGGTGCGCCGCGAGATTTACGACATCATCGAAGAATTGCGCCGCGACAAAAAGACGGTGCTGCTGACCACGCATTACATCGAAGAAGCTGAGCGACTGTGCGATCGCGTGGCGATCGTGGATCACGGAAAGATCATCAAGACTGGAACGCCTCGCGAGCTGAAACAGTCTTCTGGTGGGATGACGCGGGTCGAAGTGCGGCTCGCGCGCCCTGCCCAGGAAACCGCGCTGCGCGCGCTCGAAGGCGTCACCGATTTCCGGATGATCGGCGATACCTACGTGCTGTATGCCTCGCGGGCGCCACAGGCGATTGTTTCGCTGGTGAAGCATCTCGAGGCCGACAGCAACGAACTGCAAAGCATGGAAATGTATTCGCCATCGCTCGAAGATGTGTTCATCGAGCTGACTGGCCGGAGATTGAGGGAATAACCATGGCGGGAAACGCAATCGCGAACACCTTGGCGCTGGTGAAAGTCCGCATCCGGCTGGCCACGCGCAACAAAATGTTTCTGTTCTTCAGCCTGCTGATGCCCATGATTTTTCTTTTTCTCTTCGTGATGATCTGGGGCAAGAGTTCGCCGTTAAAAATCAGCTACATATTCGGCGGCATCCTGACGCTGACGGTCATGGGCGGATTCTGGGGATTGAGCGTGCAGCTGGTGACGTTCCGCGAGCAAGGAATTCTGCGGCGGTTCCGGCTTGCGCCGGTCGGCGCGGGGCCGATGCTGGCTTCGAGCATCATCGCCAACTTCGTTCTGGTGGTGCCGTTTATCTTCATCGAGATGGTCGTAGGCCGCTACGTGCTGCACATGGCTTCGTGGGGCAACGTTCCCGTGATTTTTCTGCTGGTGATGATCGGCTCAGCGACGTTCTCCGCATTCGGATTAATCGTGGCGAGTGTGACGAACTCGATGCAGGAAACGCAGATCATCAACCAGTTGATCTGGATGGTGTTTCTGTTTCTGTCCGGGGCGACGATTCCGCTGAGCGTCTTTCCCAGCTGGATTCAATACCTGACTTTGTTTTCGCCCGCGACGTATCTGGCCACAGGCTTTCAGAGCGCGATGACGCATCGGGCCACGTTCCCGGAAATTCTGACTGATTCGGTCGCGCTCACCGTCGGGCTGCTTGTAGCGTTCGAGATTGCGCGCCGCATATTCCGATGGGAACCTGAAGAGAAAGTGTCGCCCCGCGCGAAAGTTTGGGTGGTGGTGGCACTGATTCCCTTCATTGCTTTCGGTGCGTATGAAGCGATCAACGGCACGCTCTTAAATCGGGTTCACAGCACGATGGATTTTCTGGACCGCTCCGACGCGGCCACGCCCCCTAACGCGAACTCGAATTAGCCCGGCGCGCGGTTTTTTCGCGTGGCGCGCGCCGTCTCGTCGCGAACTTTTCTCCATCCCATCGGCGCCTGTTTACATCCAATTCCCCGCGCCGTACCATCTCGCCATCTCAATCGAACGGAGAAGAACATGGAACGCACTGCATCGGCAGTCTGGAACGGATCACTCAAGGACGGGAAAGGCACGATTTCGACGCAGAGCCAGTTGCTGCACGATGCGCCCTATTCGTTTGTGACGCGATTTGAAAACGCGAGGGGAACGAATCCCGAGGAATTGATCGGCGCCGCGCACGCAGGCTGCTACACGATGGCGCTTTCGGCGCAGCTGGGGACGATGCATGCCGTGCCGGAGAAGCTGGCGACCACGGCGACGGTGACGCTTGAAAACCTGAGCGGTTCGTGGACGATTTCGAAAATTCATCTGGACGTGACGGCGAAGGTGCCGGGGCTTTCGAAAGAAGCTTTCGACTCCGCCGCCGCGAGCGCGAAGGCGAATTGCCCGGTGTCTCGTTTGCTGAAGGCCGAAATTTCCCTGACGACCACGCTGGAGTCCTAATGCAGCCGATTGCCTTCGTCGGCATTTTCATCATTTTGTTGATGCTGCTGGAAGCGTTCGAGACGGTGGTGCTGCCGCGACGCGTGACGCGTTGGTTCCGCCTGACGCGGCTCTACTACATCTGCACGTGGGTGCCGTGGAAGTGGGTCGCGCGGCGGATCAAGGGCATGCGGCAGCGTGAGACGTTCCTGAGTTTTTACGGGCCGCTTTCATTGCTGATTCTGTTTGCGATCTGGGGGGCGGGGCTATTGATCGGTTTCGCGCTGCTCTACTACGGCAACGAGAAGCACGATCCTTCGCGGCCGAGCCTGGCGCTGTGCTTCTACCTGAGCGGGACGACGCTCTTCACGCTGGGTATTGGAGACGTCACGCCGCATACGGCGGTCGAGCGCGTACTGATCGTTTTCGAGAGTGGACTCGGACTCGGATTTTTGGCGTTGGTGGTCAGCTACCTGCCGGTGATTTATTCGGCGTTTTCTCGGCGCGAGGTAAGCATCGTGCTGCTGGACGCGCGCGCGGGATCGCCTCCGACGGCGGCGGAGTTGCTCAGGCGGCACAACGGGCCGCACGGGATGGAAGCGCTACGGCAGCTTTTCGCGGACTGGGAGCGATGGTCGGCGGAGCTACTGGAGAGCCACATTTCGTATCCGGTGGTGAGTTATTTCCGGTCGCAGCACAGCAACGAATCGTGGCTCGCGGCGCTGACGACGATTCTGGACGCGACGGCGCTGCTGATGGCGATGGGCGAGAGCGCTTGCGCGAGGCAGGCGAAGCTCACGTTTGCAATGTGCCGACACACGCTGGTGGATTTGTCGCAGGTGTTTCACGCGCGGCCGGTGAGCCCGAAGGAAGACCGGCTGCCGGAGCCGGAGTTCTTGCGGTTGCGCGAAGCGCTGGAGCAAGCTGGTTACCAGCTGCAGTACGACGAACATACGGTGAAGAAGTTGAAGGACTTGCGGTTGTTGTATGAGCCGTATCTGGAGGCGCTGTCGCAATTTTTGTTTGTGGTGGTGCCGCCGTGGATTTTGGCGAAAGAAATCGCGGACAACTGGAAGACTACGGCGTGGGGACGGATTTCGGGGCTGGCGTCGAAACAGGTGGATGTGGGGCTGGACGATCACGCGGACTGAATTTTGTTGATGCGCACGCTGCGTGTACACGGTTTTTTGCGGATGGCGCGAGCGGGCGTAAACGGCGTGGGGTGCGGAGGGGTGCCTTGGCTAAAAAAGTGGAGGCGATGAAGAAGGCGCTGGCGACCGGGAAACCGTTCGCTCCGATTGGCGTTCTGATTGGCTTTGAGATCACGGCGCTGGAGGAAGGACAAGCGGAGATCGGATTTCACGCGAGCGACAAGCATTCCAATCCGATGGGAACGCTGCATGGCGGGGTTTTGTGCGACGTTGCGGATGCGGCAATGGGAATTTCATTCGCGTCAACGCTGGAAGAAGACGAATCGTTCACCACGCTCGAACTAAAGATCAATTTTTTGCGGCCGGTGTGGACGGACAAATTGCGCGCGGTGGGTAAAGTGGTGAAACGCGGGCGGTACGTTGGGATGGTTGAGTGCGACGTGACGAATTCGAAGGGCGACCTGGTGGCGAAATCGAGTTCGACGTGCATGGTGCTGCGGGGCGAGCAGGCGACGGGGCGCTGAGCGTTTACACCGAATCTTCACCGAACCGGCATCGAACTCTCGAACGCATCCAAAAAATTTATCGAAGCCAAAATGGTATCGGCGCGCACGATGCAGGGCCGTATTGGTACGATTGACAGCCTAGAGCACGTTCTTTAACCTGCAATTGCGGCGCAGCGGTGGAGCAAAATCGGCGCGCACACGGAGTGCAGCATGCCCTTTCCAAAGACCGAGAAGATCTGGCACAACGGCAAGTTCATTAACTGGGACGATGCGAAGATTCATGTGTTGTCGCATGTCGTCAGCTACGGGTCGGCGGTGTTTGAGGGCATTCGCTGCTACGAGACGAAGCAAGGGACGGCGCTGTTCCGCTTGCGCGACCACATGCAGAGGCTGCGCAACTCGGCGTACATCTACCGCATGGAGCTTGCGTATACGGTGGACGAACTGTGCAACGCGAACTCGGAATTGATTCGCGTGAACAAGCTGCCGTCGGGGTACACGCGGCCGGTGGTGCTGCGCGGATATGGCGAGGCGGGGGTGGATCCGCATGGATGTCCGATCGAGGTGTACATGGCGTGCCACCCGTGGGGGAAATATTTGGGTGAGGATGGCCACAGGATTGGAGTGGATGTGTGCGTGAGTTCGTGGAACCGGCCGGCTCCGAACACGCTGCCGCAGATGGCGAAGGCCGCGGCAAACTACATGAACTCGCAACTGATTCGGATGGAAGCGCGCGCGAATGGATATGTTGAGGGCATCGCGCTGGATTCGAATGGTCAGGTGAGCGAGGGATCGGGCGAAAATATTTTCCTGGTGGTGGACGGCACGCTGATTACGCCGCCGCTTTCGAACTCGGCGCTGCCGGGAATCACGCGTCATTCGGTGATGACCATCGCGCGCGACCTGGGCATTCCGGTGGCCGAGCAGGTGATCCCGCGCGAGATGATTTACATCGCGGACGAGGTTTTCTTCTGCGGGACGGCGGTGGAGATTACGCCGATCCGTTCGGTCGATCGGATCAAGATTGGCGCGGGCGAGCGGGGGCCGATCACGGAAAAGATTCAGGATGAGTTTTTCGCGCTGGTGGAAGGGCGCAAGGACGACCGGCACAACTGGTTGTCTTACGTGAACACGCCGGTGGCGGCGGGGACGCGCTAGCGCTTAGAGATTTCTGAAGAGAAAGCACCTGCGACTTTTTTGGCTGGTACTGCGACTCAGCTTTCAGGACTGCGCATGGTCGGCTTCAACGCCGGCCATCTCGCGACCTCTGACATAGACAGTCGGTCCGTTTGCGACTGACTTCAGTTGTTCCATCTTTCCAAAATCCCACAGACAATGTGTAAATGATTCAGTAGAATCGCGGCGGAGAAAATCTTGCATAGCTTGCCTCAGAAACTTTTTGCGGAGTTTTTCGGGACGTTTGCGGTGATTTTCACGGCGATCGGGGCGATCGCGGCGGATCAGTATCTGCGCGTGGCGGGCCAGGCGGGGCTGACGCCGCTTGGGCTTGCGTGCGCGTACGGGTTGACGTATGCCGTGATGATCGTGGCGCTTGGGCATATTTCGGGCGCGCATCTGAATCCGGCGGTGACGCTTGGTTTTTGGGTGACGAAGCGGCTAGGGACGATGCAGTCGCTGCTCTACTGGGTCGCGCAGCTGGCTGGGGGGCTGGCGGCGGCGTACCTGCTGCTAGCCATTCTGCCGGAGGCGAACTGGCGCGCAGAAGTGTTGGGTGCGGTGACTCCGAATCTCGAGCCCGATATGACGCGACTCCACGCGATGCTGCTCGAGGGGGCGCTGACGTTCATGGTGGTGTTTGTGTTTTTTGCGACGACGGTGGGCGAGCAGGCTGAGCACCGGAGGACGCACGGGTTTGCGGCGGGAGTGGCGTTGCTGGCAGCTTCGATCTTTGCGCTGCCGTTTACCGGGGCGGCGTTTAATCCGGCGCGGACGTTTGGCCCGGCGTTGGCTACGCATCACTGGACGAATCACGGGGTTTACTGGGTGGGACCGCTGCTGGGGGGCGTGTTGGCGGCGGTGTTGTACGACAAGATCTACTTGAGTGAGCGTGGGCCGGCGTAGCGCGTTGATGCCAGTGGTGATGGAAGTTGGTGGGCGGCACAGCTTGAC
>JBEKJW010000206.1:0-8317 GCA_050011035.1 Candidatus Acidiferrales bacterium
TCGAGCGTCATTTTCCCGCCAAGGCTGCCCTCATCGAGCGGGACGCGCGCAATCACGCCGATGTTGAGTTCGCGGCAAACAGGGAACAGCTGGTCCTCCGGCGCCTGATCGAAAACGTTGTAGATCACCTGTACGGCGTCGACCAGGCCCGTACGAATCGCCTCGATCCCGTTCTCGGGCTCCCAGCGATTCAGGCTCAAGCCGAAGAAGCGAATCAAGCCCTCGCCCTTCAGCCGTTTCACCATTTCGTGAAACTCTCGTTCTTGGGCCCAGCGATCTTCCCAAACGTGAAGCTGCAGCACGTCGATTGAATCGGTGCCGAGCTTCTTGCGAATTTTGTGCGCGTACTCGATCACATAGTCGGTGGGGAAGACGTGATGGTAGGCGGCGCTGGGTTTCGGCGGCCAACTCTGGTCCTTCGGCGGAATTTTTGAAGCCGCGTAGATACGCTTGCCTTTGTTCTTCGCGATGATCTGGCCGAGCAGCTCGTCGCTGTGCCCGTCGCCGTAAGCCCACGCAGTGTCAAAAAAATTGCAGCCTGCATCGATCGCGATCTGCATCGCGGCGAGGGACTCTTTATCGTCCGAACCGCTCCACCCGCTCATGCCCCAAAGCCCCTGGGCCATCTCGCTCACTTCGAATCCCGTGCGCCCCAACTTCCGGTATTTCATCGTTGTCTCCTCGCCCGTTTATACATCACGTTGCGCTGCGGCGAAATCGCGCTCCGGCATCTGAAATCGATTGCGCGGGAATCTGCTAAAATCAGGCCTCCGGGGCTGTAGCTCAGATGGATAGAGCGAGGCACTCCTAACGCCTAGGTCGGCGGTTCGACTCCGCCCAGCCCCACCACCCACCCCCAGACGAGCCGTTGCTCACACGCGTCACCTCGCTGGGAACCTCGATTCGAATCTCGGCCGCTATGATAGTGTTTGGTACCGTGTTGAAGCGTTTGATGAATCGCACGATTCGAATTGTCCCGAGGGTGAAAATGTTCAGCTTCCAGAAACGCCACTCCGTCTTCATTTCGCTTTGCCTGCTCTGTGCGGGTATTCTTCTCGCTCAATCACAAAAGGGGCCTAACGTGGAAAAGCAATCCTTCGGCACCGCGCCCGACGGGCAATCCATCGATATCTACACGCTGAAGAATTCGAAGGGCATGGAAGCCAGGATTACGAATTTCGGCGCGACGCTGGTTTCACTGCGCGTGCCGGATCGCGCGGGAAAATTTGACGATGTGGTGCTGGGCTTCGACTCGCTCGACGGCTATGTAAAGCTGACCACCTATTACGGCGCTACCATCGGCCGCTACGGTAATCGCATCGCGCACGGCCAGTTCGTGCTGGACGGCAAAACCTACAACCTGCCGAAGAACAACGGCGAAAACACGCTGCACGGCGGCATCAACGGTTTCAACAAGCACGTATGGGAAGCGAAGCCGGTAACTACAAAAGCCGGCGAAGAACTCGAGCTCACCTACCTCAGCAAAGACGGCGAAGAGGGTTTCCCCGGAAATTTGTCGGTGAAAGTGATCTACAAGCTTGCAGCGGACAAGAACGATCTGACCATCGATTATTCCGCCACCACCGACAAAGATACGGTGCTCAACCTCACGAACCACTCGTACTTCAATCTGGCGGGCGCGGGCAGCGGCGACATTCTGAAGGACGTGCTGACAATTCACGCGAGCAAGTTCACGCCAGTGGACGCGGGGCTCATTCCCACGGGCGAGTTGAAAGACGTCACAGGCACGCCGTTTGATTTCCGCAAGCCGACGGCCGTGGGAGCGCGCATCGATCAGAATGATCCGCAGTTGCAGTACGGCAAGGGCTACGATTTGAACTGGGTGCTCGATCGCAAGGCGGGTTCGACGGAGATGATCGCGGCAGCAGAAGTGTACGAGCCAACGACGGGGCGCGTGCTCGAAGTTTTCACCACCGAGCCAGGGGTGCAGTTCTACTCCGGAAACCACATGGAAGACACGCAGGGGAAGGACGGCAAGACGTACCACTTCCGCGGCGCGCTTTGCCTGGAAACGCAGCACTATCCCGATTCGCCGAATCATCCTTCGTTTCCGACCACCGAACTGAAACCCGGCGAAACGTTGCATTCTACGACCGTATTGAAATTCTCTGCTCGCTAGCAGGTGCGAATGAAAAGTCGCGTTGTAGCAGGCACGGTGGCGGCTCTGGCGTTGGGTGCGGCCGCTCTGTGCCACGCGCGCCTTTTCGCCGCTGCGCAACCTTCACACGCCGCAGGGAACGCCCACGACGATTCAACCGAGTTCCTCGCCGCAACGCCGCCCATGGGCTGGAACAGCTGGGACGGTTACGGCCTCACGATCACTGAAGCACAATTCAAATCGAACGCCGACTGGCTCGCGCACCACCTGAAGCCCTACGGCTGGCAGTACGTCGTGATCGACATGGACTGGTTCGTCGCCAACCCATCCGTCGATGTAGCCACGCAAGCGAAACAATTCAGCCTGGACGAATTCGGCCGCTACGTTCCCGCCACAAACCGTTTTCCCAGCGCCACCGACGGAGCAGGGTTCAAGCCACTCGCCGATTACGTTCACTCGCTCGGACTGAAATTCGGAATTCACATCCTGCGAGGCATTCCGAAATCCGCCGTCGAGAAAAACCTGCCTATCGCCGACTCGAATTTTCACGCAAGCGATGCGGCCGACACGTCCGACGTTTGCCCATGGGCCAAAGATAACTACGGAATGAACACGGCGAGCCCCGCCGCGGCGGCGTACTACGATTCGATCGCGAAACTGTACGCACGCTGGGGCGTCGATTTCCTGAAGGTCGACTGCATCGCCAGCCACCCGTATCGCGGCGACGACATCCGCTTGATCAGCGAAGCGCTGGCAAAAAGCGGGCGTCCGATTGTGTTGAGCCTTTCACCCGGCCCCGCGCCGCTCGAAAACGCCAACGAGCTGCGGCAGTACGCGCAGATGTGGCGCATCTCGGACGACATTTGGGACGTCTGGCATAGCGATCAGCCATTCCCGCAAGGCCTCGGCGATCAATTCGCCAACGTCGCGAAGTGGGCGCTGCAAGGCCAATCCGGCCACTGGCCCGACGCGGACATGCTCGCGCTCGGCTATTTGGGCCCGCATCCCGGCTGGGGCGAGCCGCGCAAGACGCGCTTCACGCACGACGAACAACGCACGCTCGTTTCGCTGTGGGTCATCGCGCGTTCGCCGCTCATGGTTGGCGGGGAACTGCCGTCGGCCGACGCGTGGACCGAGGCGCTCCTCACGAATCGCGAAGTGATCGCCGTCGACCAGCATTCGCAGGGGAACCACCCGGTGATCGCGACGGCGGAAACCACGTCATGGCTCGCGAGTTCGGAACCCGCGGGCGATTTTTATCTCGCTGTCTTCAACATGCAGGACGCGAAGCGCCGCGTGCAACATTCCTGGAGCGAACTCGGTTTGTCCGGCGACCGTTACGCCGTGCGCGATCTGTGGGAAGCGAAGAACCTCGGTAACGCCACGGATTTCCACGCGACGCTGGGGCCGCATGGTGTCGCGTTCTATAAGCTGCATTCACTTCCGGCAGGCGACTAAGTTTTTGAACGCTCCACAGAGCCCACCACGTTTTGAATTTTGAGCGGGCGTGTGGAGCGGTTGCGTTCGCCGCAAGCGTCATGTATACCCGCTATGCCGCGAATGAACGAACCCGCCTACAAGGCCACGCCGCCCGCCGCAAAGCACGCGCTTGTACCCGCTGGCCAGATCGTTCCGTTTCTACTCGTCACCGCGCTGTTTTTTCTTTGGGGCATCCCCAACAACCTGAATGACGTGCTGATCCAGCACTTCATGAAGTCCTTCGAAATTTCGCGATTTGGCGCTGCGTTCATTCAGTTCGCGTTCTATCTCGGATATTTCCTTCTGGCGATTCCCGCGGCGCTGCTGATGCGCCGGACGAGCTATAAGACCGGTTTCCTCACTGGCCTCTGCCTCTACGCGTGCGGCGCTTTTCTTTTCTGGCCGGCGGCGAACGCGCGGAGCTACGAATTCTTTCTTGTCGCGCTGTTCGTTATCGCGTGCGGGTTATCGTTCCTGGAGACAGCATCGAATCCCTTCATCGCGCAGCTCGGAGATCCTGACACCTCCGAGCGCCGGCTGAATTTCTCTCAGTCCTTCAACCCGTTCGGGTCGATCACCGGCGCGCTGATCGGCACGGTCTTCATTTTTTCGGGCGTGGAGCTTTCCGGCGATCAGGCCGCCGCGTTGAAGAGCCAGGGCCTCTACCAGGCGTATCTACGGACGGAGACGCTGCGCGTAGTGAAGCCGTACTTCGTGATTGGCGCCGTGGCGCTGCTTTGGGCGTTTCTGATCTGGCGCTCGAAATTCCCGAAAATACAGAGCGAGCACGAGGAAAGCGGAACCGACCACGGCCCGTTCGCCGACCTCTACCGCTTTCCACACTTCTGGCTCGCCGTGTTGGCGCAGTTTTTGTACGTGGGTGCGCAAGTAGGAACGTGGAGCTACTTCATCACTTACGTTCACGACTACGCGCACCAGCCCGAAAAGACGGCCGGCTACTATCTCACCGGCTCGCTCGTTGCGTTCATGATTGGCCGTTTCGTCGCGACCTTCTTGATGGGCTACGTTGCGCCGCGGATGCTGATGGGCGCATACAGCGTGATCAACGTACTGCTCGTCGCGATCGGCGTTGTAGCTCCGGGTTGGCTCGGCGTATGGACGATTCTTCTTTCGAGTTTCTTCATGTCGCTCATGTTTCCGACGATCTTCGCACTCGGTCTCAAGGGCCTTGGCCCCAATACGAAGCTCGGCGGCTCGCTCCTCGTGATGGCGATCGTGGGCGGTGCAATATTCCCGTTGCTGATGGGATTGATCTCCGATCGTGCGCATAGCCTTGCGCTTGGCTACTCGGTTCCGCTAGCCGCCTACCTCTATATCGCCCTGTATTCTTTCTTCCTTTCAGCTCCACGCGGTGTGGCGCTACAATCCGCGTCGTAGAACATCGCTCGCATACCCAAGGAGTTGGCCATGGCCCCTCGACCGCCTCTTCCCCCATTTACGCATGACACCGCCGTCCTGAAAGCTCGCGGCGCCGAAGACGGCTGGAATTCCCGCGACCCTGAAAAGGTTTCGCTCGCCTACACGGTGGATTCACACTGGCGCAACCGCTCCGAATTCATCAACGGCCGCGCCGAAATCGTCGCGTTTCTCACTCGCAAGTGGTCAAAGGAACTCGACTACCGCCTCATCAAAGAACTCTGGGCGTTCACCGAGAATCGCATCGCCGTGCGATTCGCCTACGAGTGGCACGACGATTCTGGGAACTGGTTCCGCTCGTACGGCAACGAAAATTGGGAATTCGACGGCGATGGCCTTATGGTCCGGCGCATCGCCAGCATCAACGACCTGCACATTCTTGAATCGGCGCGCAAATTTCACTGGCCGCTCGGCCGGCGTCCCGACGACCACCCGGGGCTGAGTGACTTGGGGCTCTAGGTAACGCGGCGAATGGCGTCAGGGCCCGAGTCTCCACAATCGCGAACAAAGACTGCAATCGCGGTGTGCACCACTGCGCTTGTGATCGTCGTCGTCCTGATCGCCGCGCACCGTGGGAGTGTGCCGGCGGCCGACCGGGCCGACATCATTCTGTCGAACGGTCATATCTACACCTCCAATCCAGCGCAGCCGTCGGCTGAAGCGATTGCGATCCGCGGCAACAAAATCATCGCAGTCGGCGCGAACGCGGATGTCCTCGCGCTGCGCGGGCCGCGCACCCAATCGTTCGATCTCGGCGGCCGAATGGCCATGCCCGGCATCATCGATACGCATACGCACTTTCTGCAGGGCAGCGCGATGCTGGCTGGCGTCTCGATTGCAGCGCTCGACAGCATCGACGCTGTGAAGGCTCGCCTTACCGAATACGCGAAGTCGCATCCGGGCGACGCCTGGATTTTCGGCGGCGGTTGGGATTACGGCAGCTTCTGGCCTGGCGGCTTGCCGACAAAAGAGATTCTCGACGGCATCTTTCCGAATCGCCCCGTCCTGCTTCTATCCAGCGACACGCACAGCGCCCTGGCCAACTCCGCGGCGCTCGCTCGCGCGAAAATCACGCACGATACGCCGAATCCCAACACGCCGGAATTGCACGGCATCATCGTCCGCGATCCGAAAACCGGCGACGCCACGGGCGTTCTGGAAGAAGGCGCGCAATATCTGGTCGCCGCCGCGCTCGACGACGAAATGCTGCTTCAGGATATTCGCGAGGGTACGGCCGCGGCGAACCGACAGGGAATCACCGGAGTGATCAACGCCAGCGGCACCGCTCACGAAATGGAGCTTTACACAAAGTTACGCGATCGCGGCGAACTGACCGTGCGAATGACCACCTCCATGTCCAACGGCGTCGGTAGCAGGCACTCACTTTCCGACGCGGAGCTCGCCGAACTCGAAAGCGCGCGCACGAAATTCACAGGCGACTGGGTGCGATTCGGCACGGTGAAGTTCTTTTCCGATGGCGTAGTGGAAACGCACACGGCGGCAATGCTCGCGCCTTACGCGAACGCCAAATTTCCGGGCGAGAAGGGCACATTGCTGTACACGCCGGACGAACTGAAACGCGACTATCTGATCCTCGATCAACACGGCTTCCAGGTAATGACCCATGCCGTAGGCGACGCCGCCGTACGCACAGTGCTGGACGCGTACGAAGCCGTCGAAAAGCAGGACGGCCCGCGCGACCGCCGCTGGCGCATCGAGCACATGGAGGTCGTCGCTGCGTCCGATCGAGCGCGGCCTGCAGAACTGGAAATTCTAGCGGCGTTTCAGCCCTGGTGTTGCGCGTCCCTTGACGAGCCGTGGGGCGCAGGCGTCGGCACCGCACGGATGGCGGACGGCATTCCGTGGCACGATGTGATCTCTGCCGGCGCCACGCTGATCATGGGTAGCGACTGGCCCGTCGAGCCCATCAATCCATTTGCGATCATGCAGACCGGCGCAACGCGCCAGACTCCGGACGGCCAGCCCGCCGGTGGCTGGTATCCCAAGCAGGCGCTAACACTCGACGAAATGCTCGCGGGCTACACGCGAAACGCCGCCTACTCAGAATTCATGGACGACCGCCTCGGCCAGCTCAAGCCGGGCTACCTCGCCGACGTGATCGTGCTCTCGCAGGATCTTTACAAAATTCCGCCGAACACAATCGGCAAGACCGAAGTGCTGCTCACGATGGTCGACGGAAAAATCGTGTGGCGTTCCGGCATCTGAAGCGGAAACACGCGCGCGAAATGAACTCAGCGTTTTCCGCAGTCGGTGGTAAAAGATTCACACGGGAAGCCGCTCCAGACGCCTGGAATCGCCCGCGGCTGCGAGGAGATTGAAACCATGGAAGGCGTGGGACTCGTATTTTTCGGGTTCGTGGTGATTTTCGCGCTGATTATTTTCTTCGGCTCGTTTTTCACGGTGGATACGCAGCAAGTCGCGATTGTGCAGCGCCTCGGAAAATTTCAGAAGATCGCGCAGGCCGGCATCAACTTCAAGCTGCCGATCGTCGATACCGTAGTGCACCGGATGAGCCTGCGCGTGGAGCAGCTCATCGCCAAAATCGAGACCAAGACACAGGACAACGTGTTCGTCACGATCCCCGTTGCCATTCAGTACCGCGTGTTGCCCGAAAAAGTGTATGACGCTTACTACCGGCTCACCGATCCGGACCGCCAGATCGAGTCCTACGTGTACAACGGCATTCTCGGCCACGTTCCGAAGATGAAGCTCGACGATGCGTTCGAGAATCAGGGAACCATCGCCGACGACGTGAAGGCTCTCCTCGACACTTCGATGAAAGACTTTGGCTACGAAATCGTGAAAGTGCTGGTCACGGACATCGTTCCCGACGCGCACGTGAAGGAAGCGATGAACGACATCAACGCCGCGCAACGCGAACGCGATGCCGCCTCGGCCAAAGCCGACGCGGACAAAATCATCTTTGTGAAGAAAGCCGAGGCCGAAGCCGAATCGAAGAAACTGCAGGGTGAGGGCATCGCCAACCAGCGCAAAGCCATCATCGGCGGCTTGCAGGAGTCGGTGGAAGCGCTGGCGACCGCGACGAAGGTGGATCCGCGCGAAGTGTTCGCGCTGGTGATGATGACGCAATACTTCGACACACTGAAAGATATTGCTTCGAACGACCGCACGAATACGATTCTCGTGCCGCACACGCCGAACGCGATCTCCGATCTGATGCAGCAGTTCCGGAACGCCGTGGCGATCGGCGCGGAAATGTCCAAGCACGACGCGCCGCCTCCGGCGGGAAATTAAGCTCGT
>JBEKJW010000207.1:0-8316 GCA_050011035.1 Candidatus Acidiferrales bacterium
TTCCGCGTGGTGCTATTCACTCTCGGCATTTCGATCCTCGCGGGAGTCGTATTCGGCCTGGCTCCGGCGCTGAAGACCATGCAACCGAACGTGCAGGAAACTTTGAAAGAAAGCGGGCGCGGCGCGAGCGGCGCAAAACACCGCGCGCAATCCGTGTTCGTCGCGATCGAAATGGCCATGGCCCTGGTGCTGCTGGTTGGCGCGGGTCTGATGATTCGCAGCCTCGTGGATCTCTGGAACGTCGATCCCGGCTTCAATCCTCACAACGTCGCGACGTTCGGCATGGTCCTTGACGCCGCCGACGGTGCTACGCCCCAACGTTCGCGCGATGCGATGCTTCGCGCACGCGAAGCCCTGGCCAGTCTTCCCGGCGTGAAAGCGCTTTCGCTCACGGGCGGCGCGCTGCCCATGCAGGGTGACAACGAGCTTCCTTTCTGGATTGACGGCAAGCCCAAACCCGCCGCGACCACCGACATGGAGAATTGCCTGTTCTACTTCGTCGATGACGGTTACCTGGATACGATGAGCATCCAGCTCAAGAGTGGCCGCAACCTTACCGCAGCCGACAACAATACCGGCATGCCCGTCGTCGTGGTCGACGAAAAATTCGCGCAGAAGTATTTCCCCGGCCAGGATGCCGTCGGCAAATATCTCAACATCGGCATCATCAACACGCACCCGCAAATCGTCGGCGTCGTGAACCACGTGAAGCACTGGGGCCTCGATACCGACGCGACGAACAAGTTGCAGGCGCAGCTCTACATGCCGATCGCGCAGATCCCCGACATGTTTCTCACCGGCCCGCCGCAAGCGCGAGTGGTGATTCGCACGGCCGGTCCGCCGCTGGCGATGACGACTACGTGGAAGAAAACGCTCGAGGGCTTGAACAGCGAGAACGTCACGTTCGGTGTGGCCAGCATGGACAGCATCATCGCCGATTCCATGGCCGCGCGGCGCTTCTCGATGATTCTGCTGGCGGTGTTCGCGGTGCTGGCGTTGCTGCTATCGTGCGTGGGAATTTTTGGCGTGATTTCCTACGTCGTCACGCAACGCACGCACGAGATCGGCATCCGCATCGCTCTCGGCGCGCAACGCGAAGACGTGCTGAAGCTCATGCTGGGCGAAGGCATGCAGATGGCGCTCGCGGGTGTCGTGGTTGGCTTAGTGGCGAGCTTTTTCCTCACGCGCTTGCTAACCAAGATGCTTTACGGCGTCAGCGCCACCGACCCGGTCACGTTTGCAGGTGTCGCCGTAATTCTCACGGCCGTCGCGCTAGCCGCGTGCTACATCCCCACGCGCCGAGCCATGGGCGTCGATCCCATGGTCGCTCTGCGCTACGAGTAGTCTCTCGCACGCGAAGCGCGCGCGAGAGTCCGACAGGGCCGAAGCCCGGTCGTCCGACGAAGGTTGTTCGCAATACTGGCAAGGTCGACGCCGGTCCGCGATCAACCCAAGCGAGCACGCCAGTGGCACAGGCACGTCATGCCTGTGCCTTCTTACAGCTACAACACCGGCAAGATTGCCCATGCTACTGCCAGACTCAGCCACCGGTAGTAGCATGGGCAATCTTGCCGGTGTGCAGTTGTATCTACTGGCGAACACCAGCCTGTGCCTCTCAAGCCTCCACCTAATTCGTGTCGTAGTCCGATCCGCGACCGTTGCCAGTATCGCGATCTTCACTCGCAACCCGAGCGCGCCGCTGCGCCGACGGCCCGTCGAAAGCGCCGCTGTGATTCAAAGCGCGCGATGGCCGCTACTCCTCCGGCCACTTGTGGTAATCGCCATGCAGCACTTGTGACGGAAAGTTGGTAGGTTCCTGCAGAGGCGCCGCGTCCTGTCCTCGCTGGTCGTCCACGATCAAGAATATTTCCGGCAGCGCACTCGCGACATCCCCCGGAACGATCAGGTTCTTGTCGGCAAGCGCTTCCGCCGTCGCGCGCTCCTTTTCGATCTCGCCATTCACGAAGGCAAGCAGGTCGGCCTCGTACTGTGGCTGGGAACGATAAACAATCGTTTTCGAAACTTGCACCTGCCACGAGATTGCTTCAGGCTTCACGCCGAGCATCATCGCAACCAAGCGCCTCCGACTTTCAGACGACAGGATAATTCCGCCGGCGCACGGATACGGAGCGAAGTGCATTGCCGTGAATCGCTCGCTGTAAACCGGTTCAGCACCCCCGAGAAGTTGGACCGCGCCCGGTCCCGCCGCGACATGCAGGCCGTAATACGGCGTCGGCGGCCAAGCATCGCGCGTCGCCGAGATTGCGATGCCACAATCGGCGGATGTTCCGCTGCCACCCGCTCTCGAGTTCGGCAAAACCACCGCGACTTCCGCGCGGACGCGAATGCCACTCATCAATTTCGCCGCAAACCCCATCTGCGGCTCTCGGGCGAGTAGCGCAGCGGCGATATAGCGGAGGCTGCTGGTCGCGTAGGACGGATCGCGGAAAAATTCGAGGCGCAGGTCGTTAGACTCGTTCGCGGGCATGCGCGCCAAAAATATCGCCGTGTTTGCGGGAAAGTCGGTAGCGAGTTCTCGCAGCGCGTCGTGCGACGGCTCGGCGTTGAACTGGATGAGTGCATCGAGCACGCCGGCCATCGCGTCGCGCTGGTCGATTTGGACGTCGGAGTAGACGGGACGCCCGTCGCCGTCGTGTTCGTAGGTGACCAGTGACTGCCGCTGCCAGCGGTTCGCGAGCGCGGTCAGTGCGGGGACCGACGCAACGTCGTGCGTCTCGGCGGCGTAGTGCGCGCCCCAGGCCACCATGCGCGGATCGCCGCTCGCGAGCCAGGTTTCAATCATCGCGGGTGTGGGCGGAACGTATGGCCCTGTCGGGGAATACGGTTTGGTGGGTGCCGCTGGCTGATCCGCGGCAGCGGGACCGGGGCCAATGTAATCGTCGGCTGCGTTCGGTGCGCTGGGCTTGGCGTCGGGCGCGTCAGTAGAACCGTCGGTCGAAGATTGTGCCGCGCACTTTTGCGGCGCGCATGTGAGTGCAGTGAGGAGCGCGCACGTTGCACAAAAGCTTGCGCACGAAATTCCGACTGGCGCGCATCTCAACCCGAGGAAACGCCCCATCGACGCACCTCCAGCACCTTCAATATTTCAGTTGGACACCGGTCCGCATAACGCGGTGCCCCTTTGCTTGTGCATGTCTACGGGATGTTGCACGCGCTTAAATCGTTGCTTCCCATGTAGCCCGTGGCGATACGTCATTGTCCAAAAAAGCCCTCGCCGGCTAAATTTCGCATCTAAGTAGGTAGGATCGCGAGGAGGGCCACATGTCCGCACCTGCGCAAGTTGAAACCGCTGAAGTCCAAATCCGCCGTCTGCTCGATGAACGCGCCGCCGCAATCGTCTCGAAAAACGTCGCCTCTGCCGTCGACCAATTTGCGCCCGAAGTATTCCAATTCGACGTCGTCGGCCCGCTCGAATCCCAGGGCGCCGCAGCCGCCGAAGAGCGCACGCGCGAATGGTTCGGCGCGTTCTCCGGCCCCATGGAGTTTGAAACCAAGCACCTTCACATCGCCGCTTCCGGTGACGTTGCGTTCGCGCACAGCCTCAATCACGTGACTGCGACGCACACGCACGGCTCCAAGCTCGACATGTGGTGGCGCTCAACAATCTGCTTCCGCCGTTGCCACGGCCGATGGCTCATCGTCCACGAACACAACTCGATCCCGTTCAATCCGCAAACGGGCGAGGCCTCGCTGGATTTGAAAGCCTAGGTCTGTCCGACAGGGCCGAAGCCCGGTCGTCCGACGATCGGCACACGAAATACTGGCAGTAACGACGCCGGTCCGCGATCGACTTAGGTGAGCACGCCGGTGGAATAGGCACGTCTTGCCTGTGAGTTCCTACAGCCACAACCCAAGCTCTGCCTCTCGCGCAACTCGGCGACGAATCGCGTTCTCCGGTGTTAGAGTGCCTTAAAGTAGGCGGCTCAAACGACGCCAGCTCGCTCGAACGGAGGTTCTCATGCCCTCGAACCTCGGCCCCCGATTTCTCTCGCTAGTCTTCGTATGTGGCGCTGCCACTTTCGCGACACAATTGCAGGCACAAGCGGTTGGCGTCGTCTCGCCCATCGATGATGCGACGCCGCTGCACCTCGCGCTCGCGCCTGACGTCGAACCCGACTTGACCGATTGCGGTCCCGGAATGGTGCCCAATCCGATCGTCCTCGACCTGCACTACACCGGCGAGCACGCGCTGCGAGCCTATACGGTCGCTCTCTATTTTCCCGATTTGCGCGATGCTCAGCAGACGCGCAACGTGATGACGAGCAAAATCATGTTTCCGCCGCAGCCTTACATCGAGCCGGGCACGAACTGGCAGATGACGTTTTGCAGAGTGCCGGCGGGCGTCGACCCTGCGACGATTCATCCGCAGGTCGATATGGTGAGCTACGACGATGGAACGACAGCCGGGCCGCTCGAGATTTCCGCATCGTTCCGGCTGCTCGGCATGGCGGACGGCGCTTCGCTCGCTCGTGGCGATCGCAGCACGCCGTCGAGCGAACCGCCCGAGCGCGTGGAAGCCGACGCCGTCGCGGCGAAAAATCCCGAAAGCGTCACGCAGGGTGGGCTGCAGTTCACGCCGGTGATCGATGCGAAGCGCAACACCGTAGTGATTCAGGCGACGAACGTCGGCAAAAAACCGGTGCGCGCATATTTCTACAAGGTCGAGTTTTACGATTCCGCGAGCGGGAAGCAGATTCGCCAGATCAAAACGCAGATCGTCGATCCGCGCAGCGCCGAAGATGCAGTGCTCGCCCCGGGTGAAACTTGGGCGGCCGGGCCGCGGCGGCTGGACGCCGAGCCAAATGGCGCGGCGGTCACGGTGAAGGTCACCTCGCCGTTTATCGTTTATGCGGATCGCACGACGTTCGGCCCACTGACTGCGCCGACGTCACAGGAGTTGCTCGGCATCGTCGAAGGGCTGACGCAGGCGCCCATCTCGATGGCCTCGAACGGCGGCAAGTAGCAACCGCGCGTCGAGTCCGACAGGGCCGAAGCCCGGTCGTCCCACGATTGCCACTCGCGATACTGGCAACGTCGATGTCGCTCCGCGATCGATTGAGGCGAGTACGCCAGTGGAATAGGCACGTTGTGCCTGTGGCTTCGTCCAGCTACAACACCGGCAGGATTGCCCATGCTACTACCGGCCACAGCATCTGGTAGTAGCATGGGCAATCTTGCCGGTGTGCAGTCGTATCCACAGGCGAACACTAGCCTGTGCCACTCAAGCCTCCGCTAAATTTCTTGTGTAGTGGCCTGCGTCGTTTGCCAGAATTTCGTAATCCGACGCGCGCGCGTCCACTCATGACTAGCTAGTACGGTTTAGTGCTTCGGCGTAGCCGCAGCTTCGCGTAACGCTTCGTTGTAGGCGGCGCGCGCGATCTTCGCGATCACTGCATCGCGCGTAGCCTCGTCGGCGTGCGAATTGGTGATGAAGACGGCAACGGCAAGCTTGCGTCCGTCGGGCAGCGTGATCAGGCCGATGTCGTTCGTCGCGAACGCAACGCCATTTTCCACGCCGGACGTTCCCGTCTTGTGCGCGACCACCGTGCCCGGCGGCAAATCCCCGGGAATCCGTTTCTCGCCGTGTGTGTTGTGCTCCATCCATCCGAGCAGCAGCGTGTTGTGCTCGGGCGTCAGCGGGGAATTGTTCGCGATGCGATCGAGCAGCCCGACCGCGCCGATGGGCTCGAACCAGTTGCGAAACTGCGCTTTCGAATCGCGCGCGAGTCCGTCTTCGCCGTCTTCGATGTGTAGGCCGACCACGCCGAGCGACGTAATGTATTCATTCACCGCGGATGGGCCGCCGACGGTGCGCAGCACCATGTCCGCCGCAACGTTGTCGCTTTCGGAGACAGACAAGCGAAGCAACTCTTCGAGCGGAATGTCGACCTCGCCCTTCGGATATTTTTCCTGCAGCGGGCTATACATGCTCGGAAGTATCCGGTCGCTCGCCAGGAAACGAACCTTCTGATTCAGCGAGAGCTTGCCGCCTTCCACCTGGTGCAGCGCCGTCACGGCGACCGGCAGCTTGAATACCGACTGCATCGGCGGATGTCCCATTTCGTTGAGGCTGCAATTGAGTTTCGAACCGGGAAGCAGGCAAGCGGTGGAAACTTCGCCTTTCGCTTCCGTCGCAATCGCCATGACTCTCACGCGCAAATTTTCCTGCGCACCCGCCGCGCCCGCCAGCACAGCTACCCAGACCCCAAGCCCTGCAATTCGTATGATTGCTTTCACGCGTAGTCGTCCCTTTAGATAGGAAATTTACCCAAGTAAGTAATGTGAGCGGACAAGCGGACCAGATCGCCGCTGCGACGCCCGCCACTAGCCACTACATCTCCATTTTTTCATTACTTAGTAGTGCCAGGCATCACGTCTTTTAGCGGAGCGTTCTTGTCCTCAAACGTTCCGGAGGTGGGAAGTGGCTTACGCGGCAGCATCTGGTCGCGCATGGCGGTGTTGTAAACGAAAATCGCCTCGACCACCGCAGCCTGCTTCATATCGGCAGGCGAGAGGCGCTCGTAGACGTCTTCATTGGTGTGCACGCTGCGAGTCTCGTAGTCGCGCGGATCCTGGATAAATTGGAATCCCGGCACGCCCACCTGATCGAACATCTCGTGATCGGTGCCGCCGGTGGGGCGCATCGAGATCGTGGTGCAGTCGAGATCGTGCAGCGGCGCGATCCATTGCTGAAAAATCGGAGCGATCGCGGCGTTATTCTCGGTGTAGATGCCCAGCAGTCGGCCGCCGCCATTGTCGAGGTTGAAGTAGCCGCTAACGAGCGCGTGATCGGGCTTCAGCGTGAGCGGCCCAACGCGTTCGCGCAAAAACTCCGGCACGCCGAGCTGATCGGGCGCGGTGGAAAGGCCCATCTCCGCGATGTGTTTGCGGACGTAGCCGAGCGAGCCCATCTCGCCCTGTTCTTCGCCGCTCCACAGCGCGATGCGAATCGTGCGGCGCGGCTTCGCCCCCGCGGCAAGCAGAATGCGCATCGCCTCCATGGCGATAATCGATCCTGCGCCGTTGTCGGTCGCGCCCGTGCCGGCGGTCCAGCTATCGAGGTGGCCCCCGACCATCACCACTTGATCCTTCAACGTGGGATCGGTGCCGGGAATTTCGGCGAGCACGTTGTAACCCTGCTCGTGCTCGCCGGTGAATTTCGTATCGACGTTGATCGTGACGCTCACGGGAACGTTCGCCGCTAGCAGCCGCGCGATGCGGCCGAAACCTTCATTCGCGAGCACGACGGACGGAATAGGCTGCTTATGGTCGGGCAGGTAAACGTTCTGGCCCATCGCTGTGTTGTTGTCGTCGCGCATGATTCCGCCGTCGCCCGCATAAGACGGAACGAAAATCGCGACGGCGTGCTCGTCCGCGAAAAACTTTGAGATCTTCTCGCGGAAGTTCACCTGCTTGAAAACGTTGGCCCAGAATTTCGGATCGTCGGGATCCACGTGCTGGTCGTCGAGGTTGCCGTCGAAAGGGAAGCGCACGATCTGCGCGAGCTTCGCATCATCGTAATGCTGCAGCAGCGGCGCGGCATCGGGCGGAACTTTCGGCGAGTTACCCAGAAGGACGACTTTGCCCGCCAGCTTGCCTTTCCAATCTTCGAAGGCCGACTCGTCCTGCGGGTAGGGGACGGCGATCACGTTCGCGGTCACCGAGCCATTCGTTGCCGGCGACCACGGCGTGGCCTGCCCGATCAACACCGCGGTGTCCGGCGCGGCGAGATACACCGACGTTCCAATCTGCCGCCAGCCGAGGCCGAACTCGCCCCAACTTTCCAGGCGCGGGTTCGTCGCGCCCATCTGCGCGAGCCGGTCCACAGCCCACTGATCCGCGCGCGCTAGGTTCGGTGAGCCCGTGAGGCGCGGGCCGATGCCGTCGAAAAGGCCGCTCGCGTATTCCATGATGTGCGAGTGCTCGAGGCCTTCGTTGCGGATGCGCGCATACATTTCCAGATCGAGCTTCTCGGTCGCGGGCTGCACCGGCGGATTTTTGTAGTCGTAGCCGGCGCTCGCAGGCGCAGCGGTCGCCGTCGCGGAAGATTTCTTGGAGCCGGCCGTCTTCTTTGCTGCGGCCGGTGATGACGCCGCCTCTTGCCCGGCAGTCCGCGCGCGCAGTGGGCCGCCCGATATGCCCGCGCCTACGACGAGCGCCAGCGCGAGAGTGGCAGCCGCCCCCATTCGAAAATGTTCGCCCACGAATCGCGTGGATTCATCCCGCGTCTGAGTACGTTGATGGAGTGAGTTGCGATTACGCTGCGTCATGGTTCCTCCGAATTTCCGGGCGAAA